>JAZRHO010000045.1:0-41123 GCA_045644805.1 Eubacteriales bacterium | reverse complement strand
GGAGTGGCGGAACTGGCAGACGCGCACGTTTGAGGGGCGTGTGGTTTTACCGTACGGGTTCAATTCCCGTCTCCCGCACCAAAAGCAACGGATGGGCGCAGTCCATCCGTTGCTTTTTTGCGTGCGAGAGATGGTTGCGAGAAACCGTAGCGCTTATTCTATCCCTCACGCAAAATAAACAAGGCAGAATAGGCTTTTTTATATCCTATTCTGCCTTGTTTATTGCTTTTTCATTTGCCGTAAGAAGAGCAAAATCGCGCCTGACATTACAATTATTGTATACCCAATAACGGGATAGATATTCGGTAATGCTTTAATGATACTTCCGTTTATCATAGCTCGTTCAAGTTCGACAGCGTGAACGAACGGCAATACATTTGCTATTTTACAAAATATTCCGCCTACAAGTTCAAGATCAAACCATATCCCCGAAAGCCATGCAGATAAGTTCGTTAGCAGTGCACCGCAAATCCCGCCTACTTGTTTTACATTAAGTAAACTACCGCATAATAACCCCAGAGCAATATTGAAAATTGCAATGGGTATTATCATCAAGATAGCATAAACAATGTTTATTGTAACCGGCAATCCAAGAGCAATCGCAGTAAGATAACATACCATGGTTTGTACTATTGCTATCGGAATAATAGGAAACATATATCCCAATATATAGTCAGATGCTTTGAGTGGTGTGGTATATAATCTTTGCAATAGGGAACTTTCTCTGTCTTTTGCAATCAATGTAGCTGAAAAAAGTGTCATAAACGATAAACCAAATACCGTTATCCCCGGTGCCAGACTTTCAATTTCAAACAAATCAACGGGTATATTGGCTTGTATTGCGCTGAGGAGTAATAATGTAATAAGAGGGAAGCCTAATCCAAACGCAATATTTAATGGATCACGCAAAATTTCCTTTGCGCATCTTTTTGCAAAAGTAAACATTCTCATACTATCTCTCCTTTACGATCGAAATAAAGGCACTTTCGAATTTATCGGTAGATGTTATTTCCATAAGTTCATGTGCAGTTCCGACAACTAACAATTTTCCGTTTTTCATTATGCCTATGCGGTCGGATAGTGCTTCGGCTTCTTCCATATAATGAGTAGTCAGTATGATTGTTATTTTACCTTTTAATTCGCGGATTAAATCCCAAAGTTCGCTTCGAGCGATAACGTCAAGTCCCAATGTAGGCTCATCAAGAAATAGAACAGATGGCTCGCTTATTAATGCCATAGCAATACTAAGTCTACGTTTCCAACCTCCCGAAAGTTTTCCTGCTCTTTTTGATAGAATACCATGTAGATTGAGTTGTTGAGAGAGCTCATTTATTTTAGCACGGCTTTTTTCTTTTGAAAATCCGTGAATACCACACATAAGCTCTAAGTTTTCTTTTACAGATAAATTGGGTGTAACCGCTGTTTCTTGCGGTGAAAGACTTATAACACGTTTAACCTTCGATTCATGACGCACTATACTATTTCCCCATACAAAAGCATCACCGCTTGTTGGTTTTGTAAGGCAAGATAGCATTTTGATAGTTGTTGTTTTTCCGGCCCCATTAATACCGAGCAAAGAAAACAATTCACCTGGCTCAATTTGCAAGTTCAGTTTGTCAACCGCCACTAAATCTTTGTACCTTTTTGTTAGATTAACCGTTTTTATGGCTGCTTCCATAATTATCCTCCCGTATTGCAGTTGTTCAAGCATAATTATAATGTTTAGTCAGAAAAAAGCAACATCATTCAATTAATCGGTAGTTTTGATTTACTAATCGGTATTTAATGACTCAGCTTATAATTACAATCGTTGTAAGAATATTTTAAAATCAAGTATACAAAGAACCCAAATTCCTCAAAATTTTAAGTGAAGATTGGTTATTAAGGATATTTTTTATGGTGATAGATTGGCAAAATGTTTTCGATAATGCTGCGAGCTGGCTTTTTTCGATAGGAGCAAAGGTGATTATTGCACTTGCAGTGCTGTTAATTTCTTTTAGGGTCATAACTCTTGTAACCCGAAAAATCGAGAAAAAACTAAACAGTTCAAAGCATAACGTTGATAAGACGCTGTCCTCGACTCTTATGTATCTTGTTAAGTGGGGGCTTAAAATAATTGTTATTGTATGTCTGATAGCTTATCTTGGCATAGATATAGGAGGAATTACCGCAATAATTACTTCACTTGGGGTATGCGCGGGTCTTGCCGTCAACGGTGCGCTTTCCAATTTTGCGGGAGGAGTTCTGCTGCTTATAACACGCCCGTTTCGCATAGACGATTTTATTGAAGCAGGCGGATATAGCGGTGTGGTTGAGGATATTCGTATGACTAACACAAGGATTCGCACAGGGGATAATAAGGTTGTCTATATTCCAAACGGAGCTCTTTCTGCCGAAACAATAATCAACTATTCGGAGAAGGAAAGAAGGCGCGTTGATGTTAATTTTTCAATATCGTACGACGATGATTTTGCTAAAGCCAAGTCGCTGATTTTGGACTTTTGTAAAAGTCATACTATGATATTGAAAGACCCCGCTCCGTTTGTACGTATATCCGAATACGGAGCAAGCGGAATAACTGTAAGTATCAGAGTATGGGCAAAAAGCTCGGATTATTGGGCGGTACGCTTTGACCTTCTTGAAGGAATAAAGCTCGAATTTGATAAAAACGGTATTTCAATTCCTTACAATCAGCTTGATATACACATCAAAAGCTGAATTTGCGGCACAGAATTAAAAATATTGTAAAAGCTCTATTGAACTTTCCGTAAAAATTTGATAAAATATTGATTACAAAGATACTATGGAAGGAATTTTTATAGATATGAGATTTTTTGCAAAATCCGCATGGTTCATTTTTGTGCTTAGCTTAAGTCTTTTATTGATGAGCGCATGTATAGGTACATTAAATGAATATAAAGTCACTTATGTCTATAATAACGGTGACCCAGATTTAACTGTGAGTGCAAGAGTTGCCGAAGAGCCGGAGCTACCAATCAAAGAGGGTTACGAGTTTGAGGGATGGTATCAAGACGAGTCTCTTACCGAGCCTTATACTTTCGGTAAAGCTCTTTCAGGAGATATTACACTTTTCGCATCGTGGAAAATAGATTATCGTGAGCTGAGCAATAAAATTTCAAGCGAGGTATCTAAGGCTTGCGTTAAAATATCTTCGGAATTTTATAGTAATCCGCTATTTCCCGATACCCAAAGCCAAGGAAGCGGAGTTATATATAAAAATGAAAACGGATTTTATTATATACTTACAAATAATCACGTTGTGAACAAAGATAAAAGCTATTTAACTGCAGCTTATACGGTTTATGATGCATTCGGAAATAAATATGACGGTATGATTCTTTATTCGGATGCCCATTATGACCTGGCGGTAATTTGTATAAAAGAGGATCCGAGGTATATGCTTTCGGTTTTGGAATTTGACGAGCATGTTCTTGAGCAAAATGCAACCGTTATAACCGTAAGCGCACCTAAAGGGCAGTTTAACGTGATTTCATACGGTGAGCTGGCAGGTTATAAATCTGTCGATACATCTGGGGTTGACGGCAACACTTCCGACGTTACGTTTGACGTTTATTGGCACACCTCTTATTCGACAAGCGGTTCATCCGGTGGAGCTCTTATAAGCACAGATTTGAAGCTTATAGGAATAAATTATGCAATAGCGAACGACACCGATGGCAATTTTATGTATAGCTTTGCGATTCCGGCATCTAAGATTAATGAATTTTTACAAAAAGTCGATTAAAATATTTTTATCCTATTGACATGATAGAAAAATAGATGTATAATATGAACAGTTGAACAAATGTTCAACTGTTCATATTTTTTGGAAGGAGAGTTATATGCTTAATATGGAAAGCCATATATGCGGTGAAAGTGAAGTACCTTCGGATATATCGGCGGAAAGAAGAGCTTCCATGCCTTCGGAGAGCAGGCTTATAGAGCTTGCGGATTTTTTCAAAAATTTTGCAGACGGAACAAGAATAAAAATACTTTTTGCCATAGATAAAGAGCCTTTATGTGTATGCGAAATAGCGGGAGCTTTAAATATGACGAATTCTGCGGTATCCCATCAGCTTAAAATGCTTCGCGGAAGCAACCTGATAAAATCAGAGAGACGCGGAAAAAACATTTACTATTCACTTGCCGATGACCATGTGAGAGATATCATAGAAAAGGCTCTTGAGCATATTGAAGAAAAATAAATTCAACGACAAAAAAACAATTGAATGATTGGAGAGAAAAAATGAAATTTAAGTATACTATAACAGGACTTGATTGCCCGAACTGCGCTGCAAAGCTTGCGGCTATGATGGAGAACATTATGGGGGTTGATTCTGCAAAAATCAATTTTCTTACAGAAAAGCTGACTGTTGAATCCGATCTTTCGGAAGATGAACTTATGAGCGAGCTTGGCGAAGTAGCTAAAAAATTCAGCCGTGGCATCAAAATTGAAAAATGAAAAAAATAAATTCCTATATTTCAAATGATATATGTAAGCTGATTGTCGGAGCGATTCTTTTTGTTTCGGCAATTATCACAAGCCGTTTCGAGTTTACCGCCTTGGCTTTGTCACTCTATATTGCCGCGCTTTTTGTATCAGGCTTCGGCGTTTATATAGATGCTGTGAAGGGAATTTTACGAGGTGATTTTTTAGATGAAAAATTTCTTATGGCAATAGCTTCGATAGGCGCAATGATAATCGGTGAATATAGCGAGGGTGTAGCCGTAATGCTGTTTTTCTTGCTGGGAGAAATTTTTGAGCACAAGGCTGTATCTAGGTCGAGAAACAAAATACGTGCCCTTATGGATATATGTCCCGACGAAGCTACGGTTATAAGAGACGGTGAGGAGACCGTCGTAGATGCGGATGACGTAGAGGTGGGGGAAACTCTCATAATAAGAGCAGGGCAGAGAGTTGCGGCAGATTGTGTTGTTATAAGCGGATTTGCCGATGCGGATACTTCTGCACTGACAGGAGAATCTATTCCGAGACCTCTTTCGGTGGGAAGCGCAATAGAAAGCGGAACAATTATAATTAACGGTCTTTTACGTTGTGAGGTTTTAAAGAAATCCTCTGAATCCGGAGCGCAGCGCATCTTGAATATGGTGGAGAATGCTTCCGAGCACAAATCCAAAGAAGAAAATTTTATCACTGTTTTTTCTAAGGTATATACGCCTATCGTAGTCGCTCTTGCGGTCTTTATAGCAATAGTGCCATCTCTGTTCCATATTACAGAGTGGAACGATTCTATACACAGAGCTTTAATATTTCTCGTCATTTCCTGCCCCTGCGCTTTGGTAATTTCCGTTCCCATGGCATTCTTCGGCGGCATAGGTGCAGCGGCTTCAAGGGGTATTTTATTTAAGGGCGGAAACGCTTTTGCGCCGGTTGCACGAACAAAAACGGTTGCATTTGATAAAACCGGAACTTTAACGCGAGGTGAATTTGACGTGAAGTGCGTCATGTATAACACTATTCCCGAAGACGAGCTTTTACGTATTGCGGCTAGCGTTGAATACGGCTCTGACCACCCGATAGCGAATTGCCTGAAAAAAGCCGGTACGGATTTATACGAAGCCGAATCTGTCCGTGAGCTTGCGGGAAAGGGCGCGATAGGAATAGTCGGAGGTGCTTCTGTTGCGGTAGGCAATGAGGCTCTTATGAACGATGAGGCGGTACATATTCCCGCAGAATTAAAAGCCGTGGATGAATCTTTGGTCTTTTGCGCAAGAGACGGTGTCTTTCTTGGCGCAATAGTGATAGGAGATACAGTAAAATCCGAAGCGAAAGAAGCTATAAGAATGCTAACAAAAGTAGGCATATCCCGTACTTTAATACTTTCGGGTGATAAAAAGAGTCGTGCTGAAGCTATTGGTAAGTCGATAGGAATTGATGAAGTTAAGGCTGAACTTATGCCTGAAGATAAGTTTTCCGAGCTTAAAAGCATTATAACCGAAAGCGGTCGCAGAGGCAAAGGGAAGACGATGTACGTGGGTGATGGAATTAACGACGCTCCGTCTCTTGCTCTTGCTGACGTAGGTGTGGCTATGGGCGCGATTGGAAGTGACAGTGCTATCGAATCGGCAGACCTTGTAATCATGTCCGATAATCTTTTGAGATTGCCCGAAGCTATTGAAATTTCGAGAAAGACGCTCGCAATTGCTAAGCAAAATATAGGGCTGGCACTTGGAATTAAAGTTGCGGTTATGATTTTAGGCGCGATTGGGTATGCCAATATGTGGCTTGCGGTATTTGCTGACGTGGGCGTTGCAGTTCTGGCAATACTTAATGCAATGCGGGCACTTATTGTAGGAAAGCGTGATAAAAAGTGAGATATTATATGTTCAATAAACCGCGGGGATGTATAACTGCTTGCACTGACGAGCGGCAACTCACGGTAATGGATTATATTCCGGAAGGTGAAAGAGAAGGACTTTTTCCCGTCGGTAGACTTGACAAGGATACAGAAGGATTCCTTATCCTAACCGATGACGGAAAATTTTGCTTTCACGTAAATGAGCCTATCAGCAATGTAGAAAAAACTTACTTTTTCTGGGCAAGAGGCTCGCTTGATGAAGAAAAAATCAAAAAACTTGAAAATGGTGTTAATATATATGCCGATAAAGGCATATTAACCGCGCCTGCAAGAGCAGAGAAAATTGGCGAGGCAACTTATCGCGATATAGCTCATCTTATCATGGAAGATCCCTTGAAGCTGAAGCTGACTAGAAGAGGAGATATTCCCGTAACCGCTGTAAAAATAACTATAACTGAAGGAAAGAAGCATCAGGTCAAAAGAATGGCGAAGGCGGTAGGTATGCATGTCGTGTATCTTGAACGAATTGCCATATCGAGTGTTAAGCTTGATGAGAGCTTGCCCCGTGGCAAGTTTCGACCGCTTAGTGAAGAGGAAATTGCGATAATCAAAGGTGAGAAAACTTACTAAAATTAACAAAGCAACTACCGGTTGACAAATTGAATACTGACGGTTGGTTGTATGTAAGCTTAAGATGTGATATAATTTTCTTGCAAAAAGGACATATCACAAAATCACGGAGGTAATAAACTATGATTTTAGCAGATAAGATTATCAGATTAAGGAAAAAGAACGGTTGGTCGCAGGAGGAGCTTGCGGATAAAGTAAACGTTTCACGCCAGGCTGTTTCAAAATGGGAAGGTGCGCAAACAGTGCCGGACCTTGACAAAATACTTGCCCTCAGCGTTCTTTTCGGTGTAACGACAGACTATTTACTTAAAGATGAACTGGAAGATGAAGAATTTACTGAATCTGACAATTCGCCTGATGTTCATAAGGTTTCTTTGTCCGAGGCAAACAATTACATGGAATCACGCCGTTCGGCATCTTTGAAAATTGCTTTTGCTACCTTTTTATGTATAATTTCACCGATAACTCTTATAATTCTCGCGACAGCGCAAGAGCTTGCTCTTTTAGGTGTCAGAGAAGCTGTTGCGATAACCTTAGGTATTTCTGTTATGTTTATTCTAATTGCGGGAGCCGTTTCTTTGTTTCTTCTCTGCGGATTTAAAAATTCACCGTACGAATATTTGAATAAATCGAATTCGTTTGAGCTTGAATACGGGGTTAAAGGTTTAGTAACCGAAAGAAAAAAAGCATACAAGAATACATATGCGTTGTTTAATATTATAGGTACTTGTATATGTCTTTTGTCGGTCCTTCCGATTATCCTATCCTCGTTTTCTGAAAATGAAATTCTTATAGTTTCTATGCTTGGCGTAACTATGGCGTGCGAGGGTGTAGGTGTTATGTTCTTTATAACGGCGGGCGTGCGGCAGGCTTCTTTCAACAGACTTCTGTGCGAAGCCGATTTTACCGAAAAAAATAAAAAGCTTGATAAATTTATGGATATGTTCGATACGGTTTATTGGCTTGTTGTAACTGCTGCTTATCTCGGTGTAAGCTTCCTTACGGCAGCTTGGCATATTACGTGGATTATATGGCCCGTTGCGGCTATCTTGAATGCGGTAGTTGAAAATATTGTAAAATACACATTTGAAAAAGATAAAATCAATAAAAAATAAAAACAAAGGCAGCCGATGCTTTATAAATGAGGCTGCCTTTGTTTTATGGCTTAATAAATTAATACTGTGCGTTGTTCCCATTATAAAAGTGAGACTCAACAGCCGCGCAAATATAATGATATATCGGAAGGTGAAGCTCCTGAACCTTAAAGGTTTCCGTTTCCGGAGCGCATATGCAAATATCCGATAAATCCTTTAATCTTCCGCCGCTCTTTCCCGTAAGTGATATAACCTTAACACCGATTGCCTTTGCGACCTTTGCGGCATTTATAACGTTAGCCGAATTTCCCGAAGTGCTCAATGCAATTAAAATATCGTTATCATTTGCTAATGACATCATTGATTGAGCATAAACGAGACTTGCGTCTACGTCATTGCAGAACGCTGTGTTGAGCGCTGTTACAGATGATAAAGAGATTGCAGGTAATCCGCATTGAAGCTTATTAAGCAAATCATCATCAAGCATTGGGCAGGCGCGCTTCATCTCGCTTTTTTGGGTGTCTTTCAAAGGTCTTTTTTTCAAAAATCCCTTCATCAGCTCACCGACAATATGATCGCAGTCCGCAGCGCTTCCTCCGTTTCCGCAAAGCATAATTTTACCACCACCGGAGTAGCAGTCTATTATTGCGTCGGTTGCCTTTAAAATATCGCTCCCGCATTCTGTAAGTATTGGGTATCTTTTAAGTAATTCGTTAAACATAAACTCACCTCATAAAAGCGCAGTCGCAATTGCCGCATAATCTCCGATACTTTCGGAAAGCTCTGCCTTTACTATTTTGCAAGTGCCATACGATGTTGCGAGCGCTTCTTTTTCTAATTCTTTTTTCATATCCTTCAAAAGCAGGTCACCTACACGTGTGAAAATACCGCCTATCACTATTACCTCTGGGTTGAGGATGTCAATTATAACAGAAAGCCCCTGACCTAACTTTTTACCGCATATTTTATATACGGAAATCGCGCATTCATCTCCTTTATATGCAGCGTCAGCTATGCTTTTGGCGGTAACATCTGCTTGATTCATACCGTCTTTGTAGTAAAGCGGGCAGCGTCCTGCCGCAGCACTATCTTTTGCCATAGCATATCCGAGTCTGGCAATTCCTCCGCCGCTGCAAAATCCCTCAAACGAGCCTTCCTTACCGTAACCCAAAGGACCGCATTTGTCAAGTCTTATATGACCTATCTCACCCGCGTTTCCGTTTGTACCTTCGTAAAGCTTGCCGTCGAGAATAAGACCTGCTCCGAGTCCCGTGCCAAAGGTAAGGAATATTGCGTTTTTGAATCCCTTTGCCGCTCCGAATTTCCATTCCGCGACAGCGCCCGCGTTTGCATCGTTTTGAAGCTTTACGGGAACACCGTAGTGCTCTTTTATTTGCTTTACAATTTCAACTTTGTCCCAACCGGGTAAATTTGGCGGTGACATTATGACACCCAGCTCGGAATCTAAAGGACCTCCGCAGCTGATACCTATTTTTTCGGGAGATAAATCTGTAATTTTATCTGCCGCGGCAATAAGTTTTTTTATCATTTCCGTTGCCGGAATAGTTAAGTCGGTAGGGCATTGTTCTCTTCTTAGAATATTTATTTTGCCGTCGCAAAAATCCGCGCTTATTACCGCGCTTTTTGTTCCGCCTATATCAAAACCTAAAACACGCATATTTTATAAACCATACTTCTCCATACAAATTTTGTATTTTTCAAAGTCAAACGGCGGGAATCCCGAAAGATAGTGGTTAAGTCCGCGTTCGCCATCTGTTGCCCATTCTATAATAAGCATTTTTTGTTCTGAGTAGAATATCGGTAATTTGCCTATTACCGAAGAGCGATTCGGTTCTGCTGAAAACCTTTTTTCCATAAGAATTTCTTCGCTTTGTGCATCTATAATTCTGTATGTTCCCGATTTCTTCTCAAGAGTATCATTGCATGCGTAAAACGTAAGTTCCCAGTTTGCAATATCCGATGCCGCTATTGTGAAGGGGGCTTGAGAACGTTTTATGTAGTCGTAAGCAATTTTTTTAGTAAAGTAATAATCTACTACTGCATCTGACATCTGAGGCCATCCGTCAAGTAAATTCCACCAAATAATGCCGCTAGTTCTCGGTCTTGATACGCGCATGCGCTCTATAAAATATTTGTCTGCCTCAGCTTGTGATATCTGGGATGCCGTTATATAATTTTCCGGATCGACGGGAACTTTTCCAAAAAGCTGCTTTACCTGCTTTTCCATAAGCATAACGCGGGAGTCGTTCCCTTCTTGATCGGTTGAATGAAGTATCCACTCGGAATTGTTTTTATATGGCCAGATTCTTTCGGGGGTAATGAATTTCTTTATTGACTCTAACGAAGGGCAACCGTGATATCCTGTTTCGCTGACAAAATGAGCCTTGCTGTTTTTGTAGTAATCGCTCTTGAAATAATCTCTCGGTCCCCAAAGATGCAATTCGGGGGCTACAATGCCTGCCGAGCGTCCGCGGTAGGCTTCATCTGATATATAAGGCGAGCTTGCAAGATACGGTCTTCCTATGTCGTTAAGACGTACTGCTTTTGGCAAGACCTCGCGTGTAAGAGAATTGTTCGAGGGAGTTGTAAACGAGTAAAGAATCTCGTCGATTTCGTTATCACCCGACCAAAGAATTATTGAGGGGTGATTTCTAAGCTTGCGTACCACGGCTTCTGCTTCTTTGAAGAGCTGAGATTTGAAAGCTTCGGTCTCGGGATATATACGGCAAGCCATGGAGAAGTCCTGCCATACCATAATTCCGTTTCTGTCACAAAAATCAAAGAATTTATGATCCTCATAAACGTTTCCGCCCCAGCAACGCAATATATTACAGCCTATATCCTTGACTAAAGCAAGAGCAGTATCATATCTCTGTGCGTCACGGCAATGGAATGCGTCAAGTGGCACCCAGTTTGATCCTTTGCACATAATCTCAACGCCGTTGATAATAAAACGGAAATGTCCGCTGTTTCCGTCGGTCGAATCACTTCTGTCAAGTGCTACCGACCGAAGTCCGAAACTAGTTTTTTCTTCGTGGATAAGCTGACCGTTATCATATATTTGTGCGGTAACGTCGTAAACGTTTGCTTCACCGTATCCGTAAGGCCACCAAGTCTTTGGATTGGGGATTTTTATGGGAAGGCGTTCCGCTTTTCTTTTGTTTACTGATTTTCTTGTTTCAAAAACGCTATCCCGGCATTGTCCTTTAAAGCAGACTTCGAGGTTTTCCATATCCGAGAGCCTTCCGCAAAGCTCATAGAAAACGTCGCAGCTTTTTGAATTCGTCTTAAAGAAAATCTGCGAAAAGTATACCTTGTCTCTGATTTCAATTTTTACATCGCGCCAAATTCCTGGAAGTACCATTCTCGGCATAATGTCCCAACCGTATGTATGAGGGGCTCGTCTGACAGATGTTTCATTGGCGTGTCCCCATGTCATCATAGAATAAACACTGTAATCAGCTTCATTGTTAGCGATTGTGGCCGAGCTTATATGAACGCTTAACGTGTTTTTTCCGTCTTTTAGATATTTGCCGATTTCAAATTCGTGTGGTATAAGCATGTTTTCGCTTTTGCCGATAAGTCTGCCGTTGACGTAATATTCAGCAATAGTGTCAACACCTTCAAATACAAGATATACGCGTTCTCTTTCTTCAGGGGCGTCAAAGACTCTCTCATACCACCATTCAAATGTTTCGTATTTTTCTGTTTTTCGGATATTTTCACCCATATAAAGATCACGAGGTAGATAGTCATTTTCAGCTAAATCAAGTGCTACTGAACCGGGAACAGAGGCATAAATAGATATTTCTTCGGTTTCGGGTGCTTCCTGGTCTCTGCCTCTGAGTGTCCACAATCCGTTCAGAGATATGGTTTTCATATAAGCTCCTCCAGCGTTTTTCTTTATTATAGTTTATATGCATACATAAGTTCAACAAAAAAACACATATAAATCAATGCTTTTTTCGGAAAAACATTTACAAATACTAAAATTTAGTGTATAATTGAGTTATCAGAGGATAAAGAGGTGGAAAAAGATGCTTTTTGAAAAAGAAATAAGAATGGAAATTCCCGGAGGAGAGCATCTAGTTGTTGAAAATCATACTGTAAACAAAGAACATCCGCTTCATTGGCATAGCTTTTTTGAGATTGAAATTATCAGATCCGGAACAGGGAAATATATCATAAACGATACCGAATACGATCTTTCAAAAACGAACGTTTTCTTTCTCACTTCTACCGATTTTCACTATATCACCTCAGACGGAATAACAGAGATTATCAATATATCCTTTGACGAAGAAACGGTAGATGAGAAAATGCTGTCACTGATGCTTTGTTCAAAAACAAAGAAGGCATATTGTTTTGAAACTGATGAATATCTGCGGATTGTCAGTGCGGCAGAGCTTTTGATGCATGAGTGCGAGCTTCGCGGAGATTGCCAAAGGCAGCTTTTACATTATATACTCTCATCAATTTTTCGCAAAAACGAAATAGAGAAAAATTTTGAATCTAGTGGGGCGCATTACCACGGAATAAAAAAAGCCGTTGCGTATATAGAAATGCATTTCAGAGAAAATATAACTCTTGAGTTTCTTGCCTCAGAGGCAGGGTATAATAAGACTTACTTCAGCGAGCTTTTCAGAAAAATCACCGGGTATACGTACATCGAAAAGCTGATAAGCTTAAGAATAGGATATGCCCGCACACTGCTTGCAAACGGATTTTCTGTATCCGATGCATGCCATTTATCCGGATTTAACTCTCTTTCAAATTTTCTGACGGTATTTAAGAAAAAATGTGATATGACTCCCAGTGAATATCGCAAACGCTCGGTAAGCGTAAAATAAACAAAAGGTCAGTCCGCTGAGACTGACCTTTTGTTTATTTTACTGTCTTTTCTTTATCTGTTATGTCGACGGCTTCCGTTTCTATGGCATCTTCATTTTTCTTATTTCTTGAAAACTTAGACTTGAACGCTTCGGCAAGTTTCGCCTTTCGTTCAGCCTTGAGCTCTTCCTTGAGCTGCTTCTTTTCAGCTCGTTTTTCTGATACCATACGGTCAAGAAGCTTACGGCTTTTTGTAGGCTCTTTCGGCGTTTCGGGCTCTTTCCCTCTCACCTTATCAAAAAAGCTTCCTACCGCATGAACGGGCTTCATGATCTGTTGGATATCGGCTTCTATTGCCGCAAGCAGAAAGTTCTTTTCATTTTCCAAGAAGAGCAATACTATCTCAAGTATTACCTGTAGTGTCCAAGCTACTACCATAAGCGCGGTGAGAATTACCGACAGGGGAGTTACGTGATTGACGGTAGCATAGATACCATAGAGCATAACTCCTAAGGTGAATGCCTTTACCGCAAGCTTGAACCACTTGTATGCGCGCTTTGTGAAAATTTTGAGTTTTTGGTTTTCTCCATCATATGTGACAAGATAGAATATTAAATACGCCACCGATACCGCAGTGAGTATAATGTTTATCGCAGTTATGCCGGTAGGGGCAAAAATGGCGTAAATCAAATACGCTATGTATAATAGCTGCATTGAAATCGTGAAATAATAACTGATTTTTTTAAAATCGTTTATAGTTTTATTTATGGCTGTTTTTGTATAGTCAAGCATAACCGACTCCTTGCTAAATATGACTGCAGAATGATAATTAATTATACATTTTTTTCGTATGTTTGTCAATCCTTTTTCCTTTTTAGCTTTTTTTCTCAAAAAAGGATTGATTTGTTTTTGATTTTGTGTTACCATAATTAAAACAAATAAAATGTGAGGTAAACAAATATGGAAAGAAAAGACATTGATAAAAAGTATAAATGGGATCTTTCTGTGATATATGAAAGCGATAAAGCTTTCCTTGAGGAGTATGCTGCCACCGAGAAGCTTATTGACGCCTTTAAATCGCATGAAAAAACCATAAACAAGTCGGCAAAAGAGCTCCTTTGTGCGCTCCGTGACTATACCGAAGCGCAACGCAAAATAGAGAAAATGTGGAGCTACGCATATCTTGCATTTACCGTTGATACCTCGGATAATTCGGCGCAGGGAATGGTGGCAAGAGTCAGAGACCTTGCGGTAAGAGCAGATTCGGCTTCTTGGTTTGTAAGTCCTTACATCATGAGAGTGGATAATAATGTTTTAGATGCTTGGTTCAAGGAAGAAGAGGGACTTGAGTCTTATCGCCGTCTTATCGACAGAATTGTAGCAAGAAAGCCTTATATGCTTTCCGATGAGTGCGAGCAGCTTATGGCAAAAATGGGAAATTGCCTCGATAGTCAAGAAGAAATCAGAGGTATTTTTGCAAACTCTGATTTGCAATTTGGTAAAATAAAAGATGAAAACGGCAAGACTGTTCAGATTACCGATGCAAATTATGTAACTATGCTTATGAGCTCAGACCGCAGAGTTCGTCGTGCTGCATTTATGTGTGTTTATAAAACCTATGAGCAGTTTGCAAATACTTTTGCGACCCTGTACTCGGCTGCCGTAAAGGAAAAGTGCACTCTTGCAAAAATCAGAGGCTATAAGAATTCAATTACCGCTTCAACCTTCCGCGATGAGGTTACTCCGGTTATATATAATAATCTTATAAAATCCGTTCACAAGGCTATGCCTACCATATACGAATATTTTGAGCTTAAGCGCCAGGTTCTCGGACTTGACAGAATACATATGTATGATATG
Source organism: Eubacteriales bacterium (assembly GCA_045644805.1). Taxonomy (GTDB): domain Bacteria; phylum Bacillota; class Clostridia; order Oscillospirales; family CAG-272; genus UBA1740. Next base: position 26,347 of record JAZRHO010000045.1, on the reverse strand, counting down.
TATGCTCCTCTTATCACTACGGCTTCGGATAGTTCTTATACTTATGAAGAAGCAGTAGAAGAAGTTCTTGATGCGGTAAAGATTTTCGGTGATGAGTACTACAATACCCTCAAAGAAGGTCTCACCGAGCGCGGATGGGTAGACGTTTATCCTTCAAAGGGTAAGAGAAGCGGAGCGTTCAGCGCGGGATGCTATGATACAGACCCTTATATCCTTACTAACTTTAACGGTAAGTATGATGACGTTTCCACTCTTGCGCACGAAGCAGGTCACTCAATGCATTCTTATTTCTCCCGTAAATACAACGAGCCTCAGAATGCACATTATACTATATTTGTCGCAGAGGTTGCATCTACTGTAAACGAGCTTCTCATGTCTCACAAAAAGCTTCGCGAATGCGATAATGACAATGAGCGTCTTTACATTCTCAATGAGCTTATGGAAACCTATAAGGGAACTCTGTTCCGTCAGACAATGTTTGCGGAATATGAACGAGATATGCACGCTCTTTGCGAAAAAGGCGTACCGCTTACAGCTGATGTGCTTAACTCCTCCTACAAAAAGCTTATAAACCGCTACTTCGGCGCAGGCGTTGCAAAAGATAAGCAGATAAGCTATGAGTGGATGAGAATTCCTCATTTCTATACCGAGTTCTACGTTTACAAATATGCTACGTGCATATCTGCGGCATCTGCTATCGTTAAGCGTATAGAGACCGAGGGCGAAGCATACGTTAGCAAATATATTGATTTCCTTAAGTGCGGAGGCTCTGTTTCTCCCCTTGAAAGTCTTAAGGTTGCAGGAATTGACATGACTGACCCTGACGTTGTTGTCGGAGCTATTGAGGACTTCTCGAGCGCAATTCATGAGTTCAAGGAAATTTACGACAGAAACAAGAAATAAAATCATAAATATGAAAGCCGGCTCGAAATCCGTAAGAGAAATCGAGTCGGCTTAAATTTTAATTGTTAGTTTTTGCGAACTGACTGTCATAAAGTTCGCGGTAGAAGCCGCCGAGAGCTAAGAGCTCTTTATGACCTCCTTGCTCGATAATACGACCGTCTTTCATTACAAGAATTATATCTGCATTCTGAATAGTGGAGAGTCTGTGGGCAACTATAAAGCTTGTTCTCCCCTCCATCATTGAGTGAAACGCTTCTTGTATTTTTATTTCGGTTCTGGTATCAATAGAGGAGGTGGCTTCATCAAGGATAAGCACAGGAGGAAGGGTAAGCATTATTCTTGCTATGCATATAAGCTGCCGCTGTCCTTGCGAGAGCGAGCCTCCGCCCTCTGTAATGATTGTATCGTACCCGTCCTTCAGCCTTTTGATGAAACTGTGGGCGTGAGCCGCCTTTGAGGCTCTTATTATTTCCTCATCGGTCGCGTCGGTTCTGCCTATTGCGATATTATCCTTGACGGTTCCTGCAAAAAGATTTGTTTCCTGAAGAACCATTCCGTAATTTTGCCGAAGCGAATGACGTCTTATATCACGAATATCGTTTCCGTCAACCGTTATTTTTCCTTCATTGACGTCATAAAAACGCATAAGTAGATTAATAAGCGTCGTTTTTCCGCAGCCTGTTGGTCCTACTATTGCGACTCGCTTACCGGACTCAACGTAAAGATTTAGGTCCTCAATAAGTTTTTGTTCGGGCGTATAAGAGAAGGAGACATCGCAGAGCTGAATCTCTCCTTTTACAGAGCCAATTTCCAAAGCATCATGCTTGTCAGCAACTTCCGGCTCTACCTCGATAAGCTCAAATATTCTTCCTGCGCACGCAAGCGCATTTTGGAATTCTGTAATTACTCCAGAAATTTCATTGAAGGGCTTTGTGTATTGATTGGTGTAAGAAAGCAAGCAGGATAGCTGACCAACCGTAAACGGTATGCTTGCGCCTGCGGTCATTACCGCACTTAGAGCTCCAACCAGAGCAACCGCGGCATAAACTATATTGTTTACAAATCTCGTAGTGGGATTTACAAGCGAAGAGAAGAATATTGCCTTTAGCGATGCCTTTTCAAGTCTTTCGTTAATCTCACCGAACTTTTCTAAAGATTCGTATTCGTGAGAAAAGGCGATAACAACCTTTTGGTTTGATAACATTTCGTTTATGTGGGCTGTTTGCTCACCCGTTGTTTTTGACCGAAGCTTGAACATACTGTGAGTTCTGCTTCCTATAAACCTTGCGACGAAAAGAGAAAGTGGGGTGAGGAGCAGCACGACTAAAGCTATTTTCCAGCTTATAGCTATCATAAAAGCCATAGTTCCGACTATCGTCAGCGCACCCGTGAAAAGCTGAGTGAATCCTAGGAGCAGACCGTCCGCAAACTGATCAACATCAGAAATTATACGGCTTACAATATCTCCGTGCGAGTGAGAGTCAACGTAAGAAAGCGGAAGCTTCTCAAGCTTTGAAAAAGCTTCATTTCTCATATCCCTTATAACGTGATACGTAATTTTATTGTTAATACTGCTCATTATCCATTGCATAACGGCGGTTATGAGCACCATGCCGCCTGCAATAATGAGAGATTCGACAATTTTCGGAATATCTACGTTATCCTTGCCGATAATAAGGTCAATTGAATCTCCTATGAGAATAGGAACATAAAGCGTCAGCGCAACAATGCAAAGCGCCAAAAATGCGGATAAAATCATAAGGAATTTATAATTTCCTATGTATTTCATTACCTTTTTGAGAGTGGAAGGCTTATTATTTTTCATCATCTTCGCCCTCCTTGCCAAATTGAGTTTCGTATATCTCACGGTAAAGAGAGCAGCTTTCCATAAGCTCGTCATGTGTTCCGATTCCGACTGCCTCACCGTCGTCAAGAACGATTATTTTGTCCGCACACATGACAGAAGATGTTCTTTGAGAAACGATAAATACCGTTGTACCTCCTGAGCTTTCGGCAATAGCGCGGCGCAAAGCTGCATCGGTCGCAAAATCGAGCGCGGAAGCTGAGTCGTCAAGAATAAGTATCTTTGGCTTCTTAACGAGCGCCCGAGCTATCGTAAGCCTTTGCCGTTGACCACCGGATAGATTCTGTCCGCCTTCTTCGAGGTGCGCATCAAGTCCACCTTTGTCTTTCACAATAGAGGAGGCTTGCGCAATTTCGATAGCGCGGAGTATTTCCTCGTCACCTGCATTCTTATTGCCCCAAAGCATATTTTCACGAATGCTTCCGGAGAAAAGAACTGCTTTTTGCGGAACAACGCCGATGCTTTCTCTCAGACTCTCTCTTGTAAAGCTTGAGATACCGATTCCGTCTATGGTAAGATTACCATCGGAAACATCGTAAAATCTCGGAATAAGATTAACAAGGGAGCTTTTTCCCGAACCTGTACCTCCGATAATTCCAATTGTTTCGCCAACGCTTGCCTTAAATGAAATTCCTTTCACAGATTCCTCGGCTGCGCCTGCATACTTCATTGCAACATTGTCAAATACAATTCCGCTGCCAACACTTGAAAATTCAATATTGCCGTATTCCATACTGCTCTTTATATCGAAAATTCCTTGAATTCGTCCTCCGCAAGCAATAGCTTTCGTTATGCTTATGATAAGATTGGCAAGCTTTACGAGTTCTACGAGTATCTGTGACATATAGTTATAAAGAGCAACCACCTGACCTTGAGTGAGGTCGCCGAGCTTTACTTGTATCGCACCCGTATAAATGAGAAAAATGATAGCAAAGTTTATAAGAATGTAAGTGATAGGATTCATAAGAGCCGATATCTTGCCGACAAATTTTTGCATATCGGTAAGAAGTGCGTTTCTTCTTTCGAATTCCTCGATCTCCTCGTCTTCCTTGCAGAAGGCGCGTATAACTCTGGCACCGTTAAGATTTTCGCGTGTTTTGCTCAGAATACCGTCAAGCCTTGTTTGAACTTTCTTGTAAAGAGGAATTGATGCAAGCATAATTCCGAAAATTACAATCGAAAGAAGCGGAATGACAATGGCAAAATTCAAAGCTGATTTTACGTCAATCGTAAATGCCATTATCATTGCTCCGAAAACAACAAATGGCGAGCGCAAAAGCAAGCGTAGAGTCAGATTAAGCCCGTTTTGTACTTGATTTGCGTCATTTGTCATTCTGGTAATCAAAGTAGCTGACCCAATCGTGTCAATTTCGGTGTATGAAAGAGTTTGTATATGAGAGAATAGCGAATGCTTCATCTTTGCGGTGAATCCGCAGGAAGCCTTCGCCGCAAAATATTGCGCGGTTACAGAAAAAGCAAGTCCGATAGCTCCAAGAAGAACAAGTACCAGACACATTTTTACTATATATGCGATATTTCCGCCGCCTTCGGCATTGATTCCGTTATCTATTATAGCAGCTATTACCAAAGGGACTATCAGTTCAAGAGTTGCCTCAAGAAGCTTGAAGAGAGGTCCCAGAATGCTTTCCTTGATATAGCTTTTCAAAAACCTGATAAGCTTTTTCAAAGTATCCTCCTATAAAATTTTAATGTCTAAATTTAAGTATATCATAATTACTTATTAAAGTCAACGGAGAAAACTCCGTGTAATTGCACAAAAAAATGAAAAAAGAAAATCGATAATCGGCAATCTGCCGAATTTTGTTAATTAAATGTATGATTTATGAAAAACGACATTTTTTTGGTTGACAAATCCTCACACTTATGCTAAAATTAAGCAAAATAAAGACTTTGAAAAGGAGGAAAAAGCTAATGAAGAAAATTCAGATAACGCTCAGCAGCATTCAGGATATCAGAAAGTTTGTCAATTCGGTTACGCTTCTTGATTTTGAAGTTGACCTTGAGCAGGGAAGATACATAGTTGACGCTAAGTCTATTATGGGTATCTTTGCTCTTGATACGCTTTCTCCGATTACTCTTGTTGCTCACACTGATAATGCAGATGAATTCTTCGCATCGATTAACGAGTTCATCGTTAAGTAATATCAGTTACATCAAAAAGACCGTCTCGCTTGCCTTTTGTTAAAACGGCTTGTCCGAAACGGTCTTTTTTTATTTTGCTTGCTTTGTCATTGAAGCAAGCTTTTTTTCTTTGTCACGCATGCGATAGTCCCGCGAACGTTTTTTCTTAATGTAGATTGAATAAATTCCGTATCCCGACAGCGTTCCCACAATTGCAATACTTGCAATATGAACCCATATTTCGGTGGAATTTTGTGTTTTTAGGCGCTCCCAAAGATTGTTGGTGTATGCTTGAAGAGTCGGGGTGAAGCTATGGTAGTAAGGGTCGTACGAATATGAGGTTGAATCATCTTCGTAAAGCACAGATATAGCATCTTCTCCCATTTCCTCAATGTAATCATCGTTTTCGTAAACTAAGGAATTCGGGGAAGCATATCCGACGTACAGAGCGTTGGCAACCGCAGCTTCTTCCGAGAGCATAAAGTTGATATATTCCATAGCAACCTCGGGATTCTTTGCGTTTTTCGGAATGCACATAGCATCGACAAATACGTTCGTGCCTTCCTTCGGATAATAGAACGCAAGGTCGGGGTTCGAGTCAAGCATTGTGATATAGTCTCCTGCATAGTAGGGAGCAATCGAAGCCGAGTTGCTGATCATTTTATTGAATATTTCATCGCTTACGTACGCTTGAACCAAGGCTTTTTGCGCGATAAGCTCTTCGAGGCACATATCCCAGTCCTCTGTGTTCGATGAATTTATATCAAGTCCGAGCTTGAACATGGCTGTAGCCATTGCGTCACGCGGATTGTTGAATTGAAGAATTTTACCGGAATATTTTTCATTCCACATAATATCCCAGCTCATGGCAGCAACATCCTCTTCATCAACCATAGTGGTATTGTATATAATACCGACCTTACCGTAGGTATAAGCTACGGAATATTGATTTTGACTGTCGTAATAAAGTCCGATATAGTCATCCGAAAGATATTTGAAGTTTTCAAGCTTAGTTGCATCAAACTTATAAAGCATATCTTCGTTGATCATTCTTTCTATCATATAATCCGACGGAAAGATAATGTCATAAGTTCCGGCTCCGCTTGAAAGCTTAGAATACATATCCTCGTTGGTTGAATAGGTTGTATAATTGACCTTTACGTTAACGCCGTATTTTTGATAGTAGTATTCTTCAAATTCCGCGTTCGAGTCATATGTGCCCAAAGAACCGTCGGAAATATATTCGCCCCAGTTATAAACATTTAAAGTTATAGTTTCGCTTGATCCTTCGCTTTTGCATGCGCTTAAAGCAAAAACAGAAATAATAACGATGAATAATATGCCTATATTGTAAACAAATCTTCTCATTTTACACCGCCTTTTCTGCGGTTTTTTCCGCTTTTGAAGTTGGAAATGAAAAGAAAAATGAAGATAGCAACGATTATAAGAGTTGAAAGTGCATACATATCAGGGGTGACTTTTTTCTTTGTCATAGAGTAAATAAGAAGAGGAAGTGTCTGGAAGTTTGACGATCCTACAAAGTAGGAGATAACAAAGTCGTCAAGAGAAAGGGTAAAAGCCATGGTGAAGCCCGATATTACGCCCGGAAGAATGTTTGGTAGCTCTACCTTAAAGAATGACTGCAAAGGCGTGCATCCAAGATCTAATGCCGCTTCGGTAAGTGAGTACCCCAGATCCTCAACTCTCGGTAAGACCGAAAGAATGACGTAAGGAAGGCAGAAGGTGGTATGAGCGATGAGCATAGCAGTAAAGCCGATTGATTCGTATTCTATGTTGAGAATCGCCGCAAGCGCGACAAAGAAAAGCATCATGGACATGCCCGTAACAATGTCGGGATTCATCATCGGAATATTCGTTACCGAAATGATTGAGCTTTTCGCCAGCTTTGACTTCATTCTGTAAATTCCGGCAGCGGCAGCTGTACCTATCACTGTGGAAAGGGTTGCTGCGCTTAATGCGAGTATAAGCGTGTTGCGGAGCGCCGTGAAGGTGTCGGGGGAAGAGAAGAGCTCCTTATACCAACGCAGACTGAAGCCCTCAAACAGCGCAGTGCTGTTTGCGGAATTGAACGAGAAGAAGATAAGAGTGATAATGGGAATGTAGAGTATACCGAAAATAACCGTGAGGTAAATACGTCCGCAATATTTTTTCATACGATTATACCCCCGTCATCGGCGTCGGTAAACTTATTCATTACCGCCAGTGATATGAGTATAAGTATCATCATAACAAGGGAAATAGCCGCACCCGTGTTAAGTGCGCTTGATACAAACTGCCTTTCGATGGTATCTCCTATAAGCTCGAATGTTCCTCCGCCCAGCTTTTGGGATATATAGAATGTGCTTATCGAGGGAACGAACACCATTGTAACTCCCGAAATAACACCGGATGCGGAGAGTGGAAGAATTACTTTAGTGATAACCTGTGCAGGAGTGCATCCGAGGTCACTTGCTGCTTCCCACATGTTTTTTGGGATTTTAGATATACACGTGTAGATCGGCAATACCATATAAGGCAAAAAGTCATATACCATACCGAAGATAACAGCACCTTTTGTGCCGATAATGTGCAACTCTGTTCCGAGCAGTGTATTAAGAAAACCTCCGTCGTCAAGAATCGCCATTATTGAATAGGTTCTGATAAGAAGGTTTGTCCACATCGGAAGCATAAGAAGCATAATGAAAATCTTCTGATTTTTTGGCGATAGCTTTGCTATGATATAAGCAAGAGGATAACCCACCAAAAGGCAGATAAACGTAGCAATAACCGAAAGTTCTATAGATAGCAGAAAAATATCTGCATATTCCGAAAGATCGGCAATATTAGAAAAAGAGAAATTTCCGTTATCATCGGTAAAGGCATAATAAACAACTATGATAAGCGGCAGAACAATGAACATTATTGCCCAAAAAACGTGAGGCGCCGCCGCAATGGAATGCATAATAGACTTTTTATTTTTCATTGTCCTTTATGCGTCCTCCTTTTTATTGCAAAAATTAAAATTCTTCGGCAGTATCAGCGTCAGAAAGAAGATCAAGCTCGTCCGAATAGGAAGAATAGTCGCCGAACATACCCGAATACTTGGACTTTTTCATAATATGGATTGCATCGGGTTCAATATATAGTCCTATCTTTTGTTCGGGAGCAACGTAGTCTGTTGATTGTATCATCCATTTGAAGCCGCCGATATCAACGATTATTTCGTAATGCACACCCTTGAAGGTTACGTTTGAAACGATACCGGTGAGCATTCCTTTTTCGGGAGTAACAACGTCGACGTCCTCGGGACGGACGACAACATCAACCGGCTCGTTTTTAGCGAAACCTTTGTCGACACAGTCAAACGTATGGCCAGACATACGAACCTTATTATCATCAAGCATAATGCCGTCAACGATATTACTTTCTCCGATAAAGTCTGCAACGAAAGCATTCTTAGGTTCGTTGTATATATCGGTAGGAGTGCCTATCTGTTGAATTTCTCCGTCAGCCATTACCACAATAGTATCCGACATGGAAAGAGCCTCTTCTTGATCATGAGTTACGTAAACGAACGTAATACCGATAGCTTTTTGAATGGTTTTAAGCTCGTTTTGCATATCTTTACGGAGTTTTAGGTCAAGAGCTCCGAGGGGCTCGTCGAGAAGAAGCACCTTCGGGTGCGAGACAAGCGCGCGGGCTATTGCGACTCTTTGCTGCTGTCCTCCCGAAAGGGTGCTGACGCTCTTGTTTTCAAAGCCTGAAAGGGCTACCATCTTCAGCATATCGGTGACGCGAGTCTTAATGTCACCTTCTGACATTTTTTTCATTCGAAGCGGAAAGGCTATGTTTTCATAAACGTTGAGATGAGGAAATAAAGCATACTTTTGGAATACGGTATTTACCTGCCTTTTATGGGGGGGGAGAGCGCTTATTTCGTTTCCGTCAAAATAAAGCTGACCTTCGTCAGCTGTTTCAAAGCCTCCGATAATACGAAGCGTTGTGGTTTTACCGCATCCCGACGGTCCTAAAAGGGTGATAAATTCACCGTCTCTGATGTAAAGATTTATAGAATTAAGAATACATTCACCGTCAAAAGACTTGGTGATTCCTTTTAACTCGATGAGCTTTGCCATTTCTTTTAAATCCTAAATCCTTTCATTAAACGCATAATGCGAATTTTATATTTATCCTCAAAAGTCGAAAAATGCATAATTATACGATGAAGGTATTATAGCAAAAACATATACGTTTTGCAATAGTTTTTCATAAATTTTTTTCGAAAAAATCTTCGTTTAACCGCGATGAGTGACTGTTTTTTGCCAAAAACCCCTTTTTCGCTTCAAAAAATCTCTTGAAATCTCTTAAAATCTCTCGTTTTCTCTTGTTTTCTCAAAAAACACCTTTCGGTCGCCACTTAAGCTTTTTACCAAAGCAGTAATGAAAATAAAGTATATCCAATAACCGCCGTCTACTCTTACCATAAAATAAAGTGCGAGAAAAGCAAGCATCACGATCATAAAAAATGAAAAGCATCTTAAAGCTTTTATTGGAAGATTGCTGTAACCGAATAAAGAAAAAAGGCACCATGAAATGCGGTATCCGTCATATCCTTCTATCGGCATAAGATTAGATAATGCCGTCATTAAATTCAATATTCCAAAGGTAAAAAGATAACCGTTGAGAGCTTTTCCGAACATCAAAGAAATGTTAAAGGCAATTATATTTGTCAGCGGTCCTGCGAAAGCTATTATAATTTCTTGCTTGTATGATAAGGTTTTGTCTGTTCCCAGACGGAAGCCGGATATAGCAGGCTTCAAAGAGAAGCCGGGAGTGACGATCAGTATGGCGAGTATGTGGCCCAACTCGTGTATTAAGGCGCAAATGAGGGTTGCAACTCCTATGTAAGGAGAATCAAAACCGAATATAAGCAGTATCCAGAAGACAGACGGCATTGCGCGCATAATTTTATTTAAAAGATTTACCGCAAAAGAATGTTTGCTATTTTGCATAAAAAAACCTCGCATAGATGTGTAACTTGAAAAAATATTTTCGAACTGCGAAAAAAAGTCAGTCTTTCATATTGCTTTTGAAAACTTCTTATGCTATCATATTATATGTAAAAATATACTTTTTGGAGGTACATATGAAAAAGAGGATTTTAATTCTTGCGCTTGCATTGCTTGTTATGATTGCAGCCTTTACGCTTACTGCGTGCGAAGGTATAGTCATACCGGGTATTACCGGATCCGGCGGAGGTACGGGCACTCCCACTTCCTATACGGTAACATATCGATATAATAACGCTACTGTTCTTACTCAGACAGTAAACGCAGGGTTAGCGCTCAGTGCAGCGCAGATTGCAGAGAAGGATGCATTGGCTCATAAGGGACTTAAATTCACGGGATTTTATTCCGACTCATCTGCTAAGACCGAATTCGATTTTAGCAAAGCTATAAATCAAAACACGACGGTTTATTGCCAGCTCCTTTATACTGTTTCATATTACTTCGGCGACCAGGTTATCCTTGAGCAGAAGGTTAATTCAATAGGCGCATTGCTTTCGGATGATCAGATAAATGACGCTAAAGCTCTCAAATACAGAGGCCATGCTGTTACCGGTTGGTTTGCAGATCCTGAAAAAACAACCGTTTATGATGTTTCAATTCCTCTTACGGGTAACGTGAAAATCTATTGCCAGATACTTTCGACCGTAGAATACCGTTACGGAACAGAACTCATTTTCAGCCAGCAGATTGATTCGTCGGTAGGCTTTACCGAGGAGCACTTAAAGGAGCGTGATGCGAAGCTTTATCACGGCTTCAATCTCGATTATTTCTATGCTGATTCATTAAAGACAGCAAAATTCGATTTCGAAACGAAACCTTTTGGTACTACTACCGTTTACTGTGACAGAGATTATAACAAAGCCGGTGCTAACGTTACTTGGCGTGTTCTTAATGCTACAAACGGAGAGACTACCCTCTACTTTGAGGGTGAGGGTCCGATGTATGAGTACCTCTTCAAAGAAGACGTTCCGTGGGGTATGTACTATTCCACCATTACAAACATAAGCATAGAAGAGGGAATAACCTCTATTGCAGATTGCGCGTTCTATGAGTTTTCCTCTATAACGTCCGTAACATTCCCGAACACGCTCTCTCATATAGGCAATAATGCGTTCCGAGGTTCTTCAATAACAGATATTGAGTTCCCCGATTCGTTAAGAACAATAGGAGAATTTGCATTCAGAGATTGTGCAGGTCTTACCGAGCTTCTCTTTAACGCAGGTCTTACAAACATAAAAGACGGTGCATTTTGGGCTTGTGAAAACGTTGGTACTGTAATTCTTACCAATACTATCATCTCCTTCGGAACAAGTGCATTCCAGGAATGTAATAATCTGTCGACGGCTTACTACATAGGTACTCAAGAGCAGTATGACAGTATAAAGCAGAATATAGATAACCATTGGCTCGACCTGTTTGCTCATAAATATTACCTTTCTCAGGAAGAGCCCGAAGCGGTAGGTCCGTATTGGTACTATGATGAAAACGGCGATATCAGTCAGTGGTATTACAGTATCTGGTATATCGATCCCAAGACTCCAAGTATTCCGTTCCTTATTGACTACGTTGATGCAAAGACGGGTGTAACTCAAGAAAATATTGATACTATGAGTAACATCGTTTATCACGGTTATGAGTACGTCGGATGGAAGAGAAAGGATGATAGTTCCGCTTATACTCTTACCGAAGGCGATATATTCACGTCTGATCTTAAGCTTATCGGTGACCGAGGAAATGTTTGCGGAGAAAACCTCACATGGACATATAAAAACGGTATACTTACGATAAACGGCAGCGGCAAAATGTGGGACTTTGAGTATTATAACGACGCTCCGTGGTATTCAAAGCATGAATCAATATCCAGAGTCGTTATATCAAGCGCTGTAACGCACATAGGAAGTTTCGCATTCGTTGAAATTCTCAACAAATCAGATTATTACACTTCGTTTACGTATATTGATATTCCTGCGAGTGTGACCTCAATTGCATCAACCGCTTTTAACGGAAGCACGCATCTGCTTTATATCTATTATGCGGGAGACGCAGATGCTCTTGAAGATGTAGAAGGTATAAATTCTCTCGACGGTGTGTCCGATGCAAAGGTTTATACGTATGCTGATCCCGATGACTTCAGCACTCTTGGCGAAGGCTCTTATTGGACGTATCTCGTGATGGACTCAGCTTACGAAAGACGCGTTGCATGGTCCTATTTTGACGGAGAGTTACTTGTAGGAGGAGGAAACAAACGTACTATTGCGCGCAAAGTTGATTCCATAGACCACGTTATGTTTGATTATGAATCTAACGCAGATACTCCTTGGTATTCGTACAGAAATGATGTTACAAGCGTTGTTATCAACAAAAATATAACCTCAGTAGGTGATTATTCATTCGATGCAATGACCTCTGTCGAGTCTATTTCGGTAACTCATATTTCCGATAAAATCACGTTCATATCATCTACCGCATTCTCGGGAACGGGTTATTACAATAAAATGTATGCCGAAAAAGGTGTTGTTTATGTGTATAACGATGATGAGAATCCCACGTTCAGAAACGTTCATCTCATAAGAGTAAATCCCGATATGGCTCCTGAGGTGTTTATAATCGATGAAACCGCTCTTTCGATTGCCGAAGGCGCATTTGACGGATGTTCTTCAATCAAGCATCTTGTATTCCCTAAAAATATAGGACCTAAATGCATTAGCGCGGGTGCTATGAACGGTCTTGTTTCTCTTGAAGGTATTTACTTCGACGGAAGCATAGATACCTGGAACAATCAGTATGAAAATACTTTAACAAAAGAGGGAGAGCTTCTTTATGAAGTTCCGGTTTATATCTATTCAGCACTCAAGCCAACCGATGCAACAAAAGGGTATTGGGCTTGGAATCCGGATAAGACCGCGCCTGTTATTTGGGAGAGCTAAAATATGCAAAAATCTTTATATTTAAAAGAACTTGACGCTCTTGCGGAAAAGAGAAAGGCTGAGATACTTTCATCAAAGGATAATCTAACTGTCAGCGGATGTGCATACTACGTTAGTGCTGACGGAAATGACGAAAACGACGGCCTTTCTCCCGAGAGGGCTTGGAAAACTATTGATAAGGTTTCCAATATGAAAGAGTCCCTTGTTCCCGGGGATGGTGTTTTCTTCCGAAGAGGAGATGTTTTCAGGGGAATGATATCTGCGGCTGAAGGCGTTGCTTATGCTGCATTCGGGTGCGGCGATAAGCCGAAAATATATTCGGCTGATCGTGCTTTGGATGACCCCGAGCTATGGCAGCTTATTGATGCCGATAAGCATATCTGGAAATGGGGCGAAAAGATACTTGATGTCGGTACTATCGTTTTCAACGATGGCGACCGTCACGCATATAAGCATATCCCATCGTACATAGGCGGAAAATTTGTTTGCAGGCATGACGAGTCAAAAAACTTTGATATGGCGGAGGAAATGAAAAACGACCTTGATATGTTTTGGTATTTCGATGAGATACTTACTACTCAGCCATCAAACGGGCAAAATTTTCCTATTCCATCGGTAGAAGAGAGAAGTCTCGGCGATCTTTACCTTCGATGTGATGCAGGAAATCCCGCTCTCGCATTCGATTCGGTGGAGGCAGTTGCCAGAAGGCACGGCATCGCCGTTGGCAGTTGTAATAACGTTCGCATAGATAACTTATGTATAAAGTACGCTGCGCAGCACGGTATAGCCGCAGGCGGAGAGCGCGTCCGCGGTCTGCACGTTTCAAATTGCGAGTTTGGCTGGATAGGCGGCTCAATTCAGAATTATTTCGGACTTGATCCTAACTATCCCGAAGGCGGACGAGGTACAGTTACAAGATACGGAAATGCTATTGAAATATACGGTGGCTGTGATGAATACATCGTTGAAAACTGCTATATATATCAATGCTACGATGCGGGTATAACCCACCAGGTAACCACTCACGGCAAGCTATATGAGATGACTAACGTTTTGTATAAAAATAACCTGGTCGAATACTGCGTTTACTCTATTGAATACTTCCTCGAAAAGAACAATGGAGATTTAGAAAGCTATATGGATGGCATTGAAATATGCGGAAACATTCTTCGACACTCGGGATATGGATGGGGACAGCAGCGTCATAATAAGCATACACCTGCCCATATCAAAGGTTGGAGCTATATAAATACCGCAACGAATTATACCATTCACCACAATATATTCGATCGTGCGGCTTACAGAATGCTCCATCTGGTCGCTGAAAAGCAGGAGAGCTGCCCTAAGATGCATAATAACATTTACGTTCAGCATCGCGGCGGCATGATCGGCCAATACGGCGCAAATGAAAACGGCGAGCCGGATGTTCTATATATGGATGAAAATGCCGACTTTTCGATACACAATGTTTTCGCAGATGAAGATGCGGAAATACACGTTATAGAATAAAGCGGCCGTGTTTGTGTGACAAAAATAAATAAAAACGCATAGAAGCAGTGTGAATAATCACATTGATTCTATGCGTTTTTATTGTTCTGTGCTTAGAAGTCTTTGATTTGTTTATTTTAGCGATTCAGGTTCGTTTCGTACTATAATAAAACTATTGTACCTTAAGCTTTATTTTGTTAGGTATGACAATACTTTTATTGCCGGAAATGTGCTTTATTACTCCATCATGAGTTTCAATTATGAGTCTTCCGTCAGTGCTGTCTATACCGAGAATTTTGCAGGATTTTTTCTTGCCGTCTTCAAAGTACTTTGTTTTTAATCCGCCAAGGATGAATTTCCTTTTGTAAATATCCATAAACTTGTCTGCGGATTTTAGTCTCTTTGTGTAGAAAGAGAAAAATTTCAATAAAATATTTTTTGCTATTATGAGAGGGATTGAGGTGCTTTCGCTTTCAAATACCTCTTTAATCATATCTGCAAGTCTCGGAGGGAAATCCGAATCTGTTAGCTTTACGGCAAAAGTCACAATTATATATTCGTATGTAGTGAAATTATCAAGCTTACCCTCTGTTGTTGTAGTGCCTATCTTTCTGTCTTCGCAGAAAATATCGCTTATCCAACCAATGCCGAGTTTCTTTGTGGTCTGCTCTTCGAGCGCACTTACGAGTGCGACCGCAGATATTGCGCCGAGAAAACCGGCTTGAGAGGGAAATATGGAAGGGCGCAATATGCATGAGACATATACTCCTCGTTCCGGCTCTTTTTCGGAAAGCGTTTCTCCCAGTGCTCCACGTTTTGTCTGAGCTTCGGAAAAGACTACGTAACCGTCAGTATATCCGGAACGGGCATAAGAGCGTGCGAGCTCGTGTGTCGATGGAAGCGATTCGTGACATTCGAGGTGTAGTATTTTGCCTTCATTCGTGCGCATTATCACAGTACGCGCCATAGTCTTCTCCTTTCAAAGGTTTTCGAGAATTATCCGAATTAATATGCCTTGCCCCAATAAACGAGCTTATGAGCCTCGCGTCCGCAGCATACGCATTTTTCTCCAATGGGCTCGTGACCAAAGGGAATACAGCGTGACGATACGTCTGCCAGCTCCTTGAGCTTTTCCTCGCATTCGCGGTCACCGCACCACATTGCTTTGATGTATCCGTTCTTTTCGCTTGCGATTTTTATAAGCTCTTCAAGATTTTCCGCTGAGTATGTTTTGTTTTCCCTATTTGTAAGAGCTTTATCATAAATAGCAGCAAGAAGCGCATTGAGCCCTGTGTTTACCTCTTCCGTTATATTGTCTATTGAAACGAAAGATTTTTCTCTGTTATCGCGTCTAACAATAACGCACTTGTTATCGGCAACGTCGCGAGGACCTATCTCTATACGAAGGGGAACTCCCTTCATTTCATATTCAGAGAATTTCCATCCGGGGCTTTGCTCGGAGTCATCCACCTTTACTCTTACACCCGCAGCTTTAAGAGTATTGTAAATCTTATCGGCAGCTTCGAGAACTCCTGCTTTTTGCTGCTGAATCGGAATAATTACAACCTGGATAGGAGCAACGGCAGGGGGGAGAACAAGGCCTGAATCATCACCGTGTGTCATTATAATACCGCCGATAATTCTTGTAGAAACACCCCATGATGTCTCGTGGCAGTATTTAAGAGTATTATCTTTATCAAGATACTGAATTCCGAACGCTTCCGCAAATCCCGAACCGAAGTTGTGCGAAGTACCGCCTTGAAGAGCCTTACCGTCGTGCATAAGTGCCTCAACGGTATAGGTAGCCTTAGCGCCTGCGAATTTTTCCTTATCGGTCTTACGTCCGCGTACAACAGGCATACCTAAGTCCTTTTCAAAGAAGTTTGCGTAAAGCTCAAGCATCTGAACCGTGCGCTCTTCGGCTTCTTTGGCAGTTCTGTGTACCGTATGGCCTTCCTGCCAGAGGAATTCTCTTGAACGAAGGAAGGGACGCGTCGTCTTCTCCCAACGAACAACAGAGCACCACTGATTATAATTTTTCGGTAAATCTCTGTAAGATTTTACAACGTTTGCAAAGTGCTCGCAGAAAAGCGTTTCAGATGTGGGGCGAACGCAAAGACGTTCTGTAAGCCTATCACTTCCACCGTGCGTTACCCACGCGACTTCGGGAGCAAATCCTTCTACGTGGTCTTTTTCTTTCTTCAAGAGGGATTCGGGAATGAACATAGGCATGTAAACGTTTTCAACACCTGTCTCCTTGAATCTTGTATCAAGTATTTTTTGAATATTTTCCCAAATCGCGTATCCGTAAGGGCGGATTATCATACAGCCCTTAACACTGGAGTAATCTATAAGATCCGCTTTCTTTACTATATCTGTATACCATTTTGCAAAATCTTCATCCATCGAGGTTATTTGCTCGACGAATTTTTTGTTGTTATCTGCCATTTTAGATAGTGTCCTTTCACTTAGTTAGATAAATATACAGTATAAATTATATATCAAGCTCCCGGATTTGTCAAGTATACATTTTAAAATATGCGTGCGCACTTTTGGAACTTCATTAAATGTAACACATTTGAAGCAAAAATGATGTACAAGTTGAAACATTTGCACAAATTTGAATTATTTTGGCAAAAATACTTGCAAAATTTAAGCAAATATTATATACTGTAATAGTATTTTAGCAAAAAAATGAATTTTTCTGCTTTCAAAAATTCAAAAAGTGAAGGAAGAACCATGAAAAAATACCGTGAACTTACACTTGACGAGGCAAAAGCTCTTTACAAAGAGCTGAGCAGCCAATATAACGCTTATAAAAAACAAGGATTAAATCTCGATATTTCCAGAGGAAAACCCAACTCAGATCAACTTGATCTTGTTCAGGATCTTCTTGCTTTTCCGCTTGATAAAGAAGCCTGCCGTTCGGTAAGCGGCTTTGACTGTCGCAACTACGGTCTTCTTGACGGAACTGTCGAGGCTAAAAAATTCTTTGCGGAGCTTTACGGACTTGATGCTGAAAGTATAATTGTAGGAGGCAACTCCTCTCTCCAGCTTATGTTTGATACGCTTGCGAGGGCAATGATATTCGGAAACTGTGATTCAAAGCAGCCGTGGTCGCGCGAGGAAGGACTCAAATGGATATGTGTAGCTCCTGGCTATGACCGCCATTTCAAAATTACGGAAGATCTCGGATTTGAGCTTCTTACCGTTAAGATGACAGAATCCGGTCCTGATATGGACGAGGTTGAACATCTTTGCAAAGATCCCAAGGTTAAGGGTATATGGTGCGTTCCTAAATATTCCAATCCGACGGGTAATACGTATTCCGATGAAACGGTAAGACGTCTTGCGTCAATGGAGTGCGCAGCGCCTGATTTCAGAATTATGTGGGATAACGCTTATGGTATTCACGCATTTGGAGAAAAGGACGATGAGCTTTTGGATATATTTGCAGAATGTAAAAAGTACGGAAATGAAAACCGTGTATTTTACTTCGCATCAACCTCAAAGATAACATTCCCCGGAAGCGGTGTGGCGATTATGGCTGCAAGTCCCGAAAACCTTTCAGAGATAAAGCGCCATATGGGTACTCAGACGATAGGATATGATAAGCTGAATCAGCTTCGTCACGTTGCATATTTTAAAACTGCCGATAATCTTATGCTTCATATGAAAAATCTCGGTGCGAAGCTTAGGGCAAAGTTCGATATTACTACCAAAGCGCTAGAAACACTTCTGGGACTTGAAATAGCAGAATGGACTGAGCCGTACGGAGGATACTTCATATCGCTTGATATAACGCTTGGCTCTGCCGCACGTGTTTTCAATCTTATGAAGGAAGCTGGTGTTACACTCACCCAGGTTGGCGCGACTTATCCCTACGGTAAGGATCCTGATGATAAAAATCTCCGTCTCGCTCCCTCTTATCCCACAGATGAGGATTTGAAGCTTGCGTGTGAGATACTTGCACTTACGGTAAAAATGTCTGCGCTTGAGACGATAATAGGAGCATAACTAAAGAAAACGATGAGACCGATGTGATGTAAATTGACATCGGTCTTTTCTATGTATGAACGTAAATTCCACAAAAAGTCATTTTGCAGATAATGAAAAATAAGACTTGTCATTTTGCAGATTTTAGCGCCTTAAGTTTATTGACAAAAGAGAGTAATGATGGTAAAATAATAGTAAAGAATTTTCACATGGAGGTCTCCTTAAATGAAAGAAAAATTAAAGGAACTTATATTTCCTACAGTTGTAACCGTGCCGGTTATGTTGATTTATTATTACCTTGCAATCCCAGCAATAAATTTGCGCTCGTTCGGATTTTGGGCAATGATAATTCTCGCCGCAGCGATATTTATCGGATGCTACGCTTCGTGGAATCATTCTGATGTGTTTAAAAAGATAAGTAATTGGATTAATGATGAACTTTTAAACCAAAATAAGAGCAAGAAAAAGTACAAGAAGCGTAAACCGGAGGATTATATTTATCCTGACGGAAATGCAGATATTACTCTTTCCAAAGGAGCAAAGATCGCAATTATAGTTATAGCCGCCGTTGTAGTTATAGCCCTTCTTGCTTGCCTATTCTCGTCTTCGGTTCTTTTTCGGGCATCTGATTACCAGGAAATGCTTACTGTTACCGAATCTGATTTTGCAAATGATATAGCAGAGCTTCCCATATCTCAGATTCCAGTTGTTGATAAGGATACCGCAGAGCGTCTTGGAAACCGCAAGCTTGGTGAGATTGTCGAGCTCGTTTCGCAATTTAACGTATCAGCATACTATTCGCAGATAAATTATAATAACGCGCCTTACAGAGTTTCTCCTCTTGAATATGCGGGATTGCTTAAATGGATGTCCAACAGAGATGAGGGAATTCCTTATTACGTTTCGATAGACATGGCTACGCAGGAAACAAATCTTGTAAAGCTTGACGAGGGAATGAAATATTCTCCTTCCGAGTACTTAGGACGCGACCTTAAGCGTTATGTAAGATTTAAACATCCGACAAAAATGTTTGATGAGCTTTCATTTGAGATTGATGATTACGGTACGCCTTATTGGGTAATGTCATATTACACATATACATTCGGAATTTTGGGCGGTAAGGATATTGCTGGTATAATACTTGTCAATGCTATAACAGGCGAGCTGATCGATTATCCTGTTTCCGATGTTCCGCAGTGGATAGACGGTGTGTATTCTGCTGAAATGCTTGTTGAGCAAGCCGATAATTGGGGATCGCTTAAAAATGGATTCTTCAACTCTATCTTTGTTCAGAAAAACGTTGTCGTTACCACAGAGGGCTATAACTATATAGCCGTTGATGATGACGTTTGGCTCTATACGGGTATTACATCTGTTTCTGCGGATGAGTCAAATATAGGATTTATTTTAATCAACAAGCGTACAAAAGAAGCCAAAACCTATATGATTAACGGAGCGGAAGAATATTCTGCCATGGAATCGGCAGAGGGTCAGATTCAAGAAAAGGGATATACAGCAACCTTCCCGATACTCATAAACGTCGCGGGCAGGCCTACTTATTTCATAAGTCTTAAGGACAATGCAGGACTTGTAAAAGCATATTCTTTTGTTTCTGTTGCAGATTATCAGATAGTCGGAGTTGCCGATACCATAGACGGAGCGAAGAGTGAGTATCTGAGAATGCTTGGAGTAACGGATGAGGATGAGACGACGGAAGGTGTAGAATTCAGCGGTACGGTTGAAAATATAGCTACCGCGGTCAAAGATGGAAATTCGCTTTACTACATTATGGTAGAGGGAAAGGTCTATACGGCAAATATATCCTTGTCGGATATGCTTCCGTTTATCAAAATTGGCGATAATATTACATTTGTAGCAGATGAAAACGGCAAAATAACAAAGATATCTGTCACGGATTAATCGGAGTGTTTATGAATATAAATGAAGCAAAAGAAAGAGCCGAGTTTTTAAGAAAAACGCTGGAATACAATTCTAAGCTGTATTACGAACATGACGCACCTGAAATTTCGGATTATGAATACGATGCGCTTTTTCGTGAGCTTACAGAGCTTGAGGAGACTTTTCCTTCGCTCGATGATGCGGCATCTCCTACCAAAAGAGTCGGAGGCAAGGCGCTTGATAAATTTGAAAAGTTTACTCATAAGGTAAGAATGGGAAGCCTTACAGATGTTTTCTCAGAGGATGAGCTTTCAGAGTTCATAGATAAGACAAACGATATACTTGGATGCGATACAGAATATAGCGTTGAACCTAAAATTGACGGTCTCTCGGTATCGCTTATATATGAAAACGGAGTTTTTGTCAAAGGGGCTACGCGCGGAGACGGTATTGTCGGTGAAGATGTGACAGAAAATCTTCGTACTATCCGCTCCGTTCCGCTGACTTTGAATGAAAAGCTCCCGTATCTTAATGTTCGCGGAGAGGTGTATATGCCAAGGCGCGTTTTCGATGAGATAAACGAGATACGTGATGCGGAAGGACTTCGTCTCTTTGCAAATCCACGAAATGCCGCGGCTGGCTCTTTGCGTCAGCTTGATTCCAAGATAGCTGCTTCAAGACGGCTTGAAATATTTGTTTTTAATCTACAGGAAGGCTCTCTGTATTCGGATGGAAGGGAATGCATAACTCATTCCGAATCTCTTGATAGACTCACAGAGTTAGGATTTACTACATTGCCTGACAGGAGAACTCTGATAGGTAAATCGCAGATATGCGAGTACGTTAATGAGCTTGGCAGAATGCGTCCTGAGCTTGCGTTCGATATGGACGGCGCAGTAGTGAAGGTAAATAATTTGAAAGCCAGAGTGACGGTAGGCGAGGGAACTTCCACACCTAAATGGGCGGTTGCTTTCAAATATCCGCCCGAAGAAAAGATAACGAAAGTTATTTCAATTGATGTTCAGGTTGGAAGAACAGGCGTTCTTACACCTATTGCCAATCTTGAGCCTGTAAGACTTGCCGGAAGTATTGTATCACGTGCAACTCTCCATAACGGAAATTATATAAAAGAAAAGGATGTCCGTGTGGGTGATAAGGTCGTAATTCGCAAGGCGGGAGAGATAATCCCCGAAATAGTAGAAAGCGTTAAATCTGATAGAAAGAGTGAGCTTACGGAGTTCGAAATGCCGACGGTTTGTCCGTCTTGCGGGCACCCCGTGTCAAAAGATACAGCCGGTGACGGTACTGCTGTAAGATGCACCTATGCAGGTTGCCCGGCGCAGAATTCAAGAGGTATTGTTCATTTCGCGTCTAAAGGAGCTATGAATATTGACGGTCTCGGACCTGCTGTTGTTGAGCTTCTGTTGGCAAATGGAAAGATATCGGATATTGCCGATCTGTATACCCTAAGCACAGAGGACATTGAAGATCTTGACAGAATGGGCAAAAAAAGCGCTGAAAATCTTATTTCCGCTATTGAAAAGTCTAAATTCGCAGGACTTGAAAGACTTCTTTATGCGCTTGGCATACGTCAGGTCGGTGAGGTCGCAGCTGAAGAGATAGCCTGCAGGATGAAAACGCTTGATAATATAATTAATGCAAGCTTTGAGGATTTTGCGGCTATATCCGATATAGGTGATATTACTGCTTCTGCAATCGTTGAATTTTTTGCCAATGAGGATAACCTTGCGTTATGCGAAAGACTGCGTGAAGCGGGATTAAAATTTGAAGCAGTCAAAGAAAAAAAGTCTAACATTTTTGAGGGACTTACCTTTGTTTTGACTGGTGCTCTTCCTACGATGACGAGAGATGAGGCATCAGCTCTTATAAAGGAACGTGGCGGTAAAGTATCGGGAAGTGTTTCTAAGAAGACTTCGTACGTTCTTGCAGGCGAGGAGGCAGGCTCGAAGCTTACAAAAGCAAATGAGCTGGGCATAACTGTTATTGATGAAAATCGTTTCATCGAGATGATAAATGAATAAAACAGCACGATAATGTAAATAAAAGTTTAAAACAACCGAGGTTTAACCATCAGACGGCGGCAAACCTCGGTTGCTTTTTAACGAAACCATTTCATAAAAGCTTCTATCATTTTTTCTCTGTCTACACTTTTTGCGAGAGTGTGTGTTTTAGAGTAATCAAAACCTTTATATGCTGTGTTCATATGAGATTTGCCGTAAGCATTTACGTTAAGAGTCAATCCTCTGGCAAACCCATCGGTTAATACTGTAACCGAAGCAGTTTCGCAATTGCAAATGCTTTTGTCGTAAGCATAATAAATTGCAAGCGGATCGTGAAGTACTCCGCAAGCTCCTTTTTTCTGTTTCCAGAGTTTGTAAAGCTCGGCGACGTATTTGTGAACTTCACTGTTTTTACTGTAATTCAATATTACCTTATCATCCTCTTCCGAGATGCGTAGCATATGTGTTACGTCAGCGCCGATGCATTTAATGTCATTGATTCCGTCAAACATAATTTTCGCTGCTTCAACGTCGCAGATAACATTCCAATCTGTATATTGCTTGTAATAGGCGCCGCCCATAATTATAATCTCTTTAGCTAGATTCAAGGCATCTTTATCTTTTTCGATTACCTTGGCAATATTGGTAAACGGTCCTATGGCTATAACAGTAAGCTCATCTCTGTATTTTCTGCACGAATCAATTATAAAGTCAACCGCGTCTTCGCAATTTTCCGATTCCGGAGCGTAAATTTTGTCTTCGAGATCATTTGTATATTGACACATAAGTGTAGGATGATCGGCACGTTCTTCATGAAGGGGAGTACCGTAGCCAGAGAATACAGGTACGTTTTCGTATCCTTTACCATAAAGCGTAAGCATTTTTTTTGCGATTTTTGCTCTTTGATGGGTGTTTTTGAATACGGTAGTTATTCCTACTATGTCAAAATTAAGCTCCATCGCCAGAAGCAGTGCGAATGCATCGTCAATGTCATCACCGATATCCATATCAATTATTACTTTAATCCTGTTTTCCATTATTCAAAATCCGCCTTTGATATAAGTTTGATACGTTCTCCTGTTATCGGATGTGTAAATTCCAACGACTTTGCATGAAGTCGGTAATTTTCGCCCTCTATACGATCCCCATAAAGAAAATCACCGCGCAACGGGTGTCCGATATATGCCATATGAACCCGTATTTGATGCGTTCTTCCTGTATAGAGCGTCATTTCACAGACAGAATCGTCAAAATCGAGTCTCTTTATCACCTTATACGCTGTAAGCGCCCTTTTTCCGTCAGACCGAACTACTCTTTTTATATTACCTTCGCATTCGCGCTCGATTGGAGCGTCTATCAAGCCTTCAGACGGGGAGGGAACACCGCATACGATTCCTACGTATTTTTTTACGAATCCTCCGCTCTTCATTTCTCCCGAAAGCTTATTTGCTGTGTGTGCGTCTTTGGCAATTATGACAATTCCGCTCGTATCACGGTCAAGACGGTTTATCGCGCGGAATACAAAGCTTTCGCCCTTAAAATAAGCCATTAAACCCTCTGCGAGAGTGGGTAAACTATTCCCCTTTGACGGGTGCGTCGGCATACCGGACGGCTTGTTTAACGCTATAAGATATTCATCTTCAAAGATTATTTCAAGCGGCATCTCAATCTCTTTTATATTTTTGCTGGATTCTTCTGGAAGCTTTACATAAATCTCGTCACCTGCGTGGACAACGGCTCGCATATGAACGTTTTCGCCGTTTATAAAAACACCGCCGAATTTTACCTTTTTTATAAGAGATGCAGAAAGCATTAAAGCGTTTTTTAGATATTCTGTAATTTTTTTGCCGTCAAAATCCGGTGAGACGGTTTGTTTTAATTCTTTCATTTTAAAGTCCTTTAAAATTTGACGGCGCGGATGACGCCTGAAATTATGATATAAAAAGTGGAGCTACGGGTATTTAAGGTAACACTGATATACGATAAAACTTTATCATAAAATTGCTTGTTTGTCAATAAGTCGAACGATATTGTGAAATATTTATACGTAATATCAATACACATAAAATTTTCATAAAAACAGGGGCGGTTTCAGTGTTTGAAACAGCCCCATAATAGGTTAATCAAGACAATTTTTTTGTTTTTTCAAAAGAAGCCACGACGGCAGATGAAGTGCTTGATCTGAAAGCTCCGGCTTCAAGCGCGGCAACGCCCTCTATTGTGCTTCCGCCGGGACTGCACACCTCGTCTTTTAAAAGTTCGGGGTGCTTGCCTGTTTTTATCACCATTGATGCTGAACCTTTAAGCATTTGCGCAGCGTATATAAGCGCTTTTTCGCGAGGTAGTCCGCATGCGACAGCACCGTCAGCTAAAGACTCCATAAACATATAAGCAAACGCAGGACCGCATCCCGCAACAGCTGATGCAGCGTCAATAAGCCGCTCGTCAATTTCGTCAAGATTTCCTGCTAAAGAGAGAATTTTTTTAAAATCCGCAGAGTTGTTTTCAGTGACATGCTGATTTTTGCACCACGTTATCATTCCTTCACCGATAGCAACAGGTGTATTGGGCATTATTCTGATTATTGCATGCGGAGAAGCTATAAAACCGGCTATATTGCAAATAGGAACACCTGCCGCCATGCTTACGATTACGGAATTTGAATTTTTTGCAAAATTGTCTGAAAGGTGACCGAGCACGTCTTTGAGTATATTCGGTTTTACTGCAAGAAATATAAAATCACAATTCTGAGAAATAAATTCATTGTCAGAAATGTTAGCACCCGTTTCTTTAGCAAATTTATTAATTTTTTCAGCGTTTGAGTCAGAAATGTAAACTTTTGCATCCGCAATTCGGCATACAGCACGTGCGAGCGAGCTGCCCATATTACCGCATCCTATAAAACCAACCCTCATATTTTTTACAGGTCAGCGTATCTGACCGTTACCCCTTATAATGTATTTGTAAGTCGTGAGCTCTTTTATTCCAAGAGGTCCTCTTGCATGCATTTTTTGAGTGGAAATTCCCATTTCGCAGCCAAGACCGAACTCTCCACCATCGGTGAACCGTGTCGATGCATTCACATACACAGCAGCGCTGTCAACAAAGTCCGTGAATAATTTTGCTTCCTTTTCATTTTCTGTGATTATCGCTTCGCTGTGATGCGTGGAGTGTGCGGATATATGAGAAATAGCATCATTTGTTGAATCAACGATACCAACAGCCATTGTATAGTCAAGGAACTCGGTGTCGAAATCCGAATTTGAAGCTCGTAAACCGTTAATTATTCCGCCGGCACGTTCGTCGAGCCGTAATTCGACAGGAGTAAGTCCTGAAGTTTTTCTATTATCGCAAAGCTTCTCGCAAAGACGGGGAAGAAAGTCCTTTGCTATATCCTTGTGAACGAGAAGAACCTCTGCTGCATTACAGACTGAAGGACGGCTTGTTTTTGCATTTTCAACTATATTCAATGCTTTTTCTATATCAGCGTCCTTGTCAACGTATATATGGCAAATGCCCGTACCTGTTTCAAGACAAGGAACAGTTGCATTTTCAATGCAGGCACGTATTAACCCAGCGCCTCCCCTGGGGATAAGTAAATCTACAAATCCCGAAGCGCGCATCAGCTCATTTGCACCGGCGCGTGTTGTATCGGTAATAAGATTGACGGCATCTTCAGTGATTCCCGTCGCGCGAAGACCCGATTTCATAGCTTCTGTTATGGCTTTTGCGGATCTGAAGGCTTCTTTTCCGCTTTTAAGTATAGAAACATTACCGCTCTTTAAAGCGAGTGCCGCCGCATCCGAGGTAACGTTAGGACGGCTTTCATATATTATCGCGATAACTCCTATCGGAACGCTGACTTTTTCAATCTTAAGTCCGTTTGGTCTTTGGTTTGTTTCGAGTATATTTCCGAGAGGAGAAGGGAGTGCAGCTATTTCCCGAATGCCCCTCGCCATTGCTTCAATTCTTTCGTTTGTAAGACGGAGTCTATCGAGCATAACTTCGGAAATAACACCGCTTGCCGAATCCAAATCC
>JAZRHO010000044.1:0-37301 GCA_045644805.1 Eubacteriales bacterium | reverse complement strand
ATAAGGCTCACATTCTGCACCGTTTATGATAAGCTCGTCTACGTGCTTTCCCTCGGGAATATTGAACTTTACGTAAGAAGGAAATCCTGCTCCGCCAAGTCCTACTACACCGCTCTGACGAACAGCTTCAATAAACTCGTCCTTATTCGTTACCGTGGGGGGAGCTATTGACGGGTCAAGAGTCATTTCACCATCGGATTCGATGCTGACAGCCTTTACCTTAACGCCAGAATGATTCGTTATATCCGATACGGATTTAACCTTTCCCGATACGCTTGAATATATGGGCGAGGATATAAATCCGTCCTGCTCAGCTATAAGAGTTCCGACGAACACCTCATCGCCGACCTTAACAACAGGCTTTGACGGCTTGCCTATATGCATTGACATCGGAAGAGTTATAACGCTTTTAGCCTCCATACGTAGGGGAGGCATATCAGCGGTATTCTTCCTATGAGGCACTCGGACTCCGTGAAGGAAAAATCGCATAATAAAAATCCTTTCAGATATAATAAATATATAAAATAATTTACTCATATAAATTATATACAAATGCATGGATTTTGTCAAGATGTTTTTACATCATTAACAAATAAACAGGAAATATATTTCCAAAGAATAAAAAAGTAATATTTCCTATTTATTGTTACCGACGTTCATAAATTTAATACACATCTTGATTTCATTGACAAACCGTAGAATTTATGTTATAATTTCGCATAATATCAATTGCAAAAACCATACTTTAAGGTGAGGATTATGATTAAAAACGTTGTTTTTGATTTCGGCCAGGTTCTGATTCATTTCAATCCTGAGTATATGTGTTCAAAATATCTTAGCGATGAGGATGATATCCGTCTTGTGGCAGACGTTTTGTTTGACCGGATTTATTGGGACAGGCTTGACAGGGGTACAATAGAAGACGATGAGGTCGTTGCGTATGCCAATGACCGTCTTCCGCCAAGACTTCACAAAGCATGCAAGGATATTTACTTTGATTGGATATATAATCTGCCCGAGGTAAGCGGTATGCGGGAAGTAATAAAGCTTTGCAGAGAAAAAGGATACGGATTGTATCTTTTGTCTAACATAAGCAAATATTTTGCCGAACACAAGCACGAAATACCTATTCTCTCCGAGCTTGACGGCTGCATTTTTTCCGCAGAGTGCGGATACGCAAAGCCATCAGCCGATATTTTTGACTATCTTTGCAAAACCTTTGATTTAACTCCGAGCGAGACTCTGTTTATCGATGACAATGTGAATAATATAGACGGAGCCGATAAATTCGGAATAGTTGCATATCATTTCGATGGGAATGTGCAGACTCTTTATAAATTCATCGAAGGACTTCCCAAAATCAAATAACAAAACTCCGTCTTTGGCGAAAGCTTAAGACGGTTTTTTTATACCTGAGGTAAAAAATGGTTTCTAATGAAAATAAATCAAAAAACGGATTGAAAAGCCTTTCTTTTTCCGTTAGGGATGCTCTTCTATCCAAGCGCTCGCTTTGGCTTATAAAAAGAATCGGTCTTTCTGTTCTAACCGTATGGATAGTAATAACCGCTACATTTTTTATAATGCACGCAGTTCCCGGAGGTCCGTTCCAATCCGAGAAAGCAGTCTCGGCAGATATTCAGGCAGCGCTTGAAGAAAAATACGGACTTGATAAGCCGCTGCTAGTTCAATACATGACATATATTTCCGACATAATAACGAAATTCGATTTCGGCCCGTCCTTGAAGCAGAAAGGACGAAGTGTTATAAATATCGTCGCGACAGGACTCGGTGTATCAGCAAAACTCGGATTATCAGCTGCGTTTATTGCGCTTATAACAGGAGTTTTGCTCGGGTCATATGCCGCGATTCGCAGAAATCGAACGGCAGACAGGGTGATAATGATAATAACGACAGTTTTTGTTTCAATGCCTTCATTTATTATGGGAACGCTGTTGCTTATGATTTTTTCGACGACTCTCGGACTTTTACCCGCCACAGGCTCTTCCGATATGGGGGTTAGGGGACTTATTTTGCCAACAATTACACTCTCCTTATATCCGCTTGCCTACATTACAAGGCTTACCCGCTCCTCAATGCTCGATACTTTGGGGCAAGATTATATAAGAACCGCAAAGGCAAAAGGACTTTCCGAACACGGTGTGATTTTCTTTCATGCTCTGAAAAACTCTTTGATTCCCGTTGTCACTTATTTCAGTCCAATGCTGGCGTATATAGTGACAGGCTCTTTGGTCGTTGAGAAAATTTTTGCTGTTCCCGGTATAGGTCGCGATTTTGTAAACAGCATAACAAACAGAGATTATCCGTTAATAATGGGAACTACAATCGTGCTTTCCGTTTTGGTAGTCGCTATGAATCTTTTGGGCGATATTCTCTATAAGGCGCTAGACCCGCGAATAAAACTGGAGTGATAAAATGAACACAAATGAATTTACAGTTACAATTGACGAAAGATGCTACACCTCAAAGGATTTTTTACCCGCTGACGAAAAGGATAAAGAATATTTCGTCAGTGTGCGTCCCTCATCTTCATTCTTTAAAGATGGAATAAAGCGGCTTTTAAAGAATAAAGTTGCTGCAGTCTGCGCTTTTATAATAAGCTTCATAACCTTTTCGGCAATTTTTATACCTATGGTATGGCCGTACGAATACGATGATCAGCTCGGTGTTACTCTTGGAAAGCCGGTAGACGATTCTTACAACAATCTCGCTCCCTTCGAATACGGAGCCACCGAACAAGAAAGAATTGCCGAAGGAGAAAAGGTATTCCCCCACATTTTCGGAACTGACAGCAGCGGAAGAGATTATTTCATACGCATAATTTACGGAACTCGTATATCGCTTTCCGTCGGATTTTTTGCAAGCATTATCGTTCTTATAGTTGGAATGACAGTCGGAGCTATCAGCGGTTATTACGGCGGAAAAATCGATCTTATTATAATGCGAGCGGTTGATATCATATATTCCTTGCCCGATATGCTTATGGTCATACTGCTATCCTCGGTGCTAGAAGTTACACTCGGATCAAATCTAGAAGGAACAATTTTTGAAAAAATAGGAGCTAACATTATTTCGCTTTTTATAGTTTTCGGAGTTCTTTACTGGGTATCTATGGCAAGGCTCATCAGAGGTCAAGTGCTTTCTATAAGGGAGCAGGAATACGTTCTCGCGTCAAAGGCAAGCAATGCCGGCGGAAGATGGATATCCTTGCACCACCTTATACCAAATTCCGTGAGTGTTATAGTCATTTCCACCGCACTGCAGATACCAAGCGCTATATTTACCGAAAGCTATCTTTCTTTTCTGGGACTCGGTGTTAACGCTCCGATGCCATCGCTTGGATCGCTTGCGTCAGATGCCTTGAACGGAATTGAATCATATCCTTACCGTCTTATAATCCCGGCTATAGTAATATCACTTATAGTTCTTGCACTTAATCTGTTTGGTGACGGACTTCGCGATGCATTTGATCCAAAACTCCGAGTATGATAAAAATACGAGAGGAAGATTTTCAATATGGCATTACTTGAAGTAAAGGATCTGCGCACATCCTTCTTTACCGATTCCGGAGAGGTGCGCGCGGTAGGAGGAGTATCGTTTGAGCTTGAGCGCGGCCAGGTGCTTGGGATAGTAGGCGAATCAGGATCGGGAAAATCAGTAACAGCTTATTCGATAATGCAAATACTCGCACCGCGAGGGAAAATCGTAGGCGGGTCGGTAAAATTTCTCGGTGAAGAGCTTATCGGTGCTTCGGAAGAGCGAATGAAAAAAATAAGAGGAAATAAAATTTCCATAATATTTCAAGATTCAATGACTTCCCTTAACCCTACTCACACGGTAGGTCGTCAAATAGCCGAAGCGATAATTCTTCATACGGGAAAAACAAAAAAAGAGGCTTATTCAAAAGCCTTAGATATGCTCAAGCTCGCAGGCGTTGCGGACCCCGAAAAACGTATGAAACAATATCCGTTTGAATTTTCGGGCGGCATGCGTCAAAGAGTAATGATTGCTATGGCTCTTTCGTGCGAGCCTGATATATTGATAGCAGATGAACCAACTACGGCGCTCGACGTAACAATACAGGCGCAAATACTTGAGCTTATGGAAAAATTGCGCAAAGAATTAGGTATGGCAATCATAATGATAACACACGACCTTGGGGTGGTGGCTCAGATGTGTGACGAGGTTATAGTGATGTATGCGGGAGGAATATGTGAAAGGGGTACGGCAGAGGACATTTTTTATAATCCTTCTCACGAATACACGAAGGGACTTTTGCGTTCTGTTCCCTCTCCTCTCACAATAAAAGAAAATTTAAGACCCATCGAAGGAACTCCGATAGATTTATTGAATATACCTCCGGGATGCCCGTTTGCTCCAAGATGCGAAAATGCTATGAAAATATGCATAAAGGAGCGCGCTCCGAGAATTGAAGTAAACAAAGGTCACGGCGCAGCTTGCTGGATGAATCAAAAGAAAATATTCGATAGTGAAATTGCAAAAAGACAATCGAAAGGCACGCTAAATGAACGAAAATGTAAACAATAGTTATAATAACATCGTGGAAACTCGAAATTTATGTCAGTATTTTGATATTCCTACAAGTGCTTTCCGAACAACCGTTTTAAAAGCAGTTGACGGAGTATCCTTCTGTGTACGCCAAGGAGAAGTAATGGGCGTGGTGGGCGAATCAGGCTCCGGAAAGACCACTCTAGGGCGCTCGATATTACATCTTTATACGCCTACTGCGGGAGAAGTTATATACAAAGGGCAAGCTATAAAAACAAAGGATAATATTCAAGCCTTTCGCAAAAAAGCAACCATGGTATTTCAAGACCCATACTCTTCCCTTGACCCCCGTATGACAGTTGCTGATATAATCGGTGAGCCACTTGATATACAAGACCTTTGTAAAACCAAGTCAGAGAGACGTGACAGAATTTTGGAGCTTATGAGACAAGTAGGATTAAACAGCGAGCACGCCTCGCGCTATGCTCATGAATTTTCAGGCGGACAAAGGCAAAGAATAGGTATAGCGCGAGCATTGGCAACAAGTCCTGATTTTGTTGTTTGCGATGAACCCGTGTCAGCTCTTGACGTATCTATTCAAGCGCAAGTTGTCAATATGTTCGAGCAGTTAAAAGAAGAACTTGGTCTTACCTATCTTTTTATTGCGCACGACCTTTTAATAGTCAGACACATAAGCGACAGAATAGCCGTTATGTATCTTGGACGGATAGTAGAGTTAGGGTCAAGCGAAGAGGTTTTCGAAAAACCTCTTCATCCATACACGGTAGCCCTTATGTCCGCAGTTCCTATACCCGATCCCAAGCTCGCAAGGGCAAATCAAAGAATCGTTCTCAAAGGCGATCCGCCGACTCCGATGAGCGTTCCGTCCGGATGTTCGTTCAGAACCAGATGTCCGCACGCGCGCGCTATATGCGAAAACGAGATACCGCCGCTCCGGGAAATAGCCAACGGACATTTTGCGGCATGCCACCGTATTGAAGAAATTTCTCTGTAAAGGATTTCCATTATATGAAAAAAGCAATTAGCTTACTTTTGATTTTCGTTTCTGTTTTCTCCCTATTTGGATGTATGGGTAATATTTCTTCACAAAATACTCCTCCTACATTCACCTACCTATATAACACAAGCGAATCCCATAAGGCGATAGGTGAGTATATACAAAGTGCTTTATCCGTAGCTGGTCTCAAAATAAACCTCGCAAATCAAGAATGGGGTACATTCTTAAATACCCGAAAAAACGGAGAATATACACTCGCCAGAAGCGGATGGGTAGCGGATTATTCCGATCCGATATCCTTTCTTGATATGTGGACATCAAATTCTGGCAGCAATGACGTCGGCTTTGGACGCGGAGAGCATAAAGAAGCGAGAATATACGACCTTGACTTAAGAGAATACGGATACGATATACATGTCACTCGGGAAACATGGTCAGAAACCTACGACGTGCTTATCGGTATTATAAAAACAGAACAGGATAACGAGAAAAGATATGACCTTATGCATCTTGCAGAGGATATGATAATGGACACGGGATGCATCATGCCAATATATTATTACACCGATATTTATATGCTGAGCTCCGAAGTTGACGGTTTTTTCTCAAGTCCTCTCGGCTACAAATTTTTTAACATGTGCAAATACGGAAACAATAGCCTGTTATCGGTTTGTCTTGCAAGCGAGCCCGAATCTTTGGACCCCGCTCTGAATACTACTGTCGACGGAGCTACGCTTATTTCTCATCTTTTTGCGGGACTTGCCAAGTGGAGCATTGATGAAAGCGGTAATACGGTCATCGTTGCCGATTGCGCAAAGGAGCTCAGTAAAGGAATCGTTAACGGTGACGGCAGTATAACCTATACGTACACCCTGCGAGACGGGGTGATGTGGTCTGACGGACGAGAGCTCTTAGCTTCAGATTTTGAATATGCGTGGCGCCGTGCGGTTGCAAAAGAAACGGCTTCGGAATACGGTTATATGTTCAGCGTTATAAAAGGCTATGATGAGGGGGAGCTTGCAATCAAAGCCCTTAATGATAAACAATTTGAGGTAACACTCAACACACCGATTGCTTATTGGAATGAGCTTCTCGCTTTTCCTGCATACTTCCCCGTACGTTCGGATATAGCCGAAAACGAAAGCTGGGCATCAGAATCAAAAACCTATGTGAGCAACGGCCCTTATACCATGACGGACTGGTCTCATAACAGCTATATAACTCTTTCTAAAAATGAAAATTATATTGATGCTGAATCGGTTACAATTAAAACGCTCAAATTCTTCCTATCAGATGACGCAAACAATATGCTGACAAATTTCAAAAACGGAACACTGCAGCTCATAGACGAAGTGCCTACAAACGAAATACCCTCTCTCAAACGCGACTATGAAGATGAATTTTTTGTCAAAGGACAAATAGGAATCTATTACGTGTGCTGGAATATTAACTCTGATATTCTCCCAAAAAGTTCTGATCTTACGGGAGATGAAGCACAGCTTGCAAGTGCGGAAATAAGGAAAGCGATAAGTCTTCTCATCGACAGAAATTATATTTGTGAAAAAATAGGTCAGGCAGGTCAAGTACCCGCATCATCATTTGTACCTATGGGTATTCAAAATCCTGACGGCAGCGAATTTTACCTGACTGCGGGAAATAATGATGGGTATAGCGGATATTTTGACGTATCGTACGAGGCGTTCGGTAAAAATGCTATGGAAGCGGTCGATATATTAAGAAAATACTACGAGCTTAATATATAAATGATTTTCCATTTAAATGAAAAGAGTCCGTCTTATCAGCGGAATATATCGCGTAAGACGGGCTTTTTCTATTTTTAATTTACTTGCAAAACTTTTCAATATAATTATCTATCGCTTCTTTTACGACCTTGATTGCTACATCCTTTGCGCTTACTTCATTTACTGCGGTAGTTTTATTTTCGAGATTTTTATAAACCGCAAAGAAGTGCCTCATCTCATCAAAGATATGTGCCGGAAGCTCATCAATGTTCGTATAATGATTGTAGTTAGGGTCGTTATACGGAATAGCGATTATCTTTTCGTCGTTCCTGCCGTTGTCTATCATTGATATAACACCGATAGGATAGGCTCTCACGAGGGACATCGGCTCAAGCGGCTCCGCACAAAGGAGAAGCACGTCAAGAGGGTCTCCGTCATCACCGTAGGTACGCGGAATAAATCCGTAATTTGCAGGATAGTGCGTCGATGTATAAAGGATTCTGTCAAGCATTATATAGCCTGTTTCCTTATCAAGCTCATATTTTTTCTTGCTTCCCTTTGATATTTCGATAACGCAAATAAAATCAGTCGGCGTTATACGCTTAGGCGATATATCGTGCCAAATATTAGACATGTTTTTTTATGTCCTTTCTTTTTAGTTACTTTATTGTTTTTCTAAAACGTCTGCAATTCTTTTTGAAGCAAATCCGTCACCGTAAAGAAGAGACGGCATTGCCATTTTTTTATAAGCATCTTCATACAAAAGAAGCTCGCGGAATGCGTTATATATTTCGTCTTCATCAGTTCCTACGAGTTTCATGCATCCGTTTGACAACATTTCTTTACGTTCTGTATCATTTCTCATAACGAGAACAGGTTTTCCCAAAAAAGCTGATTCCTCTTGAACGCCTCCCGAATCGGTTAAAACTATATAGCATCTTGCGAGTAGATTATGGAAATCCTTAACAGAAAGAGGAGGTATGAGGCACACTCTCTCACAATCAGAAAGCTCTTCTTCGGCAATAGCACGTATAACGGGATTTTCATGAACAGGATAAAGTATTCGAATGTCTTCAAACTCACATGCCGCTCGTGCCGCAGCCCGAAACATTCCTCTCATAGGCTGACCTAAGCTTTCTCTCCGATGAGCTGTTAGAATAACCAACCTTTCACCGAAACGAAGCTCCGGGTGAGAATAATTATCGCTTACCGTTGTTTTCAAGGCATCTATTACCGTGTTTCCCGTAACGTAAATTTTTGATCTGTCAACCCCTTCCGAAACAAGATTTTCAGCAGCAAGCGCAGTAGGTGCAAAATGATAGCTTGCCAAAAGAGCTATCGCTCTGCGGTTAAATTCCTCGGGGTACGGATTATTTATATTGTAAGTCCGCAGACCCGCCTCAACATGACCTATCGGTATTTGTATATAAAATCCCGACAATGCCGCAGAAAAAGCAGATGAAGTATCCCCATGTACCAAAATAACATCGGGCATAACTTCTTCCAGCACCGCTTTTATGCCGCTTAAAACATTTGCGGTCACATCAAAAAGAGTTTGCCCGAGCTTCATTATAGATAAGTCGTAATCGGGTACAACCTCGAATGATTCCAGCACTTGGTCAAGCATCTTGCGGTGTTGCCCCGTTACAACCACTTTAACGTCAAATTTTTCTCTCTTTTTTAACTCGTTAACAATTGGACACATCTTGATAGCCTCAGGTCTTGTACCAAAGACTATTAATATTTTTTTCAATATAAATCCGAATCTGCGCCCAAAATTTTGAGAAGAGCGTCAAAATTATAAGGAAAAATTCCTAATCCCTCAAATGTTCTTGACACTGCGCCATTCTTATAATCAATTCGCAAATGCCATTTTGATGGCTCATCGAGGGTGCATGAATATTGCTCGGGAGTATAGCTTTCATGCCACTCACCCATATGTAAATCATATAGCTTCGATACGGTATCCTCAAGGTCGAGCTCTGAATATTCAGGCTCTCCGTCAAGTCTTAGCCTCATAACCGTACAAACAGATTCACGTAAAACCAATTCGTATTTTTGCTCGAGATATCTTCCTATGGTAAGACTTACACATGAAATGTTTTCGCACTCACGGTCAAATAAGCGCGAAGCCTTTTCTTCCTCGCTGAGTAAACTTATTTCACCGCGTACGGACGAAAGATATTCAAGCGCGCGCTCAAGATATTTACGGTACATAGCAACGTCCAATGCCCTTGACGGAAAGCTTCGGTTCTCATAAGCGTAAGCCGGCGCTTCCATCTCGTATTTAATACGCTCTATGTGCCGTCTTATGTTTTCAACTTCCCCAATTATTGCTTCCGCGTCCTTATCTTTAAGATACAATTCTTCATAGCATTCAACGCTGATGTTCATAACAAAACTCCTTATGCTATATTTATAGCCAAATATATTATAACACTGTGCGGAGAATTTGTAAATAATGTAAATCGCCGAAGTTTTTGGGCATTTTGCACAATAGCGGTTCTTTACAAAGTTATCATATCATCATTTATCACAAAAAATAGAGGCAAAAAAGTCGTTTTCAGTCGTAAAGGTTTAATTTAAAGACGAATTTTGAAGTATTTTCATATGAATTTATTCGAGATAAAATATCGCAAAATAGGAATATTTTTCGTCATTCTTACCGATAATAACAACAAATCAAACGAAAGGATGATGAAAGAATGATTTTAACAAGCAAGGAAAGCGATTTACTCAAGGATATGAAGAGCGAGGAGGAACTTTGCATTGAAAAGTATACACGATATGCTTCTCTCGCAAAATGCCCCGAATTAACTTCGCTCCTCAATTCAATTGCCGATACCGAGCGCGAGCATCTAAAAAGCATAAACGATATGATGGCAGGCAACGAGCCCAAAGCTCCTTCGTCTATATCGGCAAATAACAATCAATGTGTGTCTTGCGGTTCGGTATACTCAAATCCCGAGGATAAGAAAAACGATAAGTTTATCCTCTCTGATATGCTTTCAACAGAAAAGCACGTCTCCTCTATTTACAACACAGGAGTTTTTGAATTCAAGTCTCCTGCGGCAAGAAAGATGCTCTCGCATATCCAAGCGGAGGAACAGCAGCATGGAGAGATGCTTTATGCGTTTATGAATGCAAACAATATGTACTCGTAAAATTTCAAAAATCAGATGCCGTTTTATCGCTCACGCTCACATTCAGAAAGCAGAGTGAAAACGGCATCTGATGCTATTTCAGGCGAAGGTTTGATTTTTTATGCAAGCATATCAAGTATTGCATCCTTAGGCTTTGCTCCAACAGACGAGCTTACTACCTTACCTTCCTTAAGAACAGCAAGCATTGGAATGCTTGTAATACCAAAGGCACGGGCAAGATCCTCTTCTTCATCTACGTTTACCTTTCCAACTACGATATCGTCACGCTCCTCTGCTATTTCGTCGATTATAGGCGATACCATACGGCACGGACCGCACCACGTAGCATAAAAATCGAGAAGCACAGTTTTCTCGCTTTTGAGAACAGTTTGTTCAAAATTTGATTTAGTGATCTGTAAAACTGACATAAAGATCTCCTTTCAGCTTTTTGATTTATAATAAAGCATACAATGGCAGAATCCTTCAAAATCAGGATCTGCTATCTGCGCGCGGAATTCCTCGCACATGCATTTATTTTTTTCTTCTTTTCCAAAACGGCACGGACAATAGCCACCCTTTGCTTTCAGTCCCTCTTTTACCGTTTTTACCACTTCTTTATCGGGGTTTAACGTTATCTTTGGTTTCATGTATTATATCCTCCGTCTTAATTTGCGTAAAATGCGTAAGTTTTATTACATATCGAGGTAGGTTAGATTTCTTTTTACCGTCTTTCTTCCGCGCCACGCAAATGCGCGCTCCTCAAATTGTTCCTTTGTCATAGAATCAAGCACTTCGCTTGTAAGTTTTGGAATTCTTTCTTCAAAGAAAAATTCTATCGGCGTCGGCCTCGGAGCTTTGTTATGCGGGCATACCGACTGACATATATCACAGCCCCAAACTGTGTTATATTTCCGCATAAGCTCAATCTCGTCATCGCGAAGCTCGCCTTTTCTCTGGGTTATAGCAGACAGACATTCAATCCCTTCACCGCGAAGAATACCCGTCGGGCATGCTCTTTTGCATGCTCCGCAGCCCTCGCACCGAGCTATTGGAAGCGGATTCTGCGCTCCAAGCTCTTGGGGCGGAACATCTGAAATAACATCTGCAATAAAAACATACGTTCCGTATTTTTCATTTATGAGAAGTCCGTTATCTCCAAGTATTCCAAGTCCACCAAAAAGCGCTGCTGAGCGTTCATCAATCGGAGAGTGGTCTCCAAATCCGCAAAACTTATTTTCGGGATAAAGCTTTGATAAAAGATCTATCAGCCTCTTCGTAATATCCTTTATGATTATATGGTAATCCTTTGACGCGCTGTAAACAGAAAGGTTATCCGCCTTGCCCGAATAATAAGGCAAAAGAAATACCAAAACACTCCTCGGAGTTATACCGGAACGCTCCATAAGAGTGGCATTAATCTCACGGACAGAGGAATAGTCAAGCACCGAGTAATATTCAATTTTTTCATTTTTGAAAAATTCTTCTGCTTCGCGCTTCAAAACCTATCCCCTTCGTAAAGATTTTATATATATTATAAACCATGAAAATGTAAAATTCAAGCATTTTGTTGACTTTCCGTGTTAAATGTTGTATAATGAATCCGGCAAAAATAAAATAACGGAGGCATTTTATGTTCAACCTCAATCAAGGATTATGGTTTTATATTGTAAATATTGCAAATGAAGGTCTTCAGGGATGGCAGTATATCCTTTTAACCGTATCGTTTGCTCTCATAGCAATCGTCTGCGGATATCTTCTCGGAAGTATCAATTCCGCAATTATAGTTTCTAAGCTTTTGTACGGTGATGATATCAGAAATCACGGAAGCGGAAATGCGGGTCTGACCAACATGCTTCGCACATATGGCAAAAAGGCAGCAGGTCTAACTCTTCTCGGCGACATGCTAAAAACCGCGCTTGCGGTACTTATAGGCTCTATTCTCGGCGGATTCGGATATATGGGCGGTATAAGTCTCGGTGCTCTTTACTGCGAGCTCCCTCTTAACTATTTAGCAGGATTTTTCGCTATAATCGGTCATATTCTTCCGATATATTACGGATTTAAAGGTGGAAAAGGAGTTCTTTGCACTGCCGTTATGGCTCTTATCCTAACTCCCATAGAATTCCTTATTTTGATTACTATTTTCATACTCGTTGTTTATCTCTCTAAATACGTTTCACTCGGCTCTGTTATAGTTGCAGTCCTTTATCCCGTTCTTGTAAGCGCTCATATTAAAATAATGCTCAAAGCGAACGGTTCTCAAAACGGTATTATGGCGCTGATCACTGTGCTTATTGCGATTATTGTCGTTTATTGCCACAGAGAAAACCTTAAGAGAATATCTCAGGGTACAGAAAGAAAATTATCCATAGGCGGAAAGAAAAAGGACTCCGATGAGTCTTCCAACAAGAAATAAAATGACAGATTTTAAAGAGCTTGCGCTTCTTGCAATAAAGAAAGAGGCAGTTAAAAAAATAGTATTCTCACGCCCCATAGATGATGCTCCGTCGAAAATATCCGCAAGACTATGCGCTAACAGGGACAGAAAAATACTTGCCACCGAGGCAACGCTGCCCGGTAATACGGTTTCGCAGAAGAACTATCGTGAAAATGAGTTAGAGGATTTTCTTGACTTCGCCATTCCAAGGTATAAGCAAATAAATGTCATCACGACTCTCGGCGATGCCGAATTTAAAATAGGTAAAAACGGTCCGGTCGCGCTGGGGGCTGACAAGCTTTACCGTAAGCTTACAAATCAGGCGGTATCATTTGAGTCTGCAATCGAGGAGCTTGATAAAAAGAAAAGCCATATTCTTTCGGGTGGCGAAAAATTTCTTGTTGCTTTGGGAATAAGTGACAAAACGGGAAGAGTGCATGACAAACGTCAGGCAAAGTTTCGACAGATAAATAAGTTTCTTGAATACGTAGAAGAAATTTACCCCGAGCTTCCACCCGAAGGCGAAATATGTGTCTTCGATTTGTGTTGTGGAAAAAGCTATCTCAGCTTTGCAGTTTATCACTATTTAACCGCCATAAAGCTAAGAAAAGTTTACATATTAGGTATCGATTTAAAAAAAGATGTCATGGACTTCTGTAATTCAATAGCTCGCGAAGCAGGCTTTGATAACATGCATTTTATTACAGATGATATAACAAACACTCCTAAAGACAAGCACCCGGATATGGTTATATCGCTTCATGCATGCGACATCGCGACCGATATTGTTCTTGATACCGCAGTAAAGCTCTCCGCAAAGGTTATACTTTCTACGCCATGCTGCCACAGAGAGCTGTCCACAAAAATAGATTCTCCAGCGTTGAAATTTGTGACGAAATATCCAAAGTTAAAGAGAAGCCTATGCGATACCATTACCGACGCGTTGCGTCTTGAGCGTCTTTCAGCGCTGGGATATGAGGTAAACGCTACTGAGCTTGTCGATCCCGAGGATACACCAAAAAACACTCTTATACGCGCAGTAAAGCGCAAAAATCCGACACGGGTAGCTATTGAAAGCTATAACAAGCTTCTTGAAATGCTTATGCCAGACGAGCATTTAAATTACATCGGCAAAATTGAAGGAGCTGAAAATGACGATAAAGCATAGAGCTAAAAACGAAATTGAAACCGAGAAAGCAGGCAGAGATTTAGCACAACTTCTCGACAATCGGAAAATCCACCGCGCATTTATAGCGCTTCGAGGCGAAATGGGAGTGGGAAAAACAGCTTTCAGCCGTGGATTTGCTTCATATTTCGACATAAAAGGTGTAAAGAGTCCTACTTATACAGTCCTAAACGAATACAGAGGACGAGTCTCGGTTCACCATTTTGATTTTTACCGTATAACAGACGGAGATGACCTCTATTCTATCGGGTTTGATGACATTATAGAGCAAGACGGATTTTGTCTTGGAGAATGGTCTGAAAATATTGAAGATTTTCTACCTGACAACACAATAACCGTAACAATATCGCGCATTATGCCAAACAACATATCATCTGGCGCTCAAGAGCATGAGACGGATGAAAACACGCTGCGTGACATTGAGATTAATTTCGGCAACTATTTTGAGGAAGAATTAAAATGATTACACTCACTTTTGACAGTACGGCAAAGATAGCTACGGCAGCGGTTACAGATTCCGATAAGCTTCTTGCCTGCTACAGTATAGACAATGGGCTGACGCAAAGCGAGCTTCTTTTACCAATGGCTGAAAGTATGCTCAAATCCTTGCATCTTTCTTTTTCTGATATAGAACTACTTGCCTGCTCTGTCGGTCCCGGCTCATTTACGGGAGTTCGTATAGGAACGGCTTTGGTAAAGGGCATAGCCTTTGGAAAGAATATTCCCTGCGCATCTGTATCAACACTGGAGGCTCTAGCTGAAAACCTCTTCGGAATTGAAGGAATTATCGTTCCTGCGATGGACGCAAGACGCTCACAGCTTTATACCGCGATTTTTGAATATGATGGCGGCAAGATGATAAGGCACACAAACGATCTTGCCATTTCCATATCAGAGCTTGCCGAAATGCTTGAAAAGTACAAAGAAAAACCAGTATACATTGTCGGTGACGGCTACTCAGTTGCGCAAAAGGAGCTCACAAAGCTTGGTATAAGCCTTATGCAGACTCCTAAGCTTTTAAGAGATCAAAATGCTTATTCAGTCGCAAAAGTCGCTCTTAAGCTTTATGATGAAGGAAAGATAACCAACGATATTTTGCACCTTCCCACATATCTTCGCGTTCCCCAGGCAGAGCGCGAAAGACTTGAAAGAGAAAGTAAGGCACAAGAGAAAAATTCTTAAGACAATTAAAATCGGGAGATATAAAAATGGAAAAAGGAAAAATCTTTATCGGTGCGGACAGTGCCGGATACACCCTCAAGGAAGAGCTGAAAGCATATCTTACGGACAACGGCTACGAGGTTACCGATTGCGGATGCGATTCGACCGCATCTTGCCACTACCCTATTTTTGCGAGCGCAGTGTGTGAAAACGTGCAAAAGGATCTCGAAGGATCATTCGGCATTCTTATCTGCGGTACAGGCGTAGGTATGAGCATGTGTGCAAACAAGCATAAGGGAATACGCGCTGCCCTTTGCTCTGATACGTTTTCCGCGAGAATGACAAGACTCCATAACAACGCGAACGTTCTTTGTATGGGTGCTCGTGTTATCGGCTCGTGCCTTGCTATGGACATTCTTGATCAGTTCCTCTCAAACGGATTTGAAGGCGGAAGACATGCCGTCAGAGTCGATATGATGATGGATCTTGAAACAAAGTAAATTTTATAGTCCCAAGGATATTTTTAAGGAACAGTCTCAAGCTAATGCGCTTTAGACAGTTCCTTTTTCTTTTATAAATTACAAGAATTCTAGGTAAACATTGACTTTTTTCTTTGATAAGTACCAAAATTCGAGATTTTTTTCATTATTTGTCAGTATCATTTTTTAGTGTATTATGATACAATGATAATGTATCTTACAAAAAGGAGACGCAATTTTGGATGTTTTGAAAATCAGTGAAACAAAAATCAAAATAATGCTGACGATGGCGGATGTTCAAAACTACGGTCTCGACGCTCTGGGAGCAGATTACAGCGACAAAGCGACAAGAACAAAGGTATGGAAAATACTTGACCACGTAAAGAAGCATCATGGCTTTGACCATGAAGGCGATAAGCTTCTTATTCAATTTTACCCATCAAAGGATGGAGGTGCTGAGTTGTTTGTCACTAAGCTTATAAATCTGCTTCCGAAGAATGAACGCGCTATATCAAAATCCGAGAGCGTTACTATGCTCGAAACAAAAAAACGGATATATAGATTTGACGATTTCGGTGATCTTATAAAGGCGGCAAAAATTATCAACGGACGTGAGAGCGTCGGCTCAAGCGAGCTTTTCTTCGCAGAAGACGACGGCTATTATCTTGAAATTGCCGAGCGGGGCGCATCACGGCTTGGAAGCATATGTGAATTCGCAATCCTTTCAGAATTTGCCGGTACAGTACCGAAAGAAAAGCATCCGTACATAATCGAGCATTTCAAGAGACTGACAGACGGAAACGCAGTCGAGCTTTTAGCAAAGCTTTGATCAAAACAAATCCCCAAAGCAGATCTAAGTGCATTGGGGATTTGTTTTATTTGTTTTGAATATACTCGTGAATAGCCTTTGCCGCGCACTTGCCTGCGCCCATTGCGGAAATAACTGTTGCCGCACCGGTTACAGCATCACCGCCGGCGAAAACTCCTTCACGCGAGGTTTTTCCTGTATTTTCTTCAACTACTATTCCGCCTCTTCTGTTAACCTCAAGACCCGCTGTCGTCGATTTGATAAGCGGATTAGGAGATGTTCCTATGGACATTATCACGGCATCAAGCTCAAGCTCAAATTCGCTTCCCTCTACCGGATGAGGACTTCTTCTTCCTCTTTCATCAGGCTCTCCGAGCTCCATTTTTATACATTTCATTCCTTTTACGAAGCCGTTTTTAGGATCACGCCTATCGTCGGGATTTTCATAGCCGATTATTTCGATAGGATTGCAAAGAAGCATGAACTCAACTCCCTCCTCCTCTGCATGCTCAACCTCCTCGCGTCTTGCGGGAAGCTCTTCCATCGAACGGCGATATACTATGTATACCTTCTCAGCACCCAGTCGCAACGCGGAACGCGCAGCATCCATCGCTACGTTTCCTCCACCGACAACCGCAACCTTTCCGCCCTTCATAATAGGAGTATTGGGATCGTCAAGATAAGCCTTCATAAGATTGCTTCTTGTCAAAAATTCATTTGC
Source organism: Eubacteriales bacterium (assembly GCA_045644805.1). Classification (GTDB taxonomy): domain Bacteria; phylum Bacillota; class Clostridia; order Oscillospirales; family CAG-272; genus UBA1740. The sequence goes on along the minus strand of JAZRHO010000044.1, from coordinate 20,079 downwards.
CGAATATACGCCCTTGCAAGATTCTCCCTTGATACCCATGAAATTGGGAAGACCTGCGCCCGATCCGATAAATACCGCCTCGTAGCCCATATCGAAGAGTTCGTCAACGGTCAAGGTCTTGCCTATTACCATATTGGTGAGGAACTCTACTCCAAGTGCTTTGAGATTATCTACCTCTTGCTTAACGATTGATTTCGGAAGACGGAATTCAGGGATTCCGTAGACAAGAACTCCGCCCTCTGTGTGAAGCGCTTCAAAAACCGTAACCGAATAACCGAGAACTCTAAGATCGGCGGCGCATGCAAGTCCGGAAGGACCTGAACCGACTATCGCCACTTTTTTACCGTTTGACACCGGAAGCTCGCTCGGCTTTTTAGCGTGCGCATTATGGTAATCAGCGACAAAGCGCTCAAGTCTTCCTATTCCTACAGGCTCTCCTTTGATGCCTCGAACACATTTCGACTCGCACTGAGTCTCCTGGGGGCAGACTCTTCCGCAAACAGCGGGAAGACTCGACGACTTGAATATGACATCATATGCACCTTCAAAATCAAGCTCTTTTATTTTTGATATAAACTCGGGAATACGTATATTTACGGGACAGCCTCCCACGCATGGCATATTTTTGCAGCCAAGACAACGAAGTGCCTCATTAACTGCGGTAGCCTCATCATAGCCGATGGTCACCTCAAGAAAGTCATGAGAACGAACTGAGGGATCTCTTGCGGGCATAGGATTCTTTTTGGGATCCATATTTACCTTTGCCATTTTATTCTGCCTCCTTTTTCAAGAGATTGCACGCCTTCTCGTACGCATGACGCTCAAAGTCACGGTACATATTGGAACGAGACATAGCTTCATCAAAATCGACCTCATAACCGTCGAAATCAGGACCGTCAACACAAGCAAACTTTGTTACCTTTTCACCGTTTCTGTTCAAAGTCAATCTGCATCCGCCACACATTCCGGTACCGTCAATCATTATCGGATTCATGGATACCGTGCAAGGTATTCCCGTCTTTTTTGTTGCCATAGTGACGAACTTCATCATAACAAGCGGTCCTATGGTTATCACCTTATCAAATTTCTCACCGCTCTCAAACATCTCTTCAAGAGGAATGCACACGTTTCCCTCTCTTCCGTAGCTGCCATCATCCGTCATGACGGTAAGCGAATCGGAAACGCTTCTGAACTCATCCTCCAGTATAACCAAATCCTTTGAGCGAAATCCGATAATAGAAGTAACACGGCATCCCATATCATGAAGCTTTTTCGCGACAGGAAGAGCAATCGCGCATCCGACACCTCCGCCGACTATGCACACATTCTTAAGCCCGTCAGTCTCTGTTGCGACACCGAGAGGACCGACAAAATCGGGGATAAAATCGCCTTCATTCAGCTCGTTGAGCGTATAAGTAGTTGCTCCGACAACCTGGAAAATTATTTTTACAGTTCCAGCCTCGCGGTCATATCCCGCTATTGTCAGAGGTATTCTTTCGCCGTCATCGGACGCTCTGAGAATTATAAACTGCCCCGCCTCTGCTTTCCTTGCAACAAACGGTGCTTCTATATCCATCATCGTAACCGTAGGATTGAGCGACTTTTTATTTACTATTTTATACATCTTAAGTATCCTTTCAGCCACTTTACAACGCATTTGCTTCGTTATGCAAAACAGTATATCACAAAGCCATTGCAAAATCAAGGCATTTGCAAGGAAAAAATCAAAACTTTTTTTGTTTTTATCCTTTACAGAACTTGACAATATATATTATAAATGTTATAATTATTAATAATGGGTAAATCTATCGTGCGCGGGGGGATCTGTATGGCAAGATGTATAAGAGAAATTCGCGTGCTCGATTTGATTCTTTATTTTGTCTTACCGTTTCTCGGATTTTTTGCGCTCGGAGCATTAATAGGACTTATAATCGCCTTCTTTGAAGGAATAACACGGATTATATGCTTGATTTTAGCAGTATGCATTCTGTATTTTGATTTAAAATACCTTCTTATCGGCTCAGTGCTTTTGTATAAAGCAATAGCTCCGAAATCACTGAGAGACAGATGCCGTTTTGAACCTTGTTGCTCCACCTATATGATTATGGCTGTGCAAAAATACGGTCTTATCCGCGGTTTCATCAAAGGGATAAGACGTATAATGAGATGCAAACCGCCGAACGGCGGAACCGATTTACCTTGATTTATAAAATTCCATTCTACTTTGGGGAGGAATATCAAATGAGTGAAAATAAGTATACTCTTTCGGGAGTATGCCCGTATTGCCCTGCGGTGCTTGATTATTCGGAAGATGCAAAGGCAGTTGAATGCCATTGCTGCGGAAATATTGTTCCGACCAGAATTCTCAGACCGCTGAATTTTGCAAAAGAGAACAATGCGGTAACTGAAAGCGACAAAAGAATAGCTGATTGCGTAACCTCTTCAAGCACCGGAATTATATACTTTGATAATTTCTGCGAGAGCTTTAGCTGGAGAGAGTTTGCAATGAGCGAAGGTCTTTCTATTCCTACGCTCGACTCCATAAGAGAGGTATGCAAGCTCAAATTCCCCGCAGATCCTATTACATACTATCTTGATTTCAGATGCGTAGCTGTTCCTCTTATGAAAAAGATAGACGGTCTTGACGTTCTTGAGGTTGAGATCATCGATAACTATAAGAGCGACGATATCTCCGATCTTTTCGAGTACGTTGACCTTTATTCGGCTATAACTCACGCTATTGTGAACAAACGCGATTCATTTGTAAAGGCATTGGAAAGCGATATCAAGCTTGCTAAAAGATTCGGAGCAGATCCTCATATAGTAATGGATCTTGAACGCTCGTTTGAGGTATTCAAAGAGAAGATTGACGCTGTTAAGGCAGCGTCTAACATAGAAGACGTTCCCGGCTATCGAAAGGCAAAGGAGCTTAAGGACGCAAAGCTTGCTGCAAAGATACGCGCGATAGGAATAGACGCGGAAAAGACTTACCAAGCAGCCAAAAGTCTTCTTGAAAAAGGCAATGTTGACAATGCTCTTCACCTTTTCGCGGCAATTAACGGATATAAGGATTCCACCAAATACATAGAAGAAAATTCCACCATATTCAAGTTCAACGACGAGCTTGCTCAAATGGCAGGTAAATTCTACGTTGTAAGAAGAAATTACTCTTATGAGTTCGACGTATCGGAGCCCGCAAAGGACACGCCGAATACTTTGTCTCTTTATGAAATAGTAAACGAAAATCCTCTTCCGACTCCCGCCGTTACGCAGATGTCCGATATTATTTATAATTTCGGAAGCAAGATTTTCTTCATAAGAAACAGCGTAAGCATTTGCTGCTATGATACCGCCAGCATCAATTATCATTCAAACGTTAAGATTCTTGACGAAGCACCTTCGGGAGACTACGTTATAGACCACGAAACTCCTATATATTATTCTTCCGATAAAACCAAGTTCTTCATCCGTAAAAAGCTTCGTGAAAAGAGCGCAAAATACGGTTGCTTCGGAAGAAAAAAGAAGAAGCTTAACACAATAAACAGAGCAAACAACTATTCTATTGTTCTTGTTGACATGGATGACGTTACGTCAAAGACTATACTACCCGAAGTCGTTGACATAATGGATTACTATAACGATAAGATATTCTACACGACGGTAACATCAAGCGAAGCATATCCTTCATTCCGCGTTTACGATATTGCTACGGGAACAGACAGAGAAATATTGCACGCCGGATGCATTATCCATAATGCAAAGAACGGTCGTATTATATACTCTTTGCCGTCTCCCAGCATATACAACATGGATATCTATTCAGCTGACACAAAAACCGATCATCACAGTCTTATAGACTCGAACATAAGCGATTATTATACAACTTACGGAAACAAAGTGTTCTATACCGTAGGAACCGGAGAGTGCCGCAGACTTTATTCTGCGAATCTTGACGGAACGGATAAGCGCGAGGTTATGGAAAACCCCGGACGTATATGCACCATAAGCTCCGGTTGGCTTTACTATATCAACGGAGAGAGCAGCAACTGCTGTCTTATGAAAATCAAGATCGACGGTACAAAGAATATACTTGTTGCATCAAGATTCGGAAAGCTTGTCAAGATGACTAACGGATATATTTATTATTTGTCATCACACGGAGACCTCAAGGTCGTTCGCAACGACGGAAATTCCGATACGCTTATTGCGCCTAAGATTGCCGGAACTCACGTAATTATAGACGACAAAAACGTATATTATCTCAAGAGAGATTACATCGGTCCCGGTGCGGCTGATAACGGATACGGATATTCACTGTATTCAACCGATCTTTTCGGAAAGAATCTTCATAAGCTCTCGCACGACGTTGATGCAATGGCAGAGCACAGTGAAAGATACATCTATATACGTAAGAAGTCCAAGACAAGCTACACCGTCACAACACCCGTAGATAAGAAAACCACTACGACGGAAATCGTTGAAAAAGATATTATTACCTACGAGGCATATGACAAAGAGACGGGTAAATTCACTGTAATTGTTAACCTCGGAAGACCCACACAGCCCTCGCTTTCATACAAGAAAGGCTTCCTCTTCTTCAAGAGAAGAGTTACTAAGGACGGTATGGTATCCGAAATTGAGTCCAAAAACGAATATCGCCGAGAAGGCGTTGCCACCGTCGGCATGATTCGCAGCGAAGAAATTGCCGAAGCGGCAAGGCTTGAAGAGGAAAAGCGCTTGAATTCAAGACGCAACCGCAGAAAACAAGCGAAGCGCGCTAAAAAAGAAGCTAAGCTTGCTAAAAAAGAGGCAAAACGCGCCAAGAAGGAAGCCGAACGCTTGGAAAACGAACGTTATGCAGAGGAAGAGCACGAGCAGATGAACATGGAAATAGACGCGTTCAATGCCGAAACTGAAAGACTCGCAAACGAAGTCAAGGAAGCCGAAAACGCAAAGGAAGAAAAGGACATTCAGAAAGAAGCTCCTTCTGATGAAGCCGCGCTTGAACCTCGCGACGCAAGCGATTCCGAAGACGATTCCGAAGACGATTCCAAAGACGAAGAGGCTGAAAGAAGAGCTGCGGAAGAAAAAGCACAAATAGAAGCCTTCGACGAAATAAACCAGGCTCTCGAAGAAAAAAAGGCAAAAAAGCAGGCTAAAAAGGATGCTAAAAAAGCTGCTAAACAGCAAAAATCGAATCCTGATGATAATCCTTACTCGGAAGAAATCCCCAATAATCAGCAGGGATAAAAAGTTGAATTCATTATTATAAATGCTTTTTGAGCAAAATCGGGCTAGCACAAACGAAAATTTTGAGCTAGCCCATTTTAGATTAAACAATTTCAAAAGCGTTAAAAATTGATATTAGCAAATCACACTATATTATGCAGTACGAAAGGAAGAATGATATTTATGGTTTATGAAAATTTATCGGATCTTATCGGCAAAACTCCGGTACTGCGCCTTTCAAGACTTGAAGAAAAATACAAACTAAAGTGCAAGCTATATGCAAAGCTTGAGTACCTGAACCCAACGGGAAGCTCTAAGGACAGAGCCGCATTGCAAATGATCAATGCCGCAGAGAGAAGCGGAATTATAAGAGAGGGAGCTGTAATAATAGAGCCCACATCTGGCAATACGGGAATAGCCCTATCTGCAATTGCGGCGTCCAGAGGCTACCGTGCTATAATCGTTATGCCTGATACAATGTCTAAAGAACGGCAGCTCTTTATAAGAGCATTCGGTGCAGAGGTTCATCTTACAGACGGCAAGCTCGGTATGGCTGGAGCTATTGACTACGCAAAAAAGCTACATGCCGAAACCCCAAATTCCTTTATTCCGTCGCAATTTGACAATATAGAGAACAAAATGGCACACGTTCTCACAACCGGACCTGAGCTATACGATGACCTTCAGGGAGATATAGATATTTTCGTTGCCGCTGTCGGTACCGGAGGTACGCTGAGCGGTGTAGGAGAATATTTGAAGAGTCGAAACAAAGAAATAAAAGTGATTGCGGTCGAGCCCTCTGCCTCTCCCCTTCTCTCAGAAGGAAAATCCGCCCCGCACAAGATACAAGGAATAGGCGCTAACTTCATTCCGCAAATACTTAACACCGAAATTTATGATGAAGTCATAACGGTAGATGATGAAGAGGCTTATTCGCTTACACGCGAAATCGCACACTGCGAAGGAATAGGCGTCGGTATATCTTCCGGCGCTGCTCTTGCTGCGGCAATAAAGGCGGCAAAGAAAGAAGAAGGAAAAAGTATAGCGGTACTTCTGCCCGACGGAATTGACAGATACTTAAGTACAGATCTTTTAAGTTAAAGGATATTACAATGGGAGCTGCACAAAATTTTGAAAAAGAAAAACTCATAATCGGATTTATATATCACACAGCTGACGTCTTTGAAAAAGCTCTTTCGATAATGAAGGACCGTTTTGGAGAAGTGGACTTTATTACAGACGAATTTTCATTTTCCGAAGAGTTTTCAAACTACTATGACGAGGAGCTTGGCGGTGAGGGGAAACGCAGGATTTTAAGTTTTGATAAGCTTATCGATCCCTCTATGCAAGCCGAGATTAAAACCTTTACAAATGCCATAGAGGCACGCTTTGCCGATGAAGCCGGCAGAAAGGTAAATATTGATCCAGGTTTTTTAAGCCACGGAAGACTCATGCTTGCTACAACAAAGAAAACCGGGTTCAGAATCCCCTTAAGCAACGGAATATATACCGAGCTTACTCTTTTTTACTCAAGAGGCGGTTGGCAAAAGCTACCGTGGACGTACAGGGATTATCAATCTCAAAGAGTTCAGAATTTCTTGACAGTTGTAAGAAAAAAATATCTTGAGCAAAGAAAAAATGAAGAGCTCTGATACACTACGCAGAACAAGGGTTGCAAAACCTAAGGGTGAAGGCATAAAAATGCCCTCACCCATTTTTATTATATTCGAATATACAAAAAAGTGTACGGCGCGCAGGTTGCCGTACACTTAAAGTATTTAGGAAGTAGAAAATTACTTAATTTCAACTTCTGCGCCTGCAGCCTTGAGCTGTTCAGCGATCTTGTCAGCATCTTCCTTAGAAACTGCTTCCTTAATGGTCTTGGGAGCACCCTCAACGAGGTCCTTCGCGTCCTTAAGACCAAGGCCGGTGATTTCACGAGCAACCTTGATAACTGCGAGCTTGTTAGCGCCTGCTGCCTTAAGAATAACGTCAAACTCGGTCTTCTCTTCAACGGGAGCTGCTGCTGCGCCTGCTACGGGAGCTGCTGCTACGGGAGCTGCGGATACGCCGAATTCCTCTTCAAGAGCCTTAACGAGGTCAGCGAGTTCAAGAATAGTAAGTCCTTTTACGATTTCAAGGATCTGTGTTGTCTTTTCGTTCATTTTAGATTCCTCCAATTAATTAAACAAATTTTATCAATTTAAATAAGTGTTGCAGAAATTAAGCCTCTGCGGGAGCCTCGGCACCTTCGCCGTTTTCCTTGTCGATCTTCGCCTGAAGAACGTATGCAAGTCCATAAAGAGAGGACATAAGGCTGCCCATCATCTTTGCAACGAGAACTTCCTTAGAAGGAGTTGCCGCAAGGGACTCAACGCCTGCGAGATCAATAACACCGCCGTCTACAAAACCAGCCTTAATTTCGAAGCAATCAATCTTACCTGCAAATTCCTTCATGATCTTTGCGGGAGGGATAGGATCTTTCTCGCTGAATGCAATAGCAGTCATTCCATTAAGGTACTGCTTCATCTCACCGTAACCTGCGATATCGCAAGCTCTGCCGGTAAGAGTATTCTTCATAACAGTATACTCAACGCCTGCCTTACGGAGCGCGTTACGGAGCTCTGTATCTTCTGCTACCTTAATGCCTTCGTATTTCACAAGAACGCCTGCTGCAGCGGACTGCAATTTAGCGGCAAGTGATTCTACGACTTGTTTCTTTTCTTCAAGAATCTTATTGCTTGGCATTATTCTACCTCCATATAAATTAAAACAAAAAATCCCTTCCGACAAAAGCGCATAACGCAAGCCGAGAAAGGACAAACAAAAATATTCGCATTTGTTAGTCTACCTCGGCAGGAAAGCGAAACAGCTTTTACCGGAACCTGCTGTCTTAGGATACCTAAGGTATTATATCAAAAGAATTTCAATTTGTCAATAGTTTTTTTAAAAAAATCAAAAAAACATTCCCGAAAATATAAATATTCAAAAAATCCTTAGGTGAATTTTTAAAATATGCATTTTCGGGAATGTTTTTTGTTTTAAGGCAAAAGAGGTATCAGAACGAACTGAAGAACACAATAAAATCCGTAAATACCAAGAAGCGATATTCCCTGCCATCTTGAAAGCTTACCTTTTATAATAGTAGGAACCGTCAGAATTCCCATTACTATGAACATAAGCGGTAAATCGAAGAGCAAGGACGCGTTGTTTCCAAGGAAGGTTGCCTCTGCAGGAACGTCGAATGGATTTATTACAATTGCCATGCCTGATACAAGCACGAGATTGAAAATATTTGCACCAATAATATTGCCCAGAGAAAGAGCGCCATGTCCTTTTGCAAGAGATGTAATTGCTGTTACGAGTTCAGGAAGACTCGTTCCCAAAGCAACGATAGTAAGCGAAATGACAGTTTGGGGAACACCGAGCTGATTGGCTATTTCCGTAGCACTGTCTACAAGAAGACTTGCGCCAAGCGCAATAATCAAAGCTGAGCCTACAAGAATCAGTATATCCTTAACAATGGGTAATGCCGACGACTTGACTCCAGCTACCTTGCATTCCGTGAGCACATCATCATTATGCTCATCATCAAGGACCGGATTCTTCATCATATTCATGACGGTTATAACCATGTAAGCAACGAAAGCGCAAAGAAGAACTATACCCGACCAACGCGCAAATACACCGCCGATATAAGCGTTAAGCGAATAGAAGACCGCGGCACCAAAGAAAGCGCACACCGGGAAAATAAGCGATTTTTTATCTGCTTTTCCGGGCTTTATCGCAATTGTCAAGGCTGCTATAAGAGATGAATTGCAGATAATTGAGCCGATCGCATTGCCGTAAGCCATCGCTCCGTTGCCTGATGCTGCGCCCATAGCCGAGGTCATAACCTCCGGGAGCGTCGTACCGATGGAAACTACCGTTGCTCCTATAAGAAGCTCGGGAAGCCTAAAGCGTTTAGCAATACCGGTAGCTGCGTCAACGAACCAATCTCCTCCTTTTATGAGCAATATCAAGCCAAAAATCAAAAGGTAAACGTAATCCGGAATAAAACTGAACATATTTTTCTCCTCAAATTAAAACTAAATATATTTAAGAAACATTGATTTTGTGCACTGTCACCTATTAATTCTTTATTATACATAATATCATAGGATCAACATTTTGTCAACATTTATTTTCGCAAAAATCTTGACAAACTTTACGTTTGCGTTTATAATATATAAGGAACTTTTATAGGGAGATACACTATGGCACAAATAAAATTTCTTGTTTTTGCGGATCTGCATTATAAAAAGAAAATGTATCCTGTAAAGGTAGAGCATCTTGAATCTATAATCGATAGGGCTGCAAGCTCCGGTGCCGATCTTGTCATTCACGAGGGCGACTTTTCTAATGATTACAGCGGATCGCCCGAAATAACCAATGCGTTTTTGAACAACAAATATTCTTTGCCTGTTTTCGGAGTTTACGGAAACCACGAGCTTGAAACAAAATCAAACACTATGCAAAAAGTTACTCCCCTGCTTACTAACAGAGCGAGCTTTTGCACTTTCGGTACGAAAAATGGGGCATTGAATGACGGAAATATCGGATATTACTATTATGATGCCGAGAATTTTCGGTTTATATTCTTAGATACCAATTATTCTCTTATGCCAAACTCCCAAGCTTACGAGCATAACCGCGAAGCAAGCTGGGGCAAGCCTAAGGAAAACACGCTCCCCGATTCATTGGGACCGGAACAGATTGATTGGCTTCATAACGTACTTCTTGATGCGGCGGAGCACGGTTTACATTGTATTATAAATGCGCACGCTTCGTTTTCTGATATTTGGAAATCCTCGCCTGACGCAGAAAAAGTCAGAGCGCTTTACAGCATGGCAAATAACAAACGACCCGGTACTGTAATTATGAGTCTTAACGGTCACTTACATACAAACCACATTGAAAAGCGAGACGGTGTTCTCTATTTTGATGTAAACGTCGTTACTAACGGATGGTGGCAAAACGAAGAATTTCATCCTTATGCCGAAGAAGATAGCGATAATCCGAAATATACTTATCTTTTTACCGATTACGACTCCAACGGAAAGCCTACCGAAAGCTATACATTCCTCTACTGTAAATTGAAACAAGGCGCAAAAACGCTTTATTTTGAAGATCCTCTTTCTGCTGTTGTTACCGTGTCTTCCGACGGAGAAATATCTATCGAAGGATCTTCTACTAGGTGGGTATACGGAATATCTCGTGAGCTTCCAAGCGGTTCAGAGCCAAAAATCAGTGATTACAATACGCGTATAATAAATAAGGAGATTTGACAAATGATTCTTGAAGGAAAAACAGTAAATTTTCTAGGTGACAGCATTACCGAAGGAGCAGGTGTAACCGATAGAAGCAACAACCGCTTTGATAACGTTTTGAAAAGAGAATGCAAGCTTGCCGCTACATATAATTACGGCATCGGCGGAACTCGTATCGCTCATCAGCGCATCCCCAGTGATAAGCCGCGCCACGATCTATACTTCTGCGGAAGAGTATATGATATAAATCATAATGCCGATATGGTCATTGTATTTGGCGGAACAAATGACTACGGTCACGGAGACGCTCCGTTTGGCTCTTTGGATGATAAAACACCCCAAACATTTTGCGGAGCTGTTAATTTCCTTATGAGCTACCTCAGTGAAAATTTTGTAAAAAAAGGCAAAACGGTAGTATTCCTTACCCCGGCACGCCGTACGGGTGATGAAAACATTCCTGTTCGCCCTGAAAAATCCGCAGATGCTCAGCCGCTTATAAAATACGTTGACGTTATACTGGAGCTCGGAGCCAGGTTCGGAATTCACGTATATGATATGTACCGCGAACTCGGTATTAATCCTAACAGTGCAGACGATAAAGCTGACTATACCACAGACGGCCTTCACTTTAACGATGCCGGCCATGCTATTATAGCATCTAAGGTAAAGGCGTTTCTTGAATCACTTTAAAAGCAAACGGAGCTATCCGATTAAAAGTCCTATGCAATATGGACTTTGATTTCGGATAGCTCCGTGTTTTTATTGTATTTTAACCATTAGCTTCAAGGATTTTTACAGCTCCAAGCGGCGTTGCCCGCGCTACCTCAGGATCTTGCATACATACGATTTTTTTATCACCGAATTCAGCTAAAAGCATGAAAAGCGCATCTCTCATGTTTTTCTGACCGCCTATTACTACGTTCTTTTCTTTTGCGTCAAGAATACTTCCAATTTCATCCTTAAGAATCACTCCGAGAAGGAAGCTATAGCATTCCTCCTTTGACGCACCCATTATATTGCTAAGAACACGGGTTTTGAAAAGAGCCTCGTTAATTCCCTTTGCCTTACAATACTCATATCCGCCAAAAAGAGCTTCGCGTTTTATTTCGGTATGTTGAAGATCAACCGAGTTTTTCAAAATAGTACCGCTGACAATAGCGGAAAAAAGTTCTCCAGAAAGCATAGTTTTAAAGCTTATTATTTTTCCGTCATCGTCAACCGATATATGCTTTGAATGAGAGCCCGGCAGAACATAAAGCGCGCTCTTCAGTTCGGGAAAAAGCATACCCATAAGCTCTGTTTCCTCACCACGCATAATATCCGTGCTGACAAGGTCACCCGTGTCAGATTTGACGCCGCGTATAAAATGCCACGGAATATCGGTTATATCTGCAAAAATCTCGGTATGCATATTCTTGTGCAACTCACCGACGCCCGCAGGAAGATGAATATGAGGGAGATTGCAAAGTCCCAATTCAGACGTTATCATTCCCGAGGCAATGATACCGGCAACATTGCGTGAGTGAATATTATTTTTGGCTAAAATTTCGCTTATTCCTTTAGAAAGAGCGGTCTTTAGCTTTTCCTTTCCGTCACGTGCACCAACCGAAGTTTTTATACTATCCGTAACCTTTTGTTTACAAATCAGATATATTCGTGTGTTTGTGGTGCCACCGTCGACCGTTAAATATATAGACATGAGATTCTCCTATAAAAAGTCATTTCCAAAGCTCGCGGTCGATATTCGGAGTAAGCTGAGCTAGCATTCCTCCGTCTACAACGAGCTCCGTTCCGGTAGTATTTCTCGACTGGTCGCTTCCAAGATACCATGCCGCGTTGGCTACGTCTTCAAAATCGGCTATGTCCTCAATTGGAGTATAGTTTGCAAGGCAATATTTTGCGTTGTTCAAATTACTATGCCACCTATCGGTTTTTATCATTCCGGGCAACACGCAGTTGGAACGAATACCGTATTTTCCAAAATCAACCGCAAAGGATTTTGACATAGCAATAATAGCACTCTTTGATGAGCAATATGCGCAACGGTTTTCCGTGACACGCAAAGCTGAATTAGAGCCTATAAATACGATAGCTCCGTGCCCCTTATCCTTCATCTGCTTTGCCGCCTCGCGAGCCATAAGAAAGTTCCATCCGATATTGGTCGTATAAACGCCCATAAAGTCGGCTATGTCAACTTCGAGACTTACCTGACCTATACCGAGATTTGCGGCATTAAGAACCAGGGTATCAACAAGATATCCCATACTACGTATATCATCAAATATTGCCTTTACCTCATCTTCATCGAGAGTCACGGTCTGATATTGATATCCTTTTGCGAAAACAGAATATTTTTCGGCAATTTTCTTTGCTGCTTCTTCAGATTTTTCTATATCTCTGCTTCCGATAAAAACATCATAGCCTTCCTTTGCAAAGCGCTCGGCGATTGCATAACCCGTGCCATATGTCGCACCTGTTACAAATACTGATTTTTTCATATATTATTTCCCCTTCAAATTACCAATCGGCAACGCTTCCGTCCTCGTGATAAATGCGAGGTGAAGACCATTTTCCGTCGTATATTTTTTCTTTGATTGCGTCCTCGTCAAGCTCAATACCAAGACCTGGTTTATTGGGAACATTGATATATCCGTTCTTAAGAACAAACGGCTCTTTAATATATCCTACTCCAAAGTCGGATTTATCGGGATTGCCGGGATGCTCCTGGACAAGGAAATTGGGAGTGCAAGCATCAAGGTGCAAACAAGCGGCAAGCGAGATGGGGCCCAGCGGATTGTGCGGCGCAACGCTTCCGAAATACAGCTCTGACATTAAAGCGATCTTTCTTCCTTCAAAAATACCGCCACAGTGGCAAAGATCCGGCTGAACTACGCTTACTGCCTGCTTTTCAAGAAGCTGACGGTATTCCCATTTACCGAAGAGTCTTTCTCCTGCGGCAATGGGAACTGTTGTTGAACGCGCGATATTCACCATGCAATCAACGTTTTCGGGAAGACATGGCTCTTCTACGAAAAGTGGATTATATGGCTTGAGCGCCTCTATGAGTCTTGGAGCAAGAGAGGGACTTACTCTTCCGTGAAAATCTATAGCAAGATCCACTCCGTCTCCAATTCGCTCTCTTACCTTAGCAAATCTTTCGATATGCTTTTCCATGTTTGCCGGTGTTTCAAGAGCGGCAATAGGCGGAATTATGGAATACTTAAGCGCGGTATAGCCGTCCTTTAAGCGTTCATCGGTAATTCTAAGCATTTCATCCATTGAAAATTCGCCTGCTACCCCAGCACGCTTTATATGAGTGTACATTCGTATTTTGTCTCTGCACTTACCGCCAAGCATTTCGTAAACAGGACAATTATAATATTTGCCCTTTATATCCCACATTGCCTGTTCAATACCGCTTATCGCAGAAAGCATAAGAGGGCCCCCTCGATAAAAACCGCCGCGATACATAGCCTGCAAATGATGCTCTATCATCATCGGATCCTTACCTATGAGATATTCTTCATATTCACGGACAACGGCTTCAACCGCAAGAGCATGTCCTTCAAGGATAGGCTCTCCGAGACCGTAAATATCGGTATCGGTGTGCATTTTAAGAAACATCCAACGCGGCTTTACTTTAATGAGTTCAAGTCTTGTAATTTTCATTTGATCTGCTCCTTTTTATTTATTTCTGCAATATATATTTTTGATGTGTATATTTTTGATTCTCCCGGCTTTATGAAGCAAAATCCGGAATCGGAATTACTCTGCGGCATATTGGGCGCGTTTATGATACAGCTTTGAGGCTCAAGGCATATATACCCGTCTGCCTTCCCGTTATAGATAAGGCGAAAGCCGTATTTTTCATCATTTTCATAAACTACTTTAAGTCCGCGCTTTAAGTTAAGTATCTCCATTTTACCTTCACGTGCTTTTGAATAATGGCGGCTTATCGGTATGCCGAATGCAGGAAAATCACCGCAGCTGAGTCTTTTTGATGCATCGTCAAATTCAAGCTTTTTTCCTGTAGGCAGATAAGTGGTTTTAATAGCTCTTTCGTATTCCTCTGAAATCTGCGCCATCACTTTTACATTATCCCTGCCGGCAAAATCCGCGTTAAAGGTCGTATGAAAACCAAGCATGCACGGCATATTTTGCTCCGAAAGATTTATAATTTCCGTATTCTGCGTCAGTCCGTGCTCAGAAAGAACGTATTCAAGTCTGATTTCAAAATCATGCCCAAAAGTAAGATAAGGCGACTCTTTTGATGCAACATATGAGCATAATACGCGTTCAGCGGATGACTCTGACAGCTTGAACTGCATACGGTGAAGCTCGCCGTGCAAATGGCATCCTGTCGCAGGCTCATTAACGGGTAAGGAATATTTCCGTCCTTCAAATTCAAACGTTCCGCCCTCAATTCGGTTTTGCGGAAAAAGTATGGGCATTCCATGGAGATAAGGACTATCCGGATTGTTGTAATCAGGCTCACGAAGTATAGAAACACCGTGTTTTTCATTGCGAAGGCTGATGCAATTCGCACCTCTTGTAAGATTGATTACAGCATTATAGTCCCCTTTTTCGATACGAACAAGTTCCAAAGCATTCACCTCCCCCGACCTTTACAATTATACTATACTCTATCAGCTATTGACTTTCAAGCCAAAATATGATAAAATATCACCAAAAAGTAAGATTTGTGTGAGGAGCATATGATTCTATATCAAACAGAAAACTTTGGAAAGCGCTATGAATACAGAACAGCTTCACATGAAGATTGGATCATGCCGCCTCATATTCACGAGTTCAGTGAATTTGCATATACAAAAAGAGGCACTACCACTGTATACGTAGACGGTCAAAAGCATCTTGTTAATGAAGGGCATCTTATTCTGATATTGCCGAATCAAATACATGAATATACTGACGAAACACATTCGGTAATGCGATGCGCAGTTTTTTCAAATGACCATATTCCCGCTTTTTTTGAAGCTGTAAAAAACAAAAAACCTGAAAACCCGATAATTGATCTGAGATGTCTTCCCGAGCTTGCAAATATGGTAGAGCACTCCTCGGAATTTGATACCATTAAAATATCCGCGCTCCTCTATCTTTTATGCGGAAAAGTGCTTGATAACAGCCGGCTTGTAGAACGGGAGAATGCCGAGCATTCAATGTTTTTCGAGGCTATACGATATATATCACAAAACTTCAAAGAAAACATAGAACTGAAATCAATGGCTAAGATGCTTGGATATCACGAAAAACATCTGTCGACAGTGCTCCACTCGCGCACGGGTATGAACTTCCGCGAGTTTCTTGCTCATTACCGAATTGATTATGCAAAGGAGCTCCTGCGCTCACGTGATAAAAGCGATCGCATATCGGAAATTGCCTTTAAGTGCGGTTTTTCATCAATAAACAGCTTCAACCGAGCCTTTTTGAAAGCAACCGTTATGACTCCGAGAGATTATAAAAACGATATTTTTGCAAACAAAAGATAACAAATCGGGCATTTTCCAATATTAGCTGGAAAATGCCCGATTTCATTATTTTAAGCATTGCACTCCTCGCCTTCGGCTTCAACGGTCTGCCCATTTTCGGTATCTTTGGCATGAGCTTCAAATTCGCCCTCATTGAATCCGTTTTTTTGCTTCCTTTTAATGTTGCTTACAAATCCTATTACCGCTACTAGAAGTGCTGAAAGCGCGTCTATTATAATATCCTTCATGGTGTCCTGAAGTGCCTTGTTACCAACAAGAGCTTCTCCTGTTTCGGTAGTGTGCTTTTGCATATTAAGGCCCAGCACCGTGTCAAAGGAAAACTCATATATTTCCCAAAGCACTCCGACCGCGATCGCAAATGTGAAGGCAAATACAGATAAAAATATCGGACTCAATTGCACCTTAACGTTATTATCCTTGTTAAGCCAATCAACAACAAGGAAGCCTACAGCGCCAAGCATAGCGCCCGACATCGCGTGAAGCATCGTATCCCAATGCGGTACCGTATAGTAAAAATTGGTTACCTCTCCAAGAAATATAGCGCAGTATAAAAAGATATAGTAGAGAATACACATAACGCTCGGAAGCATAATTTTCAGCTTATGCGTAAATAACGTAGGCAAAAGCATTACCGCAATGCCAAGCATACACTGAGTTATCATCAAAAGATAATCGCTTTTTATTTTCTCATATTCACCGCCGATTACAGGCTCTCCGGGCGCCAAAATAAATCTTACTATTGAATATATGAGCGATACTATAAGTGAAATAAAAAGTACAATAGCTATTATTCGCTCCGCAGAGCGTTTTTTTGTTCCCTTCATCTTAAAACTCCCTATTACTGTAATCAGTCAATATAGTTTATCATTTTAGTATTTATGTTCTTTTAAAAAAGTATTTCCAAAATGTAAACTCAACTCTAAAAAACTTGTTTTTTATCTTTTTTAAGAATATTTTGTACAAGAAGCAAGAATTTATATATTCCTATAAATATGCAAACGGTAAAAAGCATTTCAAGTATTAACCAAAAAAGCGTGCTTTGCGCTCCCGCGCTGATAAAAAGATTTTTTGCTAAAAAAGCCGAAACTGTTATTGCAAGGCACGGATATGCCACCGAATCAAGCAGGTTTATGCGGAATTTTATTTTTGAAAAAAGACGGATAGCAGATAATATAAAATTATACGCTTCCATTGCAATAATACATACAGCATATCCCATAATCCCAAGCCTAGGTATCAAAAACCATACTAGAACAATCGAAAGCAATGAATCGGTTATGTTTACCCACATGGAATAAACGTGCTCGCCAATTCCTTTGAGGACCGAATCTGTCACGTGGTCAAGATACATAATAGGTACAACAGGGGCAAGTATTGCTATATATTTACCGGCTTCGAATGAGTCATAAATAACGTATCCGATTTCCTCGGAAAAAATAAACAGCAAAACAGCGGTAGCAACAGCGTAAACAAGCGTCATACCAAATGCCTTGGAGGCAAGAGTTCTCATTCCCTTGTCATCTCCGCCTGCGCTGCGCTCTGCGAATTCAGGTACCAAAAGTCCGGAAAAGGAAGTAAGCGTTACCATCGGATAAAGTATCATAGGAAGTGCCATTCCGTGAAGACGTCCGTATGATGATAATGATTCTGAAAGTGACTCACCGTAGTCACGAAGTCTCTTAGGTATAAGAATATGTTCAATAGTCAAAAGCGCGCTTCGTATATATGCCGATACCGCGAGCGGAACCGCCATACCTGCAACCGCCCCTATATCACTGCCTTTTTCTCTGTTTTGCCCGCGCCTATCCAGCAAAAACTGAATAAAAATCACAGAGAATGATAATATCTCTGTTAATGTAGTACCAAGAGAAAGATAAAACGCCGAGTATTTTATTTCTAAAGGCAAAGATTTGAGTACCAGCCAGACCGTTATTCCAATTTTAAATAACTGACCGAATATTTGAGTAACGGCATTGCAAAAAACCTTTCGTATACCAACAAAATATCCCGAAAAGACCGCTACAAGAGATAAAGGCACAAGAGACGGAGCAAGAATTTTAAGCGATATTGCAGTTCGCTCATCATTTAATATTCGTATGGATAAGAAATTCGCGCCAAAAAACAATATAAGTGTCGCACTTAAGCTGAATATCAAAGCATAAATCACAGCTCCCACAAGTATTTTAGACGTATCCTCTTCTCTTCCCTCTCCTTTCGCTGCGGCTACAAGACGCGTTACAGTCAGACTTATTCCGGATGTAGCAAATGTTACCGCAAAGCCGTAAACAGTATTTATGATAGTATAAAGTCCGACTCCCTCAGCTCCAATAGTCTGCGTTACAAAGGCATTGAAGAAAATGGATACCGTACGCATCGCTATTCCGACGCAAGTCAATAATATTCCATTATAAAAAAAGCGTTTTCTATTTTCCATCGTTTATATCCTTTCTCCTTTAATGTTATGTCGCATGATATAAAAAAAGAAGAGTAAAGATGCCGGTTTTATGGTGTTTATCAAAGGGAAAGGTGCTGATATACAAAGAATTTTGGTAGTTTTTATAATTTATTGTGTTTTTCTTGAAAATAAAAAGCCGACCGCGGTACTAAACCGTGATCGGCTTTTATATTATAGATATGAAGAATTAGCCGTTAACCATCTTTGCGATTTCAGCAGCGAAATCTTCTTCTCTCTTCTGAATACCCTCGCCTTTATCGAAACGAGTATAGCCTGTAACTGCGATATTTCCGCCAAGCTCTTTTGCAACAGATGCAACATACTTCTCTACGCTCATGGAATCGTCTTTAACGAAGGGCTGCTCAAGGAGGCAGTTAGTTTCATAATATTTGCCGATTCTGCCTTCTACGATCTTCTTGAGAACCTGCTCAGGCTTATTTGCCATCTTAGGATCCTGCTTCATCTGATTTACAAGGATATCCTTCTCTGCCTCGATAACGGAAGCAGGAACGCTCTCCTTGTTAAGGTAAAGCACTGTCATAGCAGCTACCTGAAGAGCTACGTTCTTACCGCACTCTGCAAAGCCTGCCTTGTCAGCAACGTCGGTTTCAAACTTAACGATAACACCCGTTTCACCCTTATTGTGAATATAGGTAGCAACGTTACCTTCAACTATAACGAATCTGCGTATAGAAAGCTTCTCACCGATAGTACCGGTCTTGGAAGCAAGAGCATCGTTAACAGTGCCCTCATCCTCGCCTTCAATATTGCATGCCATAAGAGCGTCAACATCAGCGGGCTTATTTACGATTATAGTCTTAAGAACATCCTTAACGAACTGCTGGAATATAGCGTTCTTTGCAACGAAGTCGGTTTCGGAGTTAACTTCTACCATAGCGGTGGTGTCACCTATGGTAAGGATATCAACGATACCCTCTGCAGCAATTCTGTCAGCCTTCTTGCCAACTGCTGCCATACCCTTCTCACGAAGGATCTTTATAGCTGCTTCGAAGTCACCGTCGGAATCCTTAAGTGCGTTCTTGCAGTCCATCATACCGCAACCGGTCTGCTTTCTGAGCTCGGCTACGTCTTTAGCTGTAAATGCCATTTTTATTCTCCTTTATTTTGTAATTAGGGGGAAAATTACTCTGCGTCTTCTGCTACTGCTTCTGCTTCCTCAGCAACGTCTTCTTCGGGAAGAGTTTCCTGAACTCCGCCGTGAGCCTCGATAACAGCATCAGCAAGAGCTGCACCGATAAGCTTGATAGCGCGAATAGCGTCATCGTTACCGGGGATGATATAGTCAGCATCATCGGGATCGCAGTTAGTATCTACGATAGCAATTACGGGAATACCGAGCTTCTTTGCTTCGAGAACTGCGTTTCTTTCCTTGCGGGTGTCAACGATAAATACTGCGGAAGGAAGAGTTTCCATCTCCTTGATACCGCCGTAGGACTTCTCAAGGTCGGACATTTCCTTAACGAGCTTTGCAACTTCCTTCTTGGGAAGAAGATCAAAGGTTCCGTCAGCCTGCATCTTCTCAAGGTCCTTAAGACGCTTGATGGACTTACGGATGGTG
>JAZRHO010000043.1:0-72521 GCA_045644805.1 Eubacteriales bacterium | reverse complement strand
TGCGTCATGAATTGCGCTGCGGCGCATTGGGGTTGCAATTCAATTCATGGAGCGAAGCGAGAAATCATGAAACGCAGTTTCAATTCATGACACGAAGTGTCAAATCATTCTAAAGCGAGGATCTGAGATGAAAGAAAATTTTTTAGTTGATTTGTCAAAACAATTTGCGGTTGATATTGTGAATCTTTGCACCGATATCAAAGAAAATCGCAAAAGTAATACCAAGTTTTGCGTAGCGGCACGATCATAGGTGCAAATATACACGAAGCGAATTATGCTGCGAGTAAAGCCGATTTTATCAATAAGTTTCAAATTGCTCTCAAGGAGTGCTATGAAACGGATTATTGGCTCGGTTTATTCAAGGATACCCACATGATAACCGAGGAAGAATACAAGGATATGTTTGACAAATGTAGCAAAATTCGAAAATTACTCATCGCCTCCATCACCACCGCAAAGGAAAACAATTAAGGACAAATTATGATTTTGAGCAAAACTCAAAACTCTCATTTACAACAGTAACTTCAACAGTTCAAGAAAGGTATTTGTTATATGAAAATTTTATCTATCGGAAACAGTTTTTCTCAAGATGCACAAAGATATTTGCACCGCCTTGCAAAGCAAGACGGTACGGAATTGAAAACCGTAAATCTCTATATCGGCGGCTGCCCCTTGCAAAAGCATTATCTTAATATGCTTGATGACAACGTCGCGTATGATTTTGAATTCAACGGAGAAGGAACAGGTATCAAGGTTTCCATAAGGCAAGCACTTGTCAGCGATTCTTGGGATTTTATTACCTTGCAACAGGCTAGTCCTTTCAGTGGACGATACGAAACCTATTCGCCATATATCGAGGCACTTGCTGCATATGTCAGAAAGTATTGCACTCACACAAAAATTCTGATACATCAAACATGGGCATATGAAAACGGCAGCGAAAGTCTGATGCGCTTGGAATATTCTTCGTCAAAAGAAATGCTGTCTGCTGTTTGCGATTGTTATGGTGAGGCAGCGAAAAGCATAAAGGCAGATGGCATCATCCCCTGCGGAGAGGCCATGATGCAGGCTTTGGATATGGGTATTGAAACGGTACATCGCGATACTTTCCACGCATCTCTTGGTGCAGGTAGATATCTGTTAGCACTTTGTTGGTATAAGATCCTTACGAAAAAGGATATCACGGGTAATTTGTTTAACGATTTTGATGTACCAGTAACCGAACAAGAAAGAGATATCGTAATTAGAGCGATAAATTCTGTGGTCAGATAACGCAGAAATATACCTTTTGTCGTTATAACCCCCATTTTTGACCGATTTTTATACCTATTGTACTCTTGACCCACGTGGAAAGCGTAGTTTGTCTTACTCGCGAGTAAGACAAACAGAGGGCGACAAACTATGCTCGTTGTGGGCGCTTGCGGACAAAGACGAGCACAGTCTTGTCGAACTGCGGGATCGCCGTATGGCGAGAACGGACCACGCTTTCGACGTATCGTGGCACACCCTCGGTGTAAGAGTAACATATATCCTTCCACGGAATATATGTTTCCTTATGATTACAATAACCGAACGAGTCGCGCGTCTTACACGCACTTTCAGTAATGAATTGCCGATGGCATGAATTGCAATGCGGGGCATAAGGAAAATACGGCAATTGATGAGAAGCAAGGCGAACAACTTCACTATTGGCAGGCAAAAACTTTACCAAATCAGGCTTTATCAAACATCAAAAGGAGAAACATCAAAAAGGAGAAAACGATGAAAATCTCAAGCATAAAGAAAATGAAATACATTATTGATTTTCCTCGAAATTTCAAGGAAGCAGAAAAACGACCTGTCATAATTTTTCTGCACGGAATAGGTACAAGAGGAAAGCCTATAGAGGTTCTTATGCGAAATTCGTTTTTTAAGATTACAGACGAACACGAGAACTTCCCTTTCATACGGATAGCACCGCTATGCACCGGAGTTACCTGGTTTGATATGATGGATGAGCTTAAAGCTCTCGTTAAAAAAATATCCGAAAAAAGTTATGTCGATCCTGACAGAATCTATCTTCTAGGAAATAGTATG
This sequence comes from Eubacteriales bacterium, assembly GCA_045644805.1. GTDB lineage: Bacteria > Bacillota > Clostridia > Oscillospirales > CAG-272 > UBA1740. Next base: position 70,445 of record JAZRHO010000043.1, on the reverse strand, counting down.
GGCGGATATGGCACGTGGTATCTCGCAACCAGCATTCCAGAACATTTTGCCGCGATAATTCCTATATGCGGCGGTGGAATGTATCAGATAACATCTCGTCTGAAGAACGTACCCGTGTGGGCATTTCACGGAGATATGGATAAAACCGTACTGCTCGAGGAATCTCAAAGAATGGTAGACTATACTAACAAAAACGGAGGTAACGCGACTCTCACGGTATATCCTGGTGTTGCGCATAATTGTTGGGATATCACGTACCGAAATCCTGAAGTCTTTGATTGGCTGCTTTCGCACAAAAGAAGTAGAAAAGACGCAGAAAACGATAATTACGACAGTAAAACATACGGTTAAAAATAACGTCGGATTTTTAATGTAAACTTAAAAAAGCGTTTGCTTGATGACCTATAGAGATGTTTTTTTCACTTGAACGTAAGTTGCAATTTAAAAATATAAATAAACAGCGAGGATAAAATATGATACATTCTTTTTTGATAATCGGTCAATCAAATATGGCAGGCCGTGGCTTGCTTACGGAAGCCGCACATCTTAATACAAGAAAAGGCGCGCTAAAGGTTCTGCGTAACGGAAGATGGCAGACCATGTATCGACCTGTCAATCCCGACAGACCTTTTTCCGGAACTTGCCTTGCAGAGAGCTTTGCCGGTGCTTATTATGACGAGCATCCGAACGTTGAGGTGGGCATTATTCCCTGCGCAGACGGAGGAACATCGCTTGATCAATGGAGAGAAGGCGGATTGCTTTTTGATAACGCAGTACACTGCGCAAGACTTGCCATGAGGACATCGCATCTGGTCGGAATTCTTTGGCACCAAGGCGAGGCTGATTGCAGAGAAGAGCGCTATCCTCTTTATTTAGAAAAAATAACGGCGCTTATGCGTGCAATCCGACGCGAGCTTAAGGCAGAAACCGTACCTCTCGTTGTCGGTGGATTAGGTGATTTCTTAAAAGATAGATCAGAGACCCCTGTCCTCGCAAACTATAATTACGTAAACGAGGCTCTTATCAAATTTGCAGAAAAAACGGAGCATACAGCTTTTGCCTCAGCCGAAGGTCTCACCTCAAATTCTGATAATCTGCACTTCAATCATGCGTCGCTACATGAATTCGGCTTAAGATATTATGCTGCGTTCAAGACGATTGAAGATAAAAACCGAGTCTTTGATGAAAAAAGCGTTATGGATGATGCTGTGCGTACAGAAATGGAATTACTTTAAACATACCTTTTTGCATAATAACGTTTTCTGCAAACGCACAGTCTTGCCGATAACAACAATAAAAAATTAGAGATTTGCTAATAAATTTTCACGAGAAATTTGTCGATTTCTGTTCAATGATAAAAGGAGTATAAAATTGGAGTTAAAAATTAAATGGTTTCACGAATTGAGTACTCGTGAATTGTATGAGATTGCCCGTTCGCGAACTGAAATTTTTCTGCTTGAGCAAAAAATCATCTGCCAGGATTTTGACTGCGTGGACTATGACAGCCTTCACTGCTTCTTGGAAGAAGACGGCAGAGTCGTTGCATATCTGCGTGCATATTACGACGATATTGGGAGAGTTAAAATTGGAAGAGTACTCTCGCTCACGCACGGTATCGGCCTTGGTACTAAGCTCATGAAAGAATCCATTCCCATTATACAAAAGAGTTGGCTGGGTGCCGATATACTCTTACACGCACAAAAGCAAGCTCAGGGCTTTTATGAAAAACTTGGGTTCGCCGTTTCCTCTCCGGAATTTTTTGAAGAAGGAATACTTCACGTTGAAATGAAGCTTTGCAAGGCAAAGCAAACAAATTTATAATAAATATAGATAAAGCTTGTTTGACAGATTGAGACGGAATTTACCCTGTTTTTTCCTGTATTTCAGTTGTTTTTATCGGCCCTGAATTTAAAGAAGGGCACGAGCTTGACGGAATTTCAATTTTTGATATTGCACCGACTATCACGCACCTGATGGAATTTGAATGCGAAAAAGAATGGGAAGGAAAACCCATTTGCTAAGAACGTTTGATTGAATTTTAAGGATTTTTTTAGATTCTGATTTTGCTTTAAGGTTGAAAATTCATTTAACTTATGATATAATCTATCACGTAAAAGCAAGCACAAATATTATACTTAAAATACATTAAAAACAGAGACGGAGTTATATATATGAAAAAGATTGCACTGATAGGCGATTCCATAAGAATGGGATATGATAAATACATAAAAGAAGCTCTTTGTAACGTAGCAGAGGTTTATTATCCAAGTGAAAATTGCAGATTTTCCTCATATGTTCTTAGATTTGTTCATGAATGGAAGGAAAAGGGTGAATGGACTGACGATATAGATCTTGTTCATTGGAATGCAGGATTATGGGACGTTATCGAGCTTTTCGGTGATGATCCGCTTTGCACGGTTGAGCACTATGAGAGCACAGTAGCAAGAATTGATAAACGACTGCGTATGCTTTTTCCTAAGGCAAAAATTGTTTTCGCTACTTCAACCGCTGTTTTAGAAGAACGATGCAATCCAAACTTCAGACGCCATAACAGTATTATCCAAAAATATAATAAAGCAGCGATAAAAGCACTTGCCGGTACCGACACTGTTATCAACGATCTTTATGCCTTGACCGCCTCCCTTCCCGAAGAGTGCCATAGTGACGCTGTTCACTATTATACAGATAAGGGTACGGAAATTATAGGAGGCAAAGTCATATCTCTTATCTGCGATGAGCTTTCGATCTCGCCTTCATACGTCAATATTGAAAACTTCGCACCCGAAAAATATTCAAAAGGCAATATAGGATATTGACGAAATTCAAATTGATTGATACACACGGATAATACAATTACCCGGTATCAATCGTTTATTATCAGTTTTATGTAAAGGAAAGAAAATAACAAATGAAAATTAATGAAACGTATTTATTCGATTTTGACGGAACGCTGGTTGATTCAATGCCTTCATATATTTCTGTTATGCTCCGAATACTCGATGAGCATGGAATAAAATACGATAATGAAATTATAAAAATCATAACGCCTCTCGGCTATCAAGGCACCGCAGAGTATTACCGTACACTTGGTATATCAACTCCAACAGAACGCCTGGTTGAAACAATGCATAGATATGCAAAAGAAGATTATTCATTGCACATTATCGCTAAGGAAGGTGTAACCGAAACGCTTAAAGAACTGAAAAAACGCGGTGCGGATTTAAACATACTTACCGCAAGTCCGCATGCAGCTTTAGATCCGTGCTTAAAGCGAAACGGTATATGGGAGCTTTTTACTAACATTTGGTCCTGCGACGATTTTAATACAACTAAAGCAAATCCCGAAATATATAAAATGGCGGCTCAAAGAATAGGAAAGCCTATTCAAGATATAATTTTCGTTGACGATAACGTTAACGCGGTAAAAACAGCTAAAGCCGCCGGAATGATCTCATACGGTATCTTCGATGAATCATCAAAAGATTATATTGATGAAATGCAGATGCAGTCAGACAGATATATTAAAACTTTCACAGAGTTGCTTGATTAAAAACAAATCTATACAATTTTCATTATAAGAAGGGCTCAAATGAAAAGCCAAAAGAAACGTATTATATACGGAATTTTAGAAATAATTTGTGAAATATTGTTTACATTATTTGCACTTGCAATAGGATTTTTCATATTCCGATCTTGCGGTGCAGAAAGTGAAAATATTGATTATGATTTAGCTACACTTGTAGGTTGTGGAATTATATTATTGGTTATCATAATTATATATATCGTAGTTAATTTGTTTAAAAAACGTTAGGAAATATAATGAAGTGCAACGGACGGTGATCTTATGAGTACTTTTAGTTTAACATTTTTAGGCACATGTGCCTGCGATTTTTCTCCAAAGCTTGAAAACGAATATAAGGACTGCTTTGATTTTGACGCAAGGCGCGCTTCTTGCGTTTTGATGAATGAAAGCATTCTCATAGACTGCGGACTGCATGCGCTTGATTCATTAAGAATTGCGCAAAAACCGACACGGGTCATAACTGACATTCTTATAACTCATTTTCACAGAGATCATTTCAATAAAGACAATATCGAGGAGATAGCAAAAAGCTCGGCTAAAGACAGAGGTGAGCCGCTTCGTCTTTACGTAAGAGAAGATGCTGTTTTCGATGATATGGAAAACGTTGAGATTATAAGAATGAAAAAATTCGAGCGGTATGATATTAACAACGAATTTTCGGTTATAGGTATGCCCGCAAATCATTCTCCAAAATCTTATCCTCAGCACTTTATTTTTGAGCGTGATGGAAAGAAATTCTTTTACGGATGCGATGGCGGTTGGTTTCTCAATGAAACCTATCAATTTATGAAAAAAGCAAAGCTTTCTCTCGCTGTGCTTGACTGCACTACAGGCGACTATCTCGGAGATTTTCGCATAGCCGAGCACAACAGTATTCCTATGATAAGGCTTCTTCTTCCATCTCTTAAAACTATCGGTGCAATTGATGAGAGCACAAAAATTTATCTCTCCCACCTCGCCCCGTCTTTACACAAACCACACAAGGAAACTGTAAAAATCGCGCATCAGTTTGGCGCCGAGGTAGCATATGACGGTCTGATAATACAAGTTTAAGTTATACTGAAGATGCTGTATTCTCGGTTGAGAGATTGAAATTTAACCGATTTACATATTATGAAAAAGCGGAAGAAGCTGTCGTATTTGGGCATAACCGAATAAAAACAGAGGTATTGTGCAAAAAAGCACAGTACCTCTATATAACAAGTGTAATTTATGTGTAAACCAAGATTAATCAAGTATTGCGCCATGCGCCAAAAGCATATCCTGAAGCTTTTTTATTGATATAGATTCAACCGAAAGCTTATCTTTTATTGCTATTGCAGCTGCGGCACCTGCCGCCTGCCCCATGGCTGCCGCGCACGGCATAACACGCAAACCGCCTGCTGCCTGCGATTCGCAGCTTACGGTTTTACCTGCCACAATAAGATTATTGCAACCGACGGGAAGCATTGCTCTGTACGGAATATAATATACCTCTGCCACTTCAATTCTGAAATTGCCCTTCATTTCGGAATTTCTGGGATGAACGTCCATTCCAAAGGCATATGCGGCTATTCGGTCTTCAAATCTTACTCCTCCTGAAACGTCGGCTACGGTTATTTTATATTTTCCTTCTATATGGCGGCTCTCGCGTACTCCGAGCACGGGCGCGACTTGAGATAGTCTTGCATTTTCAAAGCCGGGAGTTTCCTTAAGAGTGTTATATGACTCTATAACCTGAAGCCTCGCTTCCATGTGAGACTTTGTCATGCTTCTTGAATCGGTAGCATCCGTATCAAAAACTCTTAGGTGATTTACCTTATAAGTCCCCTTATCAGGGCATAGGTAAGCCTTTATAGGTTGTGTAGGACGGGAAGCATAGGCTGCATACTTTTCATCCTCAACGTTATCAACCTCAAACATAAGCGTACCCGGCTGAGGAACGCCGCTTGATTCATCGCCCTTCCATGTATGAACCCCTGCAGCATGTGCAACATCGGCATTACCCGTCGCGTCAATGAAAACTTCAGCATCTACGCAAACAAGTCCTTCAAGAGCGTTGAGAATAACGTGTTTAATCACCCCATTTTCGATAATACAATCTGCAAAGCGTGTATAAAGCATAACGTCAACTCCGGCTTCCTTTACCATCTCATCAAGCACAACTTGAAGAAGGAAGGAATCAAATGAAGTAACGTGACGATGGTAACGAGCTATGAAGGACGTATAAACAGTAGGAGAGTCGAGATTTTCAGGAAGAATTGCTCCACAGCGCGAAGCCAGACGCTCTATTATCTCACGGAACAAACCTCCCACTACAGGACGGTTACCCTCTCTGTCATAGTTTGTCATGAAAGGACCGACGAGTGCCGCGGTTGCCATACCTCCAAGCATACCCGTAGCTTCAACAAGCAACACCTTGAGTCCCTCTCTTGCAGCTTCTATTGCCGCAGGAACACCTGCAGGTCCGCCGCCGAGAACGACAAGATCATAGTGACCTATGGTTTTTATTTCTTTTTCGTATCTTACCGTACTGTTCATAAAGCACCTCGAAAAAATATTATTTACGTGTAAATTATATCATACACCCAGATAAAATGCAACTGATTAAAAATATTGAAAAACATATTGAAAATTTTCAAAAGTGTTATTATTCAAGACAAAATTATGTTGAAATAATTTATGATATATGCTATACTTTAGGTGTTAATATTTATTTTAGGAGATTTTGAAAATGAAGATTTTATTTATTGGAAACAGCTTCACATTTTTCTTCGGCATTCCCAAAATGGTCGAAGAGCTGGCACGTCAAAACGGTATTGACGTCTCACAGGATTCCGTCATAAAAGGCGGAAGACGCATGATTGAAAATCTTACCGCCGGTGACGAGCATCATAATAGAATAAAGAAGCTTTTAGAAACAAATCATTATGACGCAGTTATACTCCAAGAGCAAAGTCACACTCCTATCACAGATAACTCTGCCTTCACTTTCGGATTCAACGAGGTTTCAAAGTGGGTTAATGCGGATAGAGTTATCCTATACTCTACATGGGGATACAAGGATGGACACGCCTGGCTCAGTGAAAATAATATGACAAGTGATGAAATGGAAGCAAAGCTCACCGACGCTTATCGGAATCTTGCTAATACACTGTCAGCAGAAATTACAGAGGTTGGACCTCTATTCACGCTTTTCAAAAAGCAAAATCCCGATATTGACATATACGATAAGGATATGATACATCCAAATTACATCGGAAGCTCACTTTCCGCGCTTGCTCATTATAAGAGACTGTTCGGATCAATTCCCAAGGATACGTCGTTTATAAACCTTGACAGTGATACAAAAGAAAAAATGCTAAAGGCAGTCGACGAAGTAATAAAAGCTTGATTAAAGAGTGCACTGTAATTTCATTTTCGCTTTATGAACTAAAAACTTCCAATAATCTATTTGAAACTATGTACATAGTCGCTATGGCGTATAGTTGTATGTTAAATATACGGATAGTAAAAGGGCAGAGAACATACAAATTCTCTGCCCTTTTACTATCCGTATAAAACATAATAAATTAAATAGCATTTCCCCTACTGTCGAACAGCGGGAGCTTTTCGAGGTAAATTATATCGTCACGCTCCGTAGCGTCACCTTCCGCCAAGATAGTCATTTTTCCTACTATCTCACCGCCCGATTGCTTTACAAGATTTTCAAGAGACTCAAGCGAGCCGCCGGTAGATATAACGTCATCGACAATAAGAACGCGCTTACCCTTTATGTATTCAGCATCGTTTCCGTCTATATAAAGCGTCTGCTTAGCTGCCGTAGTTATCGACTGAGTTTCGCAAGCAACAACGTCTTTCATGTAAAGCTTAACCGATTTGCGTGCAAGAACATAACGGTTTTTACCCGAAAGGCGGCACATTGCGTGAATTAGCGGTATGCCCTTGGACTCCGCGGTAATCATAACGTCATGCTCGGGAGCTTTTGCATAAAGTGCTTCGGCACACCTTTCCGTCAGTTCAACATCGCCGAAAAGAACGAAAGCTCCTATGTTAAGATTTTCGCCTATCGGACAAAGAGGAAGATCTCTTTCAAGTCCTGCAACTTTAATTCTGTATATCATATAAAATTCCTCGCTTTCGGAAAAATTGTAGTGTAAATATCACACCTAATATTATACAATACAGAATTATAATTTGCAAGTGATTAATTAAAAAATGAGAAAAGCTACCGCATTTTTTTCGTTGTGCAGCAGCTTTTCTATAGCTTAATAATAAAAATCGTGATTTTGAATGCTGAAAGCGTACTTGCGGTTATTCTTAATCCACGACGAGGTCGATTTATTAGGCTCCATAAAGAAGAGCACGTTAGAATTCAAAGAAACACCCTCAAGACATATCTTCGCTGCTAAGGTTGCAGTGTAGGTAGGCTCGTTATATATCGTACCGTTCGCAACCGGCGTAAATTGAATACCGTGCTTGCGGTCAAAAATAACACCGTATATGCTATTCGGGAAATCGCGGTGAGCGACTCTGTTAAGAACAACGTTTCCTACGGCTATCTGACCTATAAGCGACTCTCCCTGACTCTCGGCGCTGATAATACGCGAAAGCCATAAAAGCTCGTCATAACGATAATAATTCTTGGCATGCACAAGCGGTGTTGCATTACCCGAAAGAATAACTTCACGGCTGGGAAGCCACTCTACATCAAGCGAGAGTGCCTTAGCAATACTGCGCACGGGTACATACATTCGACCGTCAGAAAGTATTACTGCCGGCGTTTTAGATAGAATAGGACGCTCGTTTGCATAAATGATATACGATCCGTCGGTAACGGTCATATAAAGTCCATCCATTGTAACGGTAGCCGTTCTGGTATTTGCATTATATGTAACAGTAGCACCGGCTATTTCCGTAGTTGTGCGAAGCGGTATGTAGGTCGTATCATTTATAAGATATGCTTTCTCTTTTATGGAACGGTTGCCAAGATACAATGCAACGGTGGGATGTTTCCCTGTATCTTTCTCCTTAATGCTGACAAAATATTGAAGTTCTTCCTTGGTGATATTGACAGTAGCAGCGCTGACATGAACACGGGTAACGCTCAAAAATATGATCATTGATAAAAGCGCGGCTGTACTGATTCTTTTTAAAAGCTTCATTTATTCTCCTTTCCTTATGTATTATCAAAGCGTTTTCAACTCATATTGAATCAAAAGAGTTGAATCAAAAGAGACAAAATCGCTCTGATACAAAAATTATACACTTTTCCACACTCTTCGTCAATGTAAAAGATATGGATTAAAAGGAAAATCAAACCATAAAACTATCAAAATGACAATATTGGTTAGCAAATTCCACGAATTAGGATTTTTTTACTAAAAGCGAAAAGCGCAAGGCAAAACGCCTTGCGGTTTTTTGTGTTTAGTTTTTATAAACCAAATGTATCTTTGAGATATTCTCTGGATATTCTTGCTGCCTCAAGCTCACTCATGCCGCCGTAGGTTTCATCCTGCTCAACTATAACAGTATCGCATCCACATTCCTCACACGCTTTAAGAATGGGGCTAAAGTCCTGAATACCTTTGCCGAGCGGTCTGAATTCAAAATCATTCTCCTCGTTTGACGCCTTCTTTGCCTGCTCACCCGAAGCACCTATAAGGTCATACACGGGTCCGCCACCAAGTCGCTTAGCCACAAAGTCTTTCAGATGAACTAGCGGTACTCTGCCGGTGAACTCTCGTATTTTTTTCGAGGGATCAAGTCCCGCATAACGAACCCAACACGTATCTATCTCGGGGAATATTTTATCCTCCGGAACGCGGGCAAATATATGGTCATGAAGATATTTACCATCGGCTGTTTCAAACTCGAAATCATGGTTATGATAACCAAGCATCATACCGTTTTCGGCAAATATATCTGCGTACTTATTAAAGTATTTAACCGTATCCTCCCATTTATCCGAACCCGCAAGCTTGCTTTTTTCATACCATGGAATTACTACGTATTTTACTCCAAATCCTTTAAGGAAGTTAACTGCGCTAATGGGGTCTTCTTCAAAAAAGTTAAGGTTTTGATGAGCAGATACACATTTAAGATTTAAATTTTCGAGTATAAGCTTTATTTGCTCAGATGTTTTACCGTGATATCCGGCGAACTCAACGTAATCATAGCCCATTTCTTTTATGGCACGCAGTGTACCTTCAAAATCATTTGCAAGCGTATTTTTTACTCCGTAAAGCTGAATTCCAACATTAAATTTTTTCATGGTAAATTCTCCTTCACAATTAAACAATTATATCTCAGGAATGACAACCTCTACTTCTCTGCCAAGATCCGAGGATTTCGCAATAGAATCAAGGATAGCCTGGTTATAAAGTATCTCGCTCGAAGGAACGGGTGCCGCAGTACCATTCTTGCATGCATCAATAAATGTACGTATTTTTTTATCGAAGTTAGAGGGAGCGCCTTTCTTTTCGGGAATCATCGGCATTTTTGTTTCTACCTGATGGCCCGCAACCTCATGATAAATGGTAAGATCACCGCCGACAGATCCGTTCCAGCATTCAGTAGAAGGAATTCTAAGAGAGCCTTTGGTTCCGTATATTATCGTATCTCCCGACGTATCAAGATTCATTGCCCATGCTATACGGAAGTCGATTATGATACCGCCCTCAAGACGAATAAATGCTGCGGCAAAGTCATCAACACCAAACTTTTTGTGATATTCCGGATGTCCGCACTTTTTATAACCGATGTAATTCGGATCTTTGCCGAAGAAGTCAGATTTAACGCCCGATACGGTAAGAGGCTTCGGATAACCAAGGGCATTAAGTACCATATCAAGAGAATAGCAACCGATATCCGCAAGCGCTCCAAGACCTGCAGTGTCTTTTTCAATAAACGATGTTCCAAACGGTGTAGGAATACCTCGACGGCGGCCGCCTCCTGTCTGAACATAATAAACATGTCCAAGCTCGCCTGAGCGAACGATATCCTTAACCATCTTCATGTTATCGTCCATTCTGGGTTGGAATCCGATTGAAAGAACCTTGCCGCTTGCCTTTTCAGCCTTCATTACTTCAACAGCCTCTTCGGTGGTTACCGTGAAGGGCTTTTCGAGAAGAACGTTAATTCCTGCATTAAGCGCTTGAATAGCACAGGGAGCATGCTGCGTATTATATGTACAAATCGAAACGGCATCAAGCTCAAGAGACTTATCGTTAACCATCTCCTCGCCCGAATTATAGCATTTAACATTTTCTATTCCGTGCTTTTTAAAGAATGCTTCCGCTTTTCCGGGAACAATATCAGCTCCCGCAACTATTTCGACGTCAGGCTGTTTAAGATATGAAGCGATATGGGCGTCTGCTATCCAGCCCGTACCAATAATACCTACTTTGATTTTTTTAGTAACGTCCACTTTTTCAACATTTTGATTTTCTTTGAATGCATCAAGAACATTTGCCATTTTACAATCCTCCGCAAAACTTTTTGGCTTCATTGCCATTCAAATATATTATACATAACAATATTTTGAATTTCAATGGATTTATTGCCTTTTTATTGCACTATATTGACATTTTCATTTTATGCCAAAATGAACAAGAGATATGCGTTCATCGAAATGCGCAAGCATATCGTGGCAAGATTCACCATTGCCGGAAGCATGAGCAAAAACATTGGACTCACGATAGAAGGAGCCGGGCACTATTCTTGCATTATCCCCTTCTTTTAAATGATGAGGTCCTTGCATATTGCGAAGATTGTTTAAAATCTTAAGCTCAATAAGATTTTCTCCCGCGATAAGATAATCGGATATATCCACATCGTACGGGGCAAACATTTTAGTTGCTACCTTCGTTCCATTTACCGTTATACTTACGGAATTCATTCCGCGGCCCTGAAGGCTTACTTTCTTGTTTGTATCCGAAACGTTAACTTTACGTTCAAGCACAAGCTCTCCTGCAAATTCCGGATATCCTGAAAAATCAAGCGATTCTGCCAATACCGTCTTTGGCGGCTCGGTTATTACGGGTAGGTCCGAGATTCGGTAAGATGCGTCTTCAAAATCATCGGTTTCTCCCACTATTTTTGCACCAAAATCTCCAACGATGTATATAGGCTCTATTTCCATATCGTAAGCAAGTGAGTTTTTCATGGTTTCAAATGCCCATGATTTGGAAAGATGCTCGTATGTCTTATCGCTTTGAACTATTTTTGACTCCATAACAAGCTCGTTTTCTCCAAGAAGCACATGTTCGGCAATATCAAGGAGCTTAAAGCTCTTATCCCTGAACTCTCCTATTGTTGTACCGCTTACCTTTTTACCATTAAGAGTGATATCAAAGATTTCCGGTGTTTCCGTGCACAATGCAAGCTTTCGAGGCAGGTACTCTGCTTGGAATTTGAATACCTCCTTTAGATTAACCGGCCGTCTTTGCTCGTTTATTCTCGGTAATATATCAAGCACGTACGTATTTTTGGATATTAGTTCTCCGTCGATATAATAATCGCATCTGTCAAGCGTTATCGAGTTCATAGATGACGATTTGACGTTCCACACACCGGAAAGAGAAAGATTTTCGAGCTCTCTTTGACCAAGCATGCGAGAGCGAGGCTCATGCGTATCAATGAGAACAAGGCTTTCAAACGGAGCGAAGCTATGACTTCCGAAGAAGGGTTTTGTTTCGCCTGTTGAGATATCAAGCACAAGGTTTCCTCTTGTAAAGGTTGCGTAGACGGACGATTCTGTGCTGTTTACAAAATAGTGCACATCAAAATCTTCAAACTGACGCTTAGTGTACGTAAGATTGTTTTCCTCGGTAATTGGGTTTGGAGCAATATCGCAAGAAGTAGTTATTACGCCCCCGTTTTTACGGAATTCGGCAAGGAGCTTTTCCGTATTGGGTAGAAGGCCGAGATTTTCGGGAATTATTACTCTAGTATAGCGCATATCTCCTATTATGAATTCATTACCTACTACCTTACCATGACGTTCAATCAGGATTTCATCTCCAAGATGATAAAGAATATTTTTTCTTTCGAGCGCCTTCATATCGCTAAGAAGCGCTTTATTATAATGGCCTATCTGACGGCGCACCTCGTCGCGGCTGTCCATAGCGTCGCCTCGGTAGAGCAACCATGCTGTGGTTTGATTATGTATAAGAAGCGTATCGGCAGAAGGCTTTCCCTCCGCTAAAAGCTTACCGATTCTCGACATAGAATCAAAGAAGATGTTCATATCATCCCACCATGGCTGCTGATAGTACATTGCAGGCGGATAATCGCGCTTTCTGATACCTCTTAGCGAATAGCCTTCAAGATGCGTACAAAGCAGATTCACGCCTCTGACCATTTGCCACTCGTATATTCTCTTAAGTTCATTATGAGATACGTTATGTCCTGCAAGAGCAAACGTCTCGGAAAGAACCTGCTTTTTACCGAGCTGAGCGGCTGCTGAACCAAGAGCCGTCGGTGTAAGGCAATCGCGTATAGGTCTTCCGAGCCAATCCATCCCGGGTATGGAAAAATACTCGTAGTGAGGCATGGAAGCACCGCTTGCACGAAGGTTTGAGATGAGGCTTTCTTCTAGAAGAAGATGACCTGTGAACTTATAACCCCTGCTCTCGCACCAATCATATATCTGCTTAAAGTAATTTTTCGAGAAAAGCTCGGTAACAAGCTTCCAATAATCAACACGGGTGCGTTTGTAATCGCCTTCATCAAAGAAGAGCTCATTTAAACGCTCCACCAAATCATAGCCGTATTTTTCCGAGAATATTTTCGGCATAGGAAAGCTCCACGGATATGAGCCAGTACGCATTATCTGCGGCTCGTCTGTAAAGAAGCCTTCAAAAGAATTGCCCATACGCTTTTCGTACTCGGCATATATTTCATCTATAAATTTTTTAACGACTTCATGACTCATAGTGTCAACATAAAACTCATTGACAAGATAATAGTATCGGTAACCGTTTTTTACGAGAAGAGTATTATATGCTTTTTTCTTCTCAGCGTCACCGTCGAAGGACTCGACCATAACATATTTTTGCTGATACTCTTCCCCAAGACCGTTGACCTTGCCGCCACCGAAGCCGGATGGCCAACCGTTTTCATCATATGCCCAGGGGTACATAGAACGGGCCTTTCCTTCATCGCATGCCGCTTTTACGTTATCAAACCACTCATCAGACATATATTCTGTCAGCAGTCCTCCTCTTGCGTGCATAAAGTACCCCCCGATTCCGGCCTCATCCATCAGCGCTACCTGACGGCGCGTTTCCTCGATATCAAGCTTTTCGTTCCATGACCAGAATGGTATGGGTCGGTATTTCTTTTCTACGTTTTTGAAGTTCATATCAAATTACCTACTATCTTTTTGATTTTTTCCGTGTCTATATGCTTTTTATTTGATTTCATGGTAACGGTAAGATTTTCCGGCGTAAATATCTCTTTTGCCATAGAAGCCAAGCGCTTTGCGTCTATTTTATCGTAACGGCAGCGTCTGTCTTCAACTGAAGCATATGTTTCATTCATTATGTGATTATCATAGGCAAAGGTGAAATTCAATTCTCTTGCGTCATCGTAAAGCATATACGCATTATCTACGTAGCCCGCCTTGATAAATTCAGATTCCGCACCCGACTCCTCTTTTACGGAATTCAAAATCTCAACAACAATCCGTGCAGCATCATAAACATCCTTTTCCTTAACCTCGAAAGAAAAGTACATGGTTCCAATGTTTTTATATCTCTCGCAAGAGCCGCTTATATCATAAAAAAGTCCTCGCTTTTCGCTCATTTCTATGAACAGCTTGGAATTGTATCCCGATAGCAGCATATCGTAAAGAAGATCGGTTTCAGCGACAGAATATTTCGTCATATCGAGATCAAAGGTAAAGCGCATCATAGTATAATCAGAATTCTTAATGTAAACTTCTGTTTGCCTTTTGCCGAATTTTTCGGGTATCGGCGCGATATTGCCATTTCCACTTTTATGCATCAGATTGCATATTTCAAGTTCAAAAATGAGCTTATCAATATCCAAATCCGTGAAGTTGCCGGTGACATAAAGGAATATATTGCCGTCACTCATAGCACTTCTTCTGTATGCCTCCAAAGACTTAAGAGTGACCTTATCTACCGTTTTGTTTGTACCGACTATTGATGAAGCAAGTGCAGTTTTTTCAAAAACTATTTTATTTGTGAACGTAGCGAGCGACGTTTTATCATCACTCTCTCTTATTTCAGCTTTTATGCGTTTTCGCTCCGAGTCAAGCTCAGCACGGGTAAGGACTATCGGTGAGAACAGCTTTGAAATTATTTCAGCACCCACTCCAAAATTAGAAGATGCTCCGCTGACATAAAACTGAACCATTTCGCTGTAAGTACCCGCATTGAATTCGAGTCCTTTTTTATCAAGAAGCGCATAAAGCTTCATGTCATAAAGCTTATTTACGTTCCTTATGAGAGCATGCTCAAGGAAATGAGTTATCCCCGAAGCTTCACCGTCTTCATACATGCATCCCGATTTAACGAAAAGCGATATATAAAAGCTATGCAACGCAGGATTTTTATAGGAATACACTTCTATTCCGTTTTTGCTTTTTCTTAACACTTCACATTCTGCCACAAGCTCACCTCATTTAAGTCTTCGTCTGTGATTTCATTTTATCATTTTATCTATTTAAAGTCAATGCTTTTAAATATTTTATCTTGACTAAAGAGGAAAAATGTTGTAGAATAGTTAATGCTATGCCGAAAGGAGGACGAGGTATGCTTCCTGAAAAATTCAAAGAACGTATGAAAAAGCTTCTCTGTGATGAATACGCACTTTTTGAAAAAGCTCTGACCGAAGAGAATGCAGTGCGGGGAATCAGAGTAAATCCGCTGAAATGCACATCAGATGATGATTTTATTATGCACTCGGATATAGAACTTAAACCTTTATCCTACGCTCAACACGGATATTTGCCTCTCTCCGATATAATCGGTATAGGTAATACACCGATGCACCATGCGGGGCAGATATATATTCAAGACCCCGGCGCTATGGCGAGCGTATCCGCGCTTGAAATAAAAGAAAATATGTGGATAGCAGACTTGTGCGCTGCTCCGGGCGGCAAGTCAACACAGCTAGCGTCCTTTCTTGGGAAAGGCGGTTTTATACTCGCAAACGAATATGTGCCTAAAAGAGCAAAAATTCTCGTAGGGAATTTCGAGCGTATGGGAATAAAATGCGGTATGGTAACCTCACTTGATACGGCAAAAATAGCCGAGTTTTTTGATTCGGTATTTGATATTGTTGTTGCTGATGCTCCGTGTTCAGGAGAAGGCATGTTCCGAAAGGACGTGCCTGCAATAGAAGAATGGAGCGAAGAGAACGTTCAAACATGCTCTGCAAGGCAAAAGAACATTCTCAACAATGCGGCTCATATTGTAAAGTCAGGAGGAAAGCTTCTCTATTCGACTTGCACATACTCTATCGAAGAAAATGAAATGATCATAGACGAATTTCTTTCAAAACATAAAGAATTCAAGCTTATCGATGTTCCGAAGGCTCTTTATGACGTAACATCTGACGGTATAGTTTATGAAGGCGCAAGAACTGCAGAATTAAACAAATGCCGCAGGTTTTATCCTCATAAAACCGCAGGTGAAGGTCAATTTATAGCTCTTTTGGAAAAGACCTCATGTGACAATCCGTCTATAAGCTTCAAGGATAGTACAAAGTCTCTGTCCAAGGAAGAGCTTAACACGGTTACCGAGTTTTTCAGACAAAATCTCACAAATATACCGAACGGACGGCTAGCAAAGCACGGGGACAACCTTGTTCTCATTCCGCACGAATGTCCCATTCCAAAATATGGGGTATTTTGCGCAGGCGTGCTCATAGGCGAACTAAAAGGAAAGACACTTATTCCCTCTCATCAATTTTACTCCGCCTACGGCAAGCTCTTTGTAAGACAAGAAAACATAACCGAAGTGAGCATCGCAGAAAAATATCTTTCCGGTGAGGAAATAGATGCTTCATCGTTTACATCAAACGGATTTTGCTCCGTGCTCTGGCATGGATCGGTTATGGGCGGAGGCAAAGCGAGCGGTGGAAAAATAAAAAATCATTACCCCAAAGGGTTACGGCTAAAGTAACGCGAATTCAATTATACGGGTTATCAATTTTTAAGGAGATATATTTATGGAAAACAAAATTCTTGCAACAGTAGGAGGTCAGCCTATAACGGCTTCCGAAGTAGATGAGTTCCTTATGACCCTTGGTCAAAGAGGACAAAGCTACAACACCCCTGAAGGACGCAAAATGATACTTACGCAGATTATTAATTCAAAGCTCCTTCTTCTTGACGCAAAAAGAAATCTTATGGAAGGTGAGCCAGAGTTCCGCGCTCAGCTGGCAAAGCTTAAAGACGATCTGCTGGCTAACTATGCGGCAGAAAAAGCTATACGTTCGGCTGCGAAGGTAACTGACTCGGAAATTGAAACATACTATTCTGAGAATCAGAGCAAGTTCATGGAAGACGAAACCGTCAATGCAAGCCACATTCTTGTGCAGACCGAAGAGGCGGCTATCGAAATTTATGAAAATATCAAAGCTGGAAAGATAACATTCGAGGATGCCGCAAAGGAACACTCATCCTGCCCTTCAAAGGAAAGAGGCGGTTCTCTTGGCGACTTCTCACGCGGTCAGATGGTTCCCGAATTTGATACCGCAGTTTTCTCTATGGAGGTCGGAGAAATAACAAAGACACCCGTAAAGACTCAATTCGGTTATCACCTCATAAAGCTTAACTCCAAGAGCGAAGCTAAAACCGCTCCTCTTAACGAAGTTAAAGAGGGCATACGCTCAATGCTTGAAAATGAAAAGCAGCGCGCGGCATATGAGAGCAAGATCAATCAGCTTAAAATCCTATACCCCGTAGATCTTATCTGATACAATGGCACTGAATAGCGAAGAAGAGCTTCTATATAAACGCTTCATTGAATTGGCGCAAAAGAGTTCTGAGCACGGATATTATGTATTCACCGACTTTTTAGGTCTTTCGGAGCAATCTGTTTTTACGGAAGCGAAAAACTCCTATCCAAGAGGCACAAGATACACCATGTTCGGAGGCACTGACGGATGCGAACGGGTTATGGTACGCTTTGGCGATCCTGAAGAGCTTGGATATGAAGAGCCTTTCCCGATATCTGTTATAAAGGCAGAGCCAAAGGCGTCAAAATTTGCTGACAAGCTTTCGCACCGTGACTTTCTCGGCTCGCTCATGAATCTCGGAATTGAACGCTCCTGCCTTGGAGATATTGTCATAATTGATAACGTGGGATATATTTTCGCAAAAGAAGAAATGACGGACTATATTTGTGAAAGCCTCACGCGCATAAAGCACACCGATATAAATGCAAAGACAATTCCGGAGCTTCCGAAAGGTGAGTTTTTTAAAACCGAAACGGTCAAAATACAGCTTTCGGGCGAAAGAATTGATGCCGCAGTAGCGAAAGCTTTTGGACTATCAAGAGACGATGCTCAGTCCCTCTTTAAGAAAAAACTTGTGTTCGTATGCGGAAAAATATGCGAGAATAATTCATACGCACCAAAGATAAACGATATTGTAAGCGTACGTGGATACGGAAGATTCATTTACTGCGGATCTATAGGACTTACGAAAAAAGGAAAGCTTAACGTCGAGTTAAAAAAATACGTATAAATGGTACTATTCAAAGAAAAATCCCCGAAACCGGGGATTTTTTGCGTTTTTCAATCAAAAAAACAATTATAATCTTATCTCTTGATTTAACATTTTTCGACATATTCTCATAGAATAAAAACAGTCCACCGAAACAAAAAAGGACAATAAAAATGAAAGAGGATAAAAAAATGGGTGTTACAAATTCTAACAAAGAAATAAGTTTATCAAACATTGATTGCGGCGGCAGATTACAAGTAAGGTTATCCCTTACCGCAGAGCCTAATATCACGTCTAATCCCGTGGACATTGTTTTACTCCTTGACCGCTCGGGAAGTATGAGCGGAACTCCGCTCGAAAGTCTAAAAGTTGCGGTAAACAAGTTCATTGATATTATAGATGAAGCAACCGACAGCTCAGCAGACGGTCAGATAGGATCGGGAAGCCGTATAGGCATTGTAAGCTTCTCCGAAACCGCGACTCAGGATACAGGACTTATAACCTCAGTAGATGAGTTAAAAAGCGCCACAGACGCTCTCAGCGCAGGCGGATCAACAAATCATGCAGACGCTTTCACTAAGGGACTTGCGCTCTTTGACCCATCATCGACAAATGCAAAGATTATGATTATTTTTACCGACGGTGTCACAACTGCCGGAGGCGATCCCAACACGGTGGCGACAGCGGCAAAGGCACAGGGCGTTGTAATATACTCTATTGGACTTGACGGAAACGGCGGACTTGACGAGCAGGCGCTTCGCGACTGGGCATCCGACCCTGACAGCGCATACGTTGCGATTGCCCCCGATGCTTCAGATCTTGAAGATTTATTTGAGGATCTTGCGGAAAATATATCAAATCCGGGAGCAACCAATATTGCGATTATAGACAGAGTCTCCCCTTGTTTTCGTATAGTTACTCTGACCACACCCACAAAAGGAAGTGCAACGCTTCTTGATTCGCAGACAGTTAAGTGGGAAATTGATGAGCTTGGAGTCAATGCAAGCGAAGGCGCGGCATTTGAATTTACCGTTGAGCATATCGGTCCCTGCACAGGTGACGTAGCCGTGAACGAAAGCATTGAATATAGCGACAATGAAGGAAACGTCGTATCCTTCCCTTCTCCTGTAATAAACGTTGAGTGCGAAACGGTTATCACCGAGCCGTGCCCAACCGCTGTTGATTATGCCGCAGAGGGCTGCTCCGACACCATAGTGTTTGATGCGGGAGACATTCAGCTCGACTCAATCGGACGTATAGTTATGCTTGACGTTACCTTACAAAACATCTGCCCCGGAAAACGCGTAGCGCTCGCTATATTGCTTTACGAGGTTGATGAGAATGACATTGAATACAAGCGCGGAATAAAAACGATGACTGTGCCCGCTCACAATTCTGAATCTTGTCGTGATATTCTTATCCGTTGCGTAAAATTTGTTCTCCCCGAAGACCTTGATCTGGCAGATACGCCAAACGCTCTTTGCAACGTAAGAAATCTTCGCGCAAAATTTATTGCCAATTATATTGACAACGATTTTGAATGCTGCGACAGTGCAGAAGAATAATTTTTCATCATTAATTGGCTGCTTCATTTACGGCATAACAAAATGAAAAAGAGGCTTTCGTATTTAGACGTAACCGAATAAAAACAAAGGTATTGTGTAAAAAACACAGTACCTCTATATAAAAAGTTCAATTTTGAGGAAAACCTACGGTCTATGGTTTTCCTCAATTTTTATTACGCTTTTATTTACTCCGTCTCATTATATGCATATATACTTCTTTTCCATTCTCCGAAGGTCGAAAGATAATCCTCGTAATAATCTTCTTCGCAGCACATTTCAATATACCATATATTTCCTGGCTCACCGGTTATGACAACGTAATAAAACAAATTGTTCTCTTCACTTTCTGAGGTATATCTGAAATTATGAATGTTTTTTTCGGAATCGTATTTATATTCCATCTGATCAAGATCCATATTATTTGATTTCATCAAATGATCCAAATATTCTTTTGCCGTCATATTGGGATCGAGTGACAATTCTTCGTAATATTCTTCATCAAGCTCATTAGCCGTAAAAACAACTACGGTATTTGTAAAATAAAAATCATAGTCCGAGTTTGTTACGCGGCGCATTGTGTTGGGTAAGGTGAATGCTATACCGTTCTCTTTGTAATTTACATCCTTATAAATCGATCCGCACGATACAAGTACGCTTAAAAGAGCTAATAGTATAAGAAAAGCTGCGAGTATTTTTTTCATTTTTGTAACCATCCGTTTCTTTAGTTAAGAAGTTTTTGTATGCAAAGACTTCGGTATCTTTTAGCAATGAAGTCGACTCTTTTTAATCCGCGATATCGAGCTTTATCGTTACATTTTTAAGCTGACTCCAGTAATAGCCTGTTGTATATTCCGAATTTTCGGGCGCGTGAATAACAAAGCCTTCCGCAACTCCCGCAAAATTTGCAGGAGGATTTAACGTTTCGGCATCTTTTTTGTAAATATAAAGAGCCTTTACCGTCGAAGCACCTGAAAAAGCACCGTTATTCATTTGTGTAAGATAAGTATTTTCAGGAATTATTATCTCGGTAGCAGACGTGCCGATAAACGCGCCCTGTCCGACAAGAGTTACCGCAGCCGCATATCCGAGTCCGTCAAGGGTAACTCCCAGAGGTATTGTAAGACTTTTTTGTTCTTTTCCGATATCGGTAAGTCCTGTTATCATATAATTGCCGTTTTCAAGTCTTTCATAGGTGAAATACTCTTGCCCTATTATGTCCTCATAAACGGTTATCATACCGGTGTCAAGCTCCGGAGCATCAGGATAAGGCTCAGTAACCAGCGTGGGATTATCCGTTGCAAGAAGCATATCCTCACATAGCCTTATAGTGCGCCAAAGAGAACCTGCATCGTTAAGGTGAAAATTAGTATCGTAAAAATATTCAGGAAGCATTATGTAATCGTCTATATAGCTTATGATTTTACAAACAAGACGGGATTCAAGCTCGCTTTCAAAGTCTGATATACTCTCATTTGTCGTACCGTCGGCAAGAGCAAGTGAATTCATCGGGCAGTAAGAGAAATAAACGGTAGCTCCCCTGGATTCACAATAACGAATATAATCATTGAGATAGTCGAAAAATCCGTCGTCAAGGATAGACTCATCAAGGGTGATTATCTTATTCGGGTCATAATAAAGCTCCATTATATTCTCTTCACGTGTATATTCCAAGTCACCGTATTCGTTGAAATTTTTACTGTTATAAACACCGTCGGGATTCGGTGATCCTTCCTTTAAATATCCGCATTTTTTTGACACGTGCGAGAACATGGAGGATGCAAGCTCACCCCAATTTGCCATATCGGTATGAAAGAGCATTGAAGGATCATCATCCGTTGCTTGAAGCACCGTTTCAGCATTGAAATAAAGAGAGAGCGTCTGGGCATCAAGCTCTGGAGACAGTATGACAATATCCCCCTCGTTTATTCCCTTGCGAGAAAGGTCAAGCATAACCTTTGTTCCAAGTGCTGCATAGAGTCCAAAATTAACCACGGGCATTCTCATGTATTTTTCTATGAGCTCGCTCTCGAGTCCAAAGGCAACGGAAGAACCTCCGACAACAACTATTTTTTCTTCATCAATAGAAGTGAGTCTTTCAAATTTTTCATCAAGCGCACCGACAAATGTATCACTGTATTGCGCCGGTATCAAGATTGCAATAGAAAGTATTATTATCATCGGAAGCACTATAACAAGGAGAGCCGATATAGTTTTAAGTAAACATTTCATTACATTTCCCCTCCTTTATCAGAATTGGAAGTATATAAACGTTGAACCAATACCTTTTGAAAGAAGTATAGCCCAAGCAAATAATATGATCCAAACATAGTATATAAATGTACCGTTTTTACAAAGAATATCCGAGCCGTCCTTATCATCCTCATAGTGAAGAAGATTATCCATCATAACCAGCGTTGTTATGGAGCATAGGGACATCAAGATGCCGACCGTGTCAAGACCAATTATGGAAAGCGTTTCCGAAAGACTTACGGTCCACCCCGTGTTAAACAAAGCCCCTAAAAGCGTGATTGCATCCGCCATTGAATTGGCTCTGAAGAACAGCCACGCAAAGCAAACAAGCACAAATACAACAACACGGCGCAAAAGGACAACAGGCACGCTGCTTTCTTTAAGTCCTATGCCTTCAATTATTTTGCGTCTACCCTTTGCGGTAAGATTTCCTGCTATCTGGTAAATACCGTGTATTGCTCCCCAGATGACAAACGTCCACGCTGCTCCGTGCCAAAGTCCTGAAACAAGAAAAACAACAAACAGGTTGAAAAGATGACGCCACTTTTTACATCTGCTTCCTCCGAGAGGAATATACAGATAATCACGGAACCAGCTTGATAGGGATATATGCCATCTTGCCCAAAATTCCTTGATAGTAGTAGCACGGTATGGGTGATCAAAATTCTTCATCAAGCGTATGCCCATAACTCGAGCGCAGCCTATCGCTATATCAGTATATCCTGAAAAATCGCAGTATATTTGAACAGCGAAAAATACAGTCGCTATTATTATGCCCCACGCGGTTGCGTTCTGAGCATCATTATAGACCGCATCTACGTAAATCGACAAAAGGTCGGCGACGCATACCTTCTTAAAGAATCCTACTATCATATGCTTTGCACCCTTTATTGCATCATCCGAGTTCCATTTACGAATTTCCTTAAGCTGCGGAATAAGATTCGACGGTCTTTCGATAGGTCCTGCAACCAGCTGCGGGAAAAACGAAACAAAGAGAGCATAAAAGAAGAAATTACGCTCGTTTTTTATATCCCCTCTATATACGTCTATAACGTAAGAAAGCGTCTGGAACGTATAGAATGACACGCCGACAGGAAGGACCAAATCAAGAATCAAGGGAGGTATCTCTGCTCCGAAAAGCGAAGCCAGACCGGAAAAGCTACCCGATAGAAAATTAAAGTATTTGTAGAAAAACAGAACTCCGAGAGATGAAATAAGCGTTACGGCAAGACAAATCTTTTTGATACACTGACGTCGGCATTTATCAATTACCATTGACATCAGCCATGAAACGAGAGTCGTCCCGAATATAAGGAAAACAAGGCTCGCCTGATAGCACATATAGAAATAGTAGCTCGCGACAAGCAGCATAGGCCACTTAAGCTTCTTTGGCAATATGAAGTACAAAAGAGTAACTATTGGATAGAAGAGAAGAAATTCGGCTGAATTAAATGTCATACAGCTTTATCCTCCCTCTTCTTATCGAAATAACGCTTTGACGCTTCTCTTTGCTTTTTTTCATAGAGGTAACGAATAAATCCGAAAAGAGTGTAGAAGGTAATGCTTATCATATAAACAAGTACGCCTTCTTCAAACGAAAAATCATATATCAACAAAGGAATTACCAAAAAAACATGCAGCGATATATTTATGTACGTTAAAACTTTTGATACTATTCCTTCAAAAAGCGTTGATAAAAGATGCAGCAGCACGAGCAGCGCAAGCGCAAGAAGAACAGGCATGGTTGAGAAAAGAATCATAAGATGTTCCTCTTATCAGTTTAAATA
Organism: Eubacteriales bacterium; assembly: GCA_045644805.1. Lineage (GTDB taxonomy): Bacteria > Bacillota > Clostridia > Oscillospirales > CAG-272 > UBA1740. Next base: position 46,577 of record JAZRHO010000043.1, on the reverse strand, counting down.
GTCAACCGAGGTAAGTGGGTTGCCATTCGACTCGCTTTCAAATATGCATCCCTCAAATTCAGTACCGACTGATAGATATCCGTTAGGCGTTTTTCCGAGAATACCGCAAAGATCCACGTAAACTCTATATGTACGGTATGCCCTTCCTATATCATTCGGATGGAAAGCATTGTCGTAAAAATATTTATGAGCAAATATATAATCCGAGCAAGTACCAAGAACACCATCGAAGTGATAGATGTTTTTAATAAGTGCATCATAAGCCGCAAGCCACTGGGAATTCCGTGCTTCCTCTACGACTTTATCAGCGTCCATTGGACAGAAGGAGAAATATATCTTTGCGCCGCTCGACTTAGCGCTGTCAATAGCGTGATTCATCAGCGCCAGCAATTTAGGATCGTCTATTGTTTGCCAAGTCACGTTTTGCTCATCAGCGTAGTTTTTATTTGCGTCCTGGAATTCTTTATTTTCCCATTCTCCCTCATACTTTGACTTGAATCTGTTATTGAGCGTTATGTAATAAACATCATAATATGAAGATACAAGCGAACCCCTGTTAGACTGCTGGTACTCACCGTATTCGTTTATACCGTAAGTACTCATTATCCTGTTATATGAGTCCTCATAACGGGTTGCGTTTCTGTTATATCTGTAATTCTGGTTAAGGTCAGCAAATGCTGAGAAGACGTTAGTATAATTCGATATGTCTATGTATCGGTAAAAATTATACATACTTTCCATATCTCTTAACGTTTTCCAATAAAGCTCGGATTCTCCCATCATATACGTACTGTTTTCGGGAGCGTAAAGAATAATATCATTTTCGGCGGCTAAATGCTTCATAGCCTCCAGATATATAGCACCGTGGGTAGTTCTTGTAGTACCGAAGTTCACAACACGGTATTCACCGCCGAGGAGCGCTTCCATATAAGCAGAAGCGAAGCCTTGATAGGTTGACGAGCCGGCAATAGTAATAATTCTGTTATCGCCCATGCTCGATAGAATGCGAGAAAGCTTTACGGAGAAAGCTCCTGAATCCGAATTTGCGTATCTCGGAGCTATTGTAGCGTTGACGTAAAGATGCTTGAAGTTTTTATACGTAGCCGAGTCAAACGCATTGTTGGTTATGTAGTATATGGCATCAGAGTAATATACGGTATCAAGCTTTGAGCATCCTGAAAAAGCACCGTCTTCAATAGCGAGAAGATTTTTTGAGAGCACAAGAACTGTCATATCCTTATTCACGAAAGCTCCCGCACCGATAGCCGTAACGGGATATTCACCAATCATTTGCGGTATCACTACCGTATCCGCGTTTCCGCTATACGAGGTTATCTTTACTCCAAGCGTATTCCAATTTGAAGCTTTGGTCGCATTGGTAGATGCAGGAATATCATACTGAACAATTTCATATGTAAATTCAGATGCCGCAGTTTCCTCTTTCCAAATGCAGTAAAGCACCGATTCCTCAGATGAATTGGGATCAGGATAATACATCGAGCCTAAGCTATATGACGTACCGCTTCCGTCAGCCTTTGTGTTGAACTCCGCAAGCACGTATCCGCTTCTCGTAAACGTACCGTCGTCATAGAACAGGTGAACAGATTCATACACCCCGCGATAAACAGATGACGTTGTTATTTTAAGTCTGTTTTCGGCTTTAGCAACCGTGTAATAATCACAATTCGACGCAAGAGCCGTTCCTGTTGTTATCACTCCTCCGTTAGGGTCATAATAATAGCATGAGGGATCCTTATAGTTTGCATAAATTTTGATCATACCGTTTGAATCCGCGAGGGTAGGAGAAAGTCTAAAGGTATATTCTCGCTCCGACGAAATCATCGTTGACGCATCGGTAGAATATCCGTTAAGACTCCAGCCTATAAACGCTCCCGAAGTGCCTCCGGCGGTTACAGTAACCTCTGTTCCCGCTTTAGCAACACTTCCTCCGTTCAGAGTGGATTTATCTTTATCTGTTCCGTTAAAGTAATAGCGGTATTCAACGGTAGTATCATATCCAAGGTCTATTGTGGTTATTTTAATAACAGTATCGCGCGTAACGTTTTCCAAAGTCACAGTATTTCCCGAAAGAGTACCGCCGTCAACCGAAGTGATAATAGACGTTGAGCCTACCTCTATCTCAAAGGTAGCCGTTTCTCCTTCATTTACGTATATTGGGTTTTCTCCCTTAACGGTTATGCCTGAATCTGCTGATATCATTACTTTAATATCGCCTTTTTCATGGGAAGCGCCTGCTTTATCATTATATCCGCCGCCTCCAAGGCAACCGCAAAGCAAGGATATCGAAATCAAAAGAATAAACATTATCTTCAAGTATTTCATAAAAGGCACCTCCAAAATATTTACAAATCAGTTTTATCATAAATTTTACAAATCAATTTTATCATAAATATTTCAAAAAGAAAAGAGAAAAAGCCCGTTAAAAGACTCTTTCTCCCACTTATACAAAAGCAATTTTATCTTTTTGTTAAAGTTTTACAAATATGAATTAAACACAGCCTGAAATCGTCAGTATCCTATCGGCATTTTCGATAAGAACATCAGCACCGTTCTTCAAAAGCTCCTCTCGTTCTCTGAAGCCCCAAAGAACACCGACGGTAAGGCCGGCGCCGTAATTTTTCGCGGTTTTCATATCGGTAGCGGTATCACCGAAATAAACAGTATCGGAAGGAGCAACGTTAAGCTTTTCGCAAATCCTTAAAACCGACACGGGATCGGGCTTCAGTGCTATCCCCGGTTTCGCTCCCTCCACAATATCGAACATATCCGGAAAATTGTTCTTTATAAGCTGCTTCACGGTAGGATCGGGTTTGTTTGATATAACCGCAAGCTTTATCCCATATCCCTTAAGTGCGGATATTGCCTCGATAATGCCGGGATAAGGAACAGTGAGATAGTAGGGATCGCTATCATAATCAGTTGAATACTCTTCGCATATTCTATGAGACAAAGACATTCCCTCTATGGTTTGCACGTCTATGCCTCCTGCTTTCATGGCACGTTTGGTAAGATTTAATGCGCCTTCTCCGACAAAAACCTTAGTCTCTTCTTTTGTGATAGGACGAATGCCGTATATTGCAAGGGTTTTATTAAGATAAAAACGAATGCTCTCAAGAGTATCTAAAAGTGTTCCGTCAAGATCAAAAATACAAGCTTTAATCATTTTCACTCCATATTTGATAAGTTAAGTTTACTTTTTAGTTAATTTAGCGAAAGTAGCCATCAGTTTTTTCTTCCCTGAAGATACAAAATCAACCTCATATAAAACATCTCCGCCCATTTCTTTAGCAGAAACTATTACTCCGTCTCCAAACATAGTATGGGATACCAATGTTCCCACTTCAAGCTTCTCGATGCCAAAGCTTGAAGAAGTAACTCTCTTCTTTTGAGAAAACATATCCGGCATTCTGTTAAATTCCGCGCGTCTTGTAGAATCATATGATCCCCTTGGAATATAATAGCCGGGCGCGTTTCTCGGAGGCTCGCGCTTTGGCATATCCTTTTCTATCAGATTGTCCGGAACCTCACGTCTTATGAGGCAAGATAGCATATTGAAATTGGTTTTGCCGTACATCATGCGATTTTTTGCATAGGTTATATATAATTTTTCCTTTGCCCGAGTTATAGCTACGTATGCAAGGCGCCTCTCTTCGCTCATTTCCTCTTCCGCATGCATATTTTGCTCGGAGGGGAAGATTCCGTCCTCCATTCCCGCAAGAAACACTACGGGAAATTCAAGTCCCTTAGCTGAATGAACAGTCATCATTACGACCGCATCCGCTTCAGAATCGTACTTATCAACGTCACTGACGAGCGCAATATCTTCAAGATAACCCGAGAGTGTCGGCTCCGTGTCAGCTTCTGCGCACCTTTTTTCATATTCAAGCGCACCTGCAATAAGCTCGTTTACGTTATCGATCTTACCTTCTCCCTCAAAGCCTTCCGATATCAGCATTTCATGATAACCGCTGACATCAAACAACTGCGCAATAGTATCTGACGGTTTGAGTTCTTTAGCTCTAATACTTTCTATCATGCTGCAAAACGACAACAGTCTGTCACGGCTCTTATCAAGAGCTGTATAGCTTTCGGATCTTTTCATAACCTCAAACATCGAAAGCCCTTCAGTATTGGCTATTGACTCAATAGCTTCAACTGTCGCATTTCCTATTTTGCGTTTCGGCTCGTTAATGATACGTTTCAAACGCAAAGAATCGCTTGCGGTATTAATGAGCGAAAGGTATGCTATAATGTCTTTTATTTCTTTTCTGTCATAAAACCTTGTTCCTCCCAAAATTCTGTAAGGAACACCGCTTTTAGCGAAAGACGTTTCCAAAGAGCGTGCGAGCTCGTTTACTCGGTACAAAATAGCATAATCGGAATATTTCCGTCCTTTATTCTTAACACCGATATTAATGCGGTCAATGATGTATCTTCCCTCTTCGTTTTGGTCGGCAGCCTCACGTAAAGTTATTTTTTCACCCTTTCCTTTATCGCTCCAAAGAGTTTTATCATGACGCTTTTCATTATTGTGAATTATAGAATTTGCAGCTTCGAGAATCGTCTCGGTTGAACGGTAATTCCGCTCAAGCTTGACAACGGTAGCGTCGGGGTATGTTTTGTCAAAATTAAGAATATTTTCAATAGTCGCGCCCCTGAATCTGTATATACTCTGATCATCGTCGCCGACAACCATTATATTTCTGTTTTTACACGCAAGTATAGACGTTAAGACGAACTGCGCATAGTTTGTATCCTGATACTCGTCCACAAGAACGTATTTGAATTTATGCTGGTAATATTCCCTTACTTCGGAATCACTCGAAAGAAGCTCTACCGTTTTCATAATTATATCATCAAAATCGACAGCATTATTCGCCATCATCTTTTTCATATACAGCTCGTAAATACGCTGAACGTCACGACTCCTGGGATCGTGAGAGGTCTCTATTTCATGAGGATTCTTCAAAGAATCCTTTGCACGGCTGATAATATTAGCAACCGCCTTGGGAGAGAGACGTTTTTCGTCTATTTCAAGCTCACGCATACAGGAAAGTATCATTCTTTTTGAATCATCGGTATCATAGATTGTAAATCCGCTTCTGTAACCTAAACGTTCTCCCCACTTGCGAAGTATACGAAGACAGACGGAATGGAATGTTCCTGCCCATATCGACTCGGTTACATCCTTATCAGAAAACGTTCTTGAAAGACGCTCCTTCATCTCTGATGCCGCTTTATTTGTAAATGTTATCGCGAGCACTGACCACGGCGGGCACGGCTCTGTGATAAATTCGGGGAGTATTTCCTCTATTTCTTCTATCGGAAAATTCTCCGCATAGCGCAAGGCTTCCACAGTCTCAGCTGTAACTGTATCCGGAACAGTCTCGGAAAAATATGCATTTCCGTAACGAATAAGGTATTCTATTCTATTCACCAAAACAGTAGTTTTTCCGCTTCCTGCTCCCGCAAGAACAAGAAGAGGACCTTTTGCAGTAAAGACCGCACGGCACTGCTCGGGATTCAGACGTTCTGCGTAAACCTTATCAAAAAGCTTGCGCTTTGCCCGTGTATATTCTTGTTCTAAAATTCCCATAAAATTCTATTACCTTCTGTAATTTTGGCAATGTTTTTATTCAATTCGTAATTTTTGCTAATACTTTTCGGCTCGTTTTTTGTTTATTACAATCCATTACAAAAATGAAACGAAAAAAATCTTGAATAAAAAATTCTTCTTTTCCTTGATTTTTGAAAGATTGTCCTTTTTTTAATTCATGAGTTTTCCACAGGCTCTTATGTTAGCATTGTGGAAAACTTTAGACAGAATTCTCCGATTTTTCAAGGCTTTTCCAAGCTGACAGTACCAAAAGCCGTAGTTTTCCACACTTTTAAACGTTGGTATTGTGGAAAACTTCTCCTCGTAAAGAAATATTCTTTTTCCGTTTTTTGATGGATTTTTGCAAGTATTTAAAGCTTATGACGGTTTTTTTCGACTTTTTTCGATATGAAACTTTCTGCTTGTTTTTTTGAGGATTTTATTTCGGTATTTTTACGAATGGATTTATAAAATATTGCGTTTTTTTCTGTTTTTTATATAAAATTCTGTTTTATTTCGCACCTTTTTTGTTAAGTTTGCGCACAGACTTATCACGTAGATTCGACATAGTTTTTGATTTTTTTACGCTACGCAATTTAGACGGTGATTTTTTTTGATTCGAGGAAACTTTGCTTTTCCCAAATGTGGTAGAGTTATTCATATTTGAAGAATGACTTTTCCGTGATGTGCGCGAGGACTTTTGTTCATTTTGGAAGTATCGGCCTTTTGCGCTTTGAGCAAATGCCGGACGAACAAGGCATCCCTCTTCATACCCAATAAGATCTTCCCTGCCGGCAAGCTTCAATGCCTCTCTTACGAGATTTGCATTTTCAGGGCGAGAATACTGCAAAAGGGCGCGCTGAAGTATTTTTTCATGGTAATCGGTAGTTACTGCTACAGTCTTTCCTGTCATTGGATGGATTCCTGTATAATACATTACGGTAGATATAGTTCCGGGAGTAGGATAGAAATCCTGAACCTGTTCGGGAGAGTATCCCCATTTCTTAAGCCAAAGTGCCATTTCCACAGCGTCGTTCATGGTTGTTCCCGGATGGCTTGACATCAAATAAGGAACGAGATACTGCTCAAGACCTGCCTCTCGGCACAAATCAAAGTATTTTTTGCGGAATTTTTCATACACCGAAACATTGGGCTTTCCCATCATCAAAAGCGCGTTATTCGCACAATGCTCCGGTGCGACCTTAAGCTGACCTGAAACGTGATCGCGGACAAGCTTTCTGAAAAACGAATCATCATCGTCATAAATGAGATAGTCAAAACGTATACCTGAACGTATAAATACCTTTTTTATGCCTTTTATCTTCTCTATCTTTGATAGCATATTCATATATTCAGAATGATCTACCTTAAGATTTTTACACGGATTTGGCGCAAGGCACTTTTTGCCGGGACACACACCGCACTCCGCCTGCTTATCACAGGATGGGTATCGGAAGTTGGCGGTAGGTCCGCCGACGTCATTTATGTAGCCTTTGAAATCCGGCATTTTCGCGATAAGCTCAGCTTCTTTTATAACACTCTCTTCACTTCTTGAGCGAACCGCTCTGCCTTGATGAAACGCAATAGCACAGAAATTACATGCTCCGAAGCATCCTCTGTTATGCGTTATCGAAAACTTCACTTCGGTTATGGCGGGCACACCGCCTTCCTTTTCATAATCAGGGTGATAGTCACGCGCATACGGAAGAGAATAAACTCTGTCAAGCTCCTCTCTCTCAAGCGGAGCCATCGGAGGATTTTGGACAAGCATTTTATCACCGTAAAATTCGACGATAGCCTTTCCATGTACCGAATCGGTGTTTTTATACTGTACAGCGAATGACTTTGCATACGACGATTTATCCGATTTTAAAACGTCATAGTCGAATGTAGGTATAAAATCAAAGTTAATTTTATCCTCGCGTTTACATAAGTAAGCAGTACCGCGTACATCACGTATCTTTTTTATTGGAACACCTTTATCCATAAGCTTTGCAATACGTATAAGAATATTCTCTCCCATGCCGTAGGCAAGAATATCGGCTCTCGAATCAACAAGAATACTCCTTCTTACCTTATCATCCCAATAGTCATAATGCGCAAAGCGCCGAAGCGATGCCTCAAGCCCTCCTATAATTATAGGCACGTCCCCATAAGCTTCTCTTATTCTGTTGCAATATACAATTACTGCTCTGTCAGGACGCTTGCCCATTTTTCCGCCGACACTATAATAATCGTAGCTTCTTTTCTTTTTGGACACGGTATAGTGAGCTACCATTGAGTCAATATTTCCCGCTGTCACAAGGAAACCAAGACGCGGTTTTCCGAAGCGCTTGAAGTCCTCGGAACTCTTGTAATCAGGCTGCGCAAGAATAGCTACACGAAATCCTTCAGCTTCAAGCACTCTGCTGATTATTGATACTCCGAATGAGGGATGGTCAACGTATGCATCACCGCTTACATAAACAAAATCAACACAAGACCAATTCCTTTCTTTTACATCTTCCGCCGTCACCGGTAAAAAGCTCTCTCTCGGCTTCATATCAAGGACTCCTTTCATAGCAAGCTGACTGTCACAGGAAATAATGGGACATTTGGAAACCAAGCACATTCAAATACTTGTTCTTATGTTTCTAAATGTCCCAAACAAAGTAAATATTGTATAAATGTAACCTTTAGATTACAAAATTGTCAAGTTCGACCTCAGTTTGAGTTCCGTCACTCATATTTCTGAGTTGAGCTTTGCCCACCTCAATTTCACTATCTCCAATAATCAGCGTATATTTTGCGCCTATCTTATTAGCGTATTTCATCTGTGCTTTAAGGCTTCTGCCAACAATATCGCATTCGGCATATCTGCCTGCCGAACGAAGACGCTCCACAATGGCAAGCCCCTTAATCTGGGCAGGCGCGCCAAGTGCAGCAACGTAAAGCATCGGGCATACGGGAGCAATATCAGCAACTCCCTGCTCCTTCATTGCTAAAATGACACGGGTAATACCCATACCAAAGCCTATACCGGTAAGCTTAGGTCCGCCAAGCGACTCAACGAGTCCGTCATAACGGCCTCCGCCGCATACGGTTGACTGCGCTCCGATTCCCTCAGCAATAAACTCAAATACAGCGCCCGTGTAGTAATCTAAGCCTCTTACAATAGATGAGTCAACAGTATACTCTATGCCCATAGCGTCAAGAGACGACTTAAGCATTTCAAACTTGGAATTACAGGACTGGCAAAGGTGCTCCACAGTCTTCGGCGCTCCCTTAGCTACATTGTGACAATCCGGGTTTTTGCAGTCCAAAAGGCGGAGTGGATTTTTAAGAAGACGCTCCTTGCAAGTGTCACAAAGCTTGTCCTTGTGGCTTTCAAAATAGGAAACAAGTGCAGAACGGTACTCGGGACGGCACTCTTTACAGCCTATGGAATTCAAGTGAAGCTTAACGTTGCGAAGTCCGAGACGCCTTATTACCGAATTTGCAAGAGCTATTGCGGTAGCGTCAGATGCAGGATTCTCCGAGCCAAACATTTCAGTTCCGAATTGGAAAAACTCACGGCTTCTGCCTGCTTGCGGCTTCTCGTGGCGGAAGCAGGAAATTATATAATAATACTTCAATGGCATGGTATCCGAGCATTTGCCGTTTTCTATAATAGCTCTTGCGACGGATGCCGTGCCTTCGGGACGAAGCGATATTGACCTTCCCTCGTCTCGGTCTGCAAAAGTATACATCTCCTTTTGAACAACATCGGTGGTATCTCCCACTCCGCGTACGAAAAGCTCTGTATTTTCAAAAGTAGGAGTGCGAATCTCACCGTATCCATACTTTTCAGCCTCTTCACGCATTATGCTTTCTATATGGCGAAACAGTGGTGTTTCGTCGGGCAAAATATCCATCGTTCCTTTAATTTTCTGTATCATTTTCAAGTCCTCCGTCCTCGTGGGCAATCTTCATAAGTTCTTCAATACGGTCCTCATCACCGATATATGACAACATTCCGATGACAGCTTCAAATCCTGTAGCCGTTCGGTAATCCTTTCCCGAAGCCTTCTTCGGCTTATTCAAATGCGTAGAATTATAAGCGCGTCTGAACACGTCCCTCTCATCCTCTGCAAGCATTGGCTCAATACGCGAAAAAGCTTTTGCTTGAGATGATGCTGTAACATACTGTAAAGAAAGCTCGTTGAGCTCACCCGATTTGCACGCTCCGCCTTTTACAAGCATCGTGCGTATATACAGCGAATGACGCGCGTCTCCTATATATGCAAGCGATGCCACCGATGGCAGACTTGCTCCCTTTATCTTATCGTGCATATAAGTACCGTCCTTTATTTAATATAGTATAACAAATCCGCTGTATAAAATCAATAGGTACAAGTAAGTTTCTCACTGAAAATATTTAAAAAACACTTGCAATTGGCTATATATATATGATATAATTATAAACGGAATATTGTAAAAATGGTATTGTCTATGAATGAATTCAATTATATCAGGAGAAATCTTGAAAATCTTAATGAAGAAATATCACGTGCGTCGATGAAGGTCGGCACCAAAGCACCAAGGCTCATTTGCGTTACAAAAAGCGGAAGCGATGGAGAGCTTATGGCACTCGCTTCATTTGGCTCGGAATATGAAAGCTTTGCCATAGGTGAAAACCGTCCGGGAGAGCTTTTGCGCAGAGGAGAGCTCCTCAAAGAAGGCGGGTTTGCTACCGAACTTCACCAGATAGGAACTCTTCAGTCGAACAAGGCGAAGCTCGTATCGCCTATCGCGTCGCTTATTCACTCGCTTGATTCACTCTCACTTGCAAAGGAGCTTGAAAAGCAAGGTCAAAAGCTTGGCAAAAAAATTCCGGTACTCATCGAAATCAACTCGGCATGCGAGCCTCAAAAAAGCGGGGTTTTACCGCAGAATGCCGAAGAATTTCTTTGTTCACTGAAGAATTATCCAAGTCTTGACGTAAAGGGGCTTATGACAATGGGTCCGGCAGATATTCCGATTTCAGAGCTCCGCAAATATTTTGCTCTTACGAAAAAACTTTTTGATGATTTGAATTCGCGTTATAACTTCGGTGCAGACGCTACCCTTTCAATGGGTATGAGTGACAGCTATGAGGCTGCAATCGAAGAGGGTTCGACTATGATACGGGTCGGACGCAGACTTTTTGTGAAAGATTAGGAGGTATTTTCAATGTTTGAAAAAATCGCAGGAAAAATAAACCGTAAGCTTCATGGCACGGATGAGGAAATAGTTTTTAAAAATTTTGATGAGGTTGAAGAGGATATAAAGCCTCAGAAAACCGAGGCAGCGAGTCAAGGTGTAAATGTCAGTGTTGATAATGCGGACAGAGAAGGAAGCATCAAATTTAAGGTCGTGCGCCCGGAATCCTTTAATGAAGTGAGCAAGATAGCGGATTTCCTTATTGAAGGATGCACGGTAGTTCTTAACACCGAGCTTCTTGAGCGCGGAGTATGCATGAGAATGCTCGATTTCTTAAACGGAGTTACCTATACTACCGACGGATATATCAATGCCGTAGCTCAGAATACATATATTATAACGCCCAGCGACGTTGATGTTTCTGACGAGGAATAAACTTAAAATGCTTAAAATCAAAAAAAGAACTCTCCTCGAATATGCTCTGTATTCTTCCATAATATCACTCGGTATTATATTTGACCAGATAACTAAATGGCTGGCCTCGGAATTCCTTACAAAAGTTGAAACATGCCCTATAATAAAAGGAGTTATTCACCTTACTTACGTAGAAAACACGGGGGCTGCATTCGGTTCATTTAAGGACCACCGCTGGATATTTATGGTCACTTCATCTGTAATGATCGTTGGATTGGCCGTTTATCTTTATTTCGGATATGCAGAAACAAAACTTTGCGCAGCCGCGGTTGCTATGATAATTTCCGGAGGTATCGGAAACATGATCGACCGTTTGGCTTTCGGTTTCGTTGTTGACTTTATTGATTTCAGAATTATAAACTTTGCGGTTTTTAACGTAGCAGATTCATTTGTATGCGTTGGTGCAGCTTTGCTTGCCATAGCCATGATTCAAGATATAAGGCGAGAAGCCGCTGCCGCAAAGGAAAGCAAGAAAGACGAAGAGAAAAAATGATATTTATTGTTGAAAAGACGGATGCGGGCATCCGTCTTGACTCTTATATTGCCAAAATGAGCGGCGAATCAAGAAGCGCCGCGACGCGTGCCATAGAATACGGACGCGTCAATATAGGCGGAGATAATCCGCCTAAAAAAATCGATAAAAAATATGCTGTTAAAGAAGGCGACAAAATCGAATTTATCCCCGACGAGATCACGGAATACGAAGCTAAGCCGGAAAATATTCCGCTTGACGTCATTTATGAAGACTCGGATATTATCGTTATAAACAAGCCTTCGGGAATGGTTGTTCACCCTGCCGCAGGAAACGCAGACGGCACTCTCGTAAATGCGCTTCTTTACCATTGCAAGGGTTCACTTTCGGGAATCGGCGGCGTTATGCGACCGGGTATTGTGCATAGAATCGACAAAGATACCTCAGGACTTCTTGTTTGCGCGAAAAATGATTTTTCCCATCGCGCGCTGTCCGAAGAGCTTGAGCATCACGGAATCGTACGTGAATATCACGCTCTTGTCAGCGGTTCATTCAAGGAAGAGCGCGGTACTGTAAATTTACCGATAGGACGGCATCCCGTTGACAGAAAGAGAATGGCGGTTCTTCTTTCGCCGTCAGCGCACACTAAGCATGCCATAACACACTACGAGGTTATATGCTCATACGGAAATATCAGCTATCTTAAGCTCGTGCTTGAAACAGGCAGAACGCATCAGATAAGAGTGCATATGTCGCATATGGGGCATCCGCTTCTCGGCGATACGGTTTACGGTGGAGGTAAGAGCCGGTTTGAGCGTGAGCATGCAAAGCTTCTTTCAGGTCAAGCGCTTCACGCAAAAAAATTAACACTTACCCATCCTCGCACAGGCGAACGAATGACCTTTGAGTCTTCACTGCCCGAAGATTTTTCGAAGCTAGTCCGTATATTAGAAAACGATAACACTTAACAACCTTATTTCGCATTTTCCAAAAAGGAATTTTTAGTTATGATTGCACTATCGGTATCAGATATCACCCTGTCTTTTGGAACAGAGACGGTGTTAAAAAATATATCATTTGCCGTTAACGACTCAGATAAAGTCGGCGTTATCGGAGTCAACGGAGCCGGAAAAACCTCGCTTTTTAAGGTCATTACCGGCGCGTATAAACCCGACACGGGTGCCGTTTATATTCAGCGCGGATATGAAATCGGATGTCTTGAGCAAAATCCCGATCTTACCGCGCTTCCGGGAAGTATGACGGCGCTTCAGTACATGTACTCGGCATTCCCCGCTCTTTTATCAATTGAAAATAAAATTTCGGCACTCGAAGGAGAAATATCCTACCTGTCTGACCTTGGACGACATGATGAAGCTGTAAGAAAAACAGAAGAGCTTACAGAACTGAATCGCCGATACGCACAAGGAGGCGGACTAGAATTCAGAGCCCGTTCTCGGAGCATGCTTTTGCGTCTTGGGTTTGAGGAGGAGCTAATAGAAAGACAAATTTCAACGCTATCGGGAGGTCAGTACACAAGACTTGCTCTTGCAAGACTGCTTGCTACCGAGCCGGATATTCTTATGCTTGACGAGCCTACAAATCATCTGGATATTGATGCGCTTGCATGGCTTGAATCGTTTATAGCATCTTATAAAAAAACGGTTATAATTATCTCGCATGACAGATATTTTCTCGACAGAACAACAAACAAAACACTTCATATACAATATGCGGGCGCGCGCCTTTATAACGGAAATTACACAGCAACTAAGGATATGCAAGAAGCAGAACGTGCATCTCTTGAAAAGCGTTATAAGGAGCAACAAAAGGAAATCGCAAAGATACGTGCCAACATTGAATTCCAACGACGCTGTAACCGTGAGCACAATTTCGTTACCATACGCTCAAAGGAAAAACAGCTCGCAAGGATGGAAAAAGTTGAGCTTGCTCCGCCTGCCCCCAAGGATATCCGCTTGAAATTTAATTCTGAGGAAGAAAGCGCGACAGATGTGCTTGAGGTTAAAGGACTTTCATTCTCATATTCGGATACACCTATTATAAAAGACATTTCATTCCTAGTACGCAGATACGAAAGAGTCTTATTTTTAGGAAAGAACGGATGTGGCAAATCCACGCTGATGAAGCTGATAAATTCAATGCTTACTCCCACCGAAGGTAAGCTTACACTCGGTTATAACATAAAAATCGGTTATTATGATCAAGAAAACCGCGGTCTTTCCGTAAACAAGACGGTTTTTGAAGAAATGCGCGACGAGTATCCCGACAAAAAAGACGTTGAGCTTCGTTCAACGCTTGCACTGTTTTTATTCGGTGCAGAGGATATAGACAAGCCCATAAGCGTTCTATCGGGCGGAGAGCGAGCAAGACTGACGCTTGCAAAGCTTATGCTGAAAAAGGTTAATCTTCTTGTTATGGACGAGCCTACCAACCATCTTGATATAGGTTCGGCAGAAGCGCTCGAAAACGCTTTACTGGCATTTGACGGCACGATAATAGCCGTTTCGCATGACAGATATTTCATCAACCGTATAGCAACACGAATAATTGAAATAGACCGCGATTCCGAAAGAGGTCTTTACGATTACTCTTTAGAAGAATACGATGACGCATATACAGAATATATGCGCATAAGAGAGTTTCTTCGGGAAGCAAAGATAAATTCTGCGTTAAATGAAGCGTCGATAGCAAAGCGAAGCTCCAAAGAGGATTACGAAAAACGAAAACGTGAAAATGCCGACAGACGCGCAGAGGAAAAAAGACTGTCAGATGCCAAGAAAAAAACAGAAGAGCTTGAGAAAGAGCTCGAAGCGCTTGAAGCGGAGCTTTTCGGTGAGGCTGCGACAAATTACGTTCGCGCAGCAGAAATCGAGACTCGTAAATCCGAGATAGAGGAAGAGCTTATGAAGCTATATGAGTTAATCATGTGACCGCTGATTTTAAGCGCGAAAAACTATTTTTTATCAAAATTATACCTATTCATTTAATCCCTTCGAAAAGAAGGGATTTTTTGTTTATATTTCACAAATAAAAAGAAATTTTCAGAGATTTTTTTCGTATTTCGACTGTACTTACTTTTTTCGGTGTTTTTGATATAATGGATTTGCGAACACAGAAGGACACCTGCCGCGGAGGTGAAAATTTGCAAATTACCGTAAAGCAACGCGCTTTTCTACCATTCAATATATATGAAGAAAAGCGATTTAAGCAACGGTGATAATGTTCGCAAAAGAAAAGGAGATCGATTTTGAAACAAGGAAAAAAGTATACTAAGGATTTACCGAGACTCCTATATACCTTTTATATCAATTCGATAAACAACGGAGAAATTCCAAGTATATCGAAATTCGCACGCCATACAGCTTTTACGGTCGAGGATCTCAATAGTTTCAGAAAGCACACAGAGTTCGACAAAGCATGGAAAGAAACAAATGAAATCAGAAGGGATTACCTTACCGACTCGGCGCTCACAAGACGCTTTGATCCCTCGTTCGTAAAATTTCTCCTCGGAATTGAGTTTGGCGTTAGTGATGATATAAATAACAATGAGGATATTTCGGTAACTATCAAGGTGGAAGAATAATGGACATAAGATTTTCGGTAACAAAAAAGCAGCAGCTTTTTATGAACGCTACCGAATCGGAGGTTCTTTTCGGAGGCGCTGCGGGCGGAGGCAAATCATACGGTCAGATGGTTGACGCATTCATCTTCGCTCTTAAATTTCCACGCTCAAAGCAGCTTATTCTTAGGCGTACCTTCGCAGAGCTTGATAAATCTCTCATACGTACGGCTCTTTCCATATTCCCAAAGGATATTTATTCCTTTAATTCCTCCTCCCACACGGGAAAATTCAAAAACGGCTCCTGCATTGATTTTGGCTATTGCGCCACGGAAAATGACGTTTATCAATATCAAAGTGCAGAATATGACTGCATACGTTTTGATGAGCTTACTCACTTTACCGAAGCGCAATATGTCTATCTCATCTCTCGCGTAAGAGGCGCGAACGGATATCCAAAACAAATAAAATCATCTACAAATCCCGGCGGTGTCGGTCATTCGTGGGTTAAGTCCAGATTCATTGATCCGGCACCTGCAGGAACAAAATTTTATTCAAGCAATGGCATGGATAGAGTATTTATTCCTTCATTCCTCGATGACAACTCTTTTCTTTCTAAGTCGGATCCGGAGTATAAAAACCGATTGCTTGCTCTGCCCGAACGAGAAAGAAAAGCTCTTCTTTACGGTGATTGGAATATTTTTGAGGGTCAGTATTTTAACGAATTCAATGAAAGGCATATATGCCATCCCTTTGAGATTCCCGCCTCTTGGCGCAAATACCGAACAATTGACTATGGACTTGATAGATTTGTGTGCCTTTGGATAGCCGTGAGTCCTGAATGCCGTGTGGTAGTGTATCGCGAGTTTTGCGAGTCGAATTTACCGATCAGCGCAGCCGCTAAGGCCATGTGCGAAAGAACACCGCAATCAGAGGATATATACGCAACCTTAGCTCCCCCCGACCTTTTTTCCCGCACGCAGGAAACCGGAAAAACAAAAGCATCAATATTTTCTGAACACGGTGTCAATTTTACAAAAACTTCAAATGAGCGCGAAACCGGATGGCTTGCTATCAAGGAGTTACTGCAAATAAAAGATACCGAACCAAGACTGAAAATATTTTCAACTTGCAGAGAGCTTATAAAATGCTTGCCCGCTTTGACGGTCGACAAGCTTCGTCCATCAGACTGCGCAAACGAGCCTCATGAAATAACACACGCCCCTGATGCTCTTAGAGGATTTGCTATATTCTATACCCGTCCGTCAAAACCAACCTACAAGCTTAAATACACGAGATGGACTTCCGATATGTGGGAAGATTATAACGGTGCGTGCGAGAGTGAGAGAAAATATCTAAAACGTAAATACGGAGAACCAATTTGAAAACAGAAAAGAAAAACGGCACCGCACGCCTTGAGTTTTTCCGTTCGCTATACGAGAATGCGAAAACCTACTATGCCGATACACTTGAAAAGCTTGACAAATATATGCGTCAGTACAAGGGTTCAAAAGAAATCGACGGAGGCAAGGAAGAGGCGCTTACGGTGAGAAATATCACATACGAAATAATAGAAAGCCAAATATCCTCGGATATACCTATGCCGAAAACAGACGCCGATTCGTATAGCGAGAAAAGAGAAAGACAAGCGCAGGTTATAGAATCGCTTTGCCGTTCACTTCGCGACAGACTTCCTTTTGAGGAGCTTAATGACCTGGATGAGAGATATACGTATATTTACGGCGGAAGTATTTGGCTTGTAGAATGGAATAACGCTCTGAAAACGGGAATGGTGACAGGAGGAGCTGAAGCAAAAGTTATTTCTCCAAAAAACTTCATTCCTCAACCTAACATATTCGATATTGAAAATATGGAATACTGCTTTCTAAAGTTCACAACAACCCGAACCGAAGTTTGCAATACTTACGGCATAAAGGATGAAGATATTTATCTTATGGACTGCGAAAGTGAAGAGGGCTTCTTTGACGGAGGTGACACAGTAAATCTTATAGTTTGTTTTTACCGAGACGAAAACGGCGATGTAGGAAAATTCGTTTTTTCAGGAGCATTGACTCTTCTCGATCTGGAAAATTACTACAAAAGGAAAATAAAAGTTTGCAAAAAATGCGAAAGAACAGAAAACTTATGCCAATGCGAAGGTAAACGTACTTTCATAATGAAGAACGTTGATTTTGAGTATATAGTTCCGGATAACTCCGCAAAGGCACTCCGTGTTCCTTATTACACACCGAAGAAATTCCCGATAGTCATAAGAAAAAACACTTCAGCAGAAAATTCCTTGCTCGGTCAGTCGGACTGCGAATACATACGCCCGGAGCAACAAGCAATAAACAAGATCGAGTCAAGAATTCTGCAAAAACTCCTTCGCGCCGGAATAACGCCCATCGTGCCTGAGGATGCTACTGTCAGCCTTAACAACTCGGTATTCGGTCAAATAATAAAAATGAAGCCCGGCGAAACCATGGCACAGTATGGAAAAGTCGACACGACCCCCGACATCTCACAGGATATTACCGAAGCAGAGCGTTTATATGAGCACTCAAAGCGCATACTCGGCATAACCGACGCATACCAAGGAATCGGAGGCTCTACAAATGAATCAGGCTATGCGCGTCAGCTGAGAATTTCTCAATCGGGCGGCAGGCTTGAATCTAAAAAAAAGATGAAATACACAGCCTACTCGCATATAGACAGGTTGATTTTCGAGCACTATCTTGCTTTCGCGGATGAGCCACGTACTCTTTCATATAAGGATTCCTTTGGAAGAATTCACGACTTGTATTTCAACCGTTATGAATTTCTTTCCTTTAACCCAAATGAAAAGAGGCTTTCATACGATGACGGATATTTGTTCTCGGTAGATCTGAATGGAGGAAGTGGATATCAAAGAGAGGCACTTTGGGAAAAGAATCTTGAAAATCTTAAGGCGGGCACTCTCGGCGATCCCACAGATCCCTCTACCCTTCTTCGCTACTGGCAATATCAGGAAAGGGCGCATTATCCTCATGCAAGGGATAATGTAGAATATTTTCAAGATCTCATGAAAGGAGAAGAAAAGGTTGAAATCGAAGCAAACCAAATCATATGACGAGAAACTGAAAAGCAATGCGGCTGACTCTTATAATCAATACCTTGCAAAAAGTGATATCAAAAACAAAAACAGTTATCTTGATTCTGCCGCAAATGCCGCAGTTTCAAGAGAGCTTTCAAGTTCAAAAAGAGGAAGCGTTTCAGACTCTCTTTCATCCTCAGGACTTTCTAAATCGGGATATGCAGATTATTTGTCGGCTCAAAATTACAAAACATATTCCGACAAAATGGACGCTGCCGAAAGAGAAAAAGCAACCTCGGAATACAAAAACAACTCCGGGTATGAAAAGTATTTGACGAATTACGAAAAGCTGCAGAATGAAATCAGCCAAGGATTTATAGATTCATTCGGTAAGGGTAATAACTTTAGCATTGAGGATGCATACAAAGAGGCCGTTTCTGCCGGCCTTAATGAAAACTACGCTATGTATGCTGCCACAAAGGGTGTAGATGCCGCACTAAACAATACCATTGAACGCGCAATTTCCTTCGCAAAGCTAAATTCCCTCAGCGCTTACAAGGCAAAAAAATACGCGCTGTCGTTAGGGCTCTCGGAATTCTATGCCGAAAAGGTTTATAAAGCAATGTCTGTTTATAACGAAGGCGAAAAAGAATACTTTGCATCTATGAGCGCTGACCAATATTACGATTATATTTTATCACAATCATCTAACTGAACGAAAGGACGATTTTTACAATGAAAGAAAAGAAATACTCACCTTATGCAACTAACAAGGGCGGCAAAATTGAAAGTCCCAAGTCCGCATCAAAGGACGATCCCCGCGCGACAAAACGTGAAGGCAACGACTTAAGAGTGAAGAGAGGCTAACGCTATGGGTGAAAAGACAGAGCAATTGACAAACCTCGAAAACGATACCGTTTTACATGAGAACAACAAATCCGAAAGCGTTATTATAGAAACATCGGATTCATCTGCAGACAGTACCGCTTCCGATATAGAAGGGAAGGATTCATGTGAGGACTTTGTCGGCGCTAAGGATTACGAAGAAATAATGCGTAAAGATATGCAGGAGCTACTCTCGCTATTTCCTCACCTTAGCGGAAAGACAAGCATACGCGAGCTCGATAATCCTCTTCGTTATGCGGCTTTAAGAGATCTCGGTCTTTCTCCGAAGGAAGCTTACCTCGCCTGCTCTGATATAGGAATGGTTTATGACAACCGAAGCCATATTACCGCTTCAGCTCCGCGCGGAGCTTCCTCCTCTCAGGATGTGCTTTCAAGCAGCGATCTGGAAGCCGCGCGAATGATATTCTCTGACCTTTCAGACAGAGACATTCAAAAGCTATATAAAAAAGTCACAAAATAAGAAAGGAACAATATGTTTAAGCTTATAAAAATTCAAAATACGGGAGTTAACGTTCCCGAACCTGTAAAAATGAGTAAAAATACCTCTGCAAAAATTAATATCGGGACAGCTCTCATTCTCAAAAACGGCATAGTTCAGTCTGCCGGTGCTACCGAAACTCCTACACATATTGCACTTGAGAACGCAGCTCTTGAAGAAAAAAAGATTCTCTGCTATGAGATATATCCTAATATGCTGTTTGAAACAAAAGTAAATGCAGATCCTGCTGCTCTTAAAGCAGGCGACAAGGTTACTCTTGATTTTGACAGTGACAGCTGTGCAGCTTATGTTACGGCAACCACTGCATCCGGTGTCGCCACAATAGCTGAGATAAACGATGTTATCGAAGCAGGAAATAACATAACGGTTAAATTTTAATTAAGGAAAGGATTTTATATGATAATTTATTCTAAATCTTCAGGTCTTGCAAACAGCGCTGTAGGCAAGCTTGAAACGCCCATCAAAATGGTAATCGAGCACGAAAGCGATATGCAGACTAAAAAGGGCGGTATCTGTGACTGGCTCTTTAACGTTGAACGCAGTAACAAATTTGGTGAAACCATCATAGGTCAGAACGAATTTGATGTGTTCAGAGCAGCAGCAGAAGGCGCAGGCGGCGAAAACGACACCATTTCGGAGACCTACCGCAAATTCATTGAGCACATTCAGTTCATGAAGGAATTCACTATCACAGCCGAAATGATGGAGGACGCTAATTACGGCGTTGCTCAAGACGCAAAGCGCCGCGCGGAAAACTTCACCCGCGCCTATTACAAAACAATGCATAAGATATGCGAATATGCTCTTTCAAACGGTACGAAAACTACCGGCACCTTTGCAAAGGCAAATCTTGATCTTACAGCCCCCGACGGCCTTGCGCTCTTCTCTGCCAATCATACATACGGAATAGGAAATTCTCTCTCTACTCAATCCAATTATTTCTGGGGTGATATTTTTGGCACGGGTACTGACGGACGGCGTGCAACAACCGCTGTATTTGAAGAGGCACTCGGTGAGCTTGCAGTCAAGCTCCGCAATATGAAGGACGAAAACGGTGAGGTGCTAGGTTATACCGCTGATACTATTATTCTTCCCGGCAACCGTCCTCTCGCTGAAGCGGTAGCAAAGAAGGTTTGCGGCTCGGAAGGCGCGCTTGGAAACGGTTATAACGATATTAACCTTCAGTACGGCAACTGGAATATTATCGTTATGCCCAACTGGCAGACGAACGATGACAGACTCATGATTATGTCGTCTGAGGCTAATAAGAACCTTTCCGGTAATATGTTCTTCAATCGCGTTCCCCTTACTGTATCAAACTGGGTAGATCATCACACAGGAAACTATATTTGGGGCGGCAGATGCCGTTTCGGTGTAGGTTTTGGAACTTATAAACACATCCTTCTCGCAGTAGATTCGGCAACAGCTGTATCCGAAGCAGAAGCGCTTTAAAAAGCAGCAAAAGGGCTGCACTTTTACAAAACCAGCCCTTTTGCAAACTATAGTTTTCATTATAATAATTTTAAGGAGTTCTTATGACATTAAACCAACTTTTATCCGAAACATATGCCCTCGGATTCGAAGAAGCTACAGAACTCAGCGAAGATTTTATTTTCTCTGCCAACCGAGCAATAAGATTTATAAACAACGAGCATGCCGACGAGAAAACCGGGATTGTTTTTGTTCCTAAACATAATACGGTATTTCATCTTTCGTCATACGAGTACACCCCAGGCAATGACATTGTTATTAAGCTTCCCCCCGCCGTTGCATACAGCTTCAGAGTTTACGGAAAGGGTTCTTGCAGCATAAAGGATTCAAGCGGTACAAAAAGCCGTTCATTCTCTTGCGGAACGGTGAACATACGCGGATTTATAAGCGGAGAAGAAGCCACACTTACATTCTTTTCAGATACTGCTTTTACAATTTTGGATTTATATGCGTTTTCCTCTGTAAGATCCGAATCAGAGAATGATATACCAATTATAAAAGATACATCGGAATACACCATAACCGACTTTATTTCTAACTTTCTTTATGCAACGCGCTCTCCTTATGACAAAAATGGAAATCCAATTGAAGGAGCGAAAATACTCGGTAACATTCTAACTTTGCCGTCATCCTTCTTTGGAGAAGTTTTTATATCATACAAAGGCCTGCCGAAGGCATTGAGTATTGATGAGCGCGATGCCGACATAGACGTACCCAAAAGATGTGAGCATTTATGTCCTATTCTGACTGCGGCTTATATCTGGCTTGACGACGATGCCGAAAAGGCATCCTATTATATGCAGATATATCACGAGGAATCTGGAAGAATGAGTTTTACGGTGCCTAAAAACATAAATTCCCATTATTCCGACGTCACGGGGTGGGCGAAATGAATTCTATCAGTAAAAACAATTTTCTCTCAAAATCGGAATACAGCGTTATTTATTCGGGTATGGGCGGAGTTGATTTTTCAGGTGACGGCTCAAACATTTCAAGGAAACGCTTTTCTTACCTTGAAAATATGTACCGTGATTATGAAGGCGACGGAGCCGGAATTATCGAAAGCATACCCGGATACAGGAAGATTGCGGATTTTGGTGCGTCATGCAACGGTCTGTATTCATACAAAAACGAATCCGGAGATGAAATAATAGTTGCGCACATACTGAATAAGCTATATGAATTCAAAAAGAATGATATTGATTCTATTGAAAATTATACAGTCACAAGCGGAATCAATCACCAAAAAAGCACATCCTTCGTCTTCGGAGATGCAATATACATACTTGACGGCTTTAAAATTTTCAAGCTCTCTTCCTCCTATCGAGGTGAAATAAGCGACACGGATGGCGGCATATATATACCCACAACTCATATAAACGGAATAGAAGCCGAGCAGCGGAATCTTTTGACCAGACTTTTTTATGAAAAATACGTTATAGGATCCTGCGAATCAGTTTCTTACGGAAGCCGCGGACTTAAATACGTTATCACTAACGAGGAAAAGAAATACTGCAAGGTGACGGGTATAGACAACGAGCTTGAAACTCAGCTTTGTATTCCTTCAAAAACAAAGATAGGCGATGAGTATTATACAGTAACCGAAATAGGTGCCTCCGCATTTGCGAAAAATACAGTTATAAAAGAATGTATTATTGCTAACGGTGTATCGGAAATCGGTGCTATGGCTTTCTCCGATTGCACATCTTTAACTTCCGTTATTTTTTCCGATTCGGTATACAAACTTGGAGATGCGGTCTTTTCCGGATGTTCTGTTCTTAATGCATTGCACCTAGGACTCGGTCTTTCCGATTTAGGACTGAATACAGTCAGCACCTGCTATGAGCTTAAATGCATAACATACGCCGGCAGCCAAACTGATTTTGCCCTTGTCAAAAACACAAACTCTCTCGGTTCTATAACCGTTTCTTATAACGTAAGCAATAATTCTGCCGTAATTGGAATACCTATAAACAATCCTTGTATCGGTATTGAAAACGTAAAGCTTGACGGTCAGGATATTGCGTATAAAACGATAACGCAAGACGGATTATGCTCAATGCTGAAAATCTCACTTGATGACAGGGCCGATGCAGAAGGAAAAACCTTGATTTTCCAAGGAATTCTCACTTCATTGCCTCAATACTATGAATTGAGATGGGATGGATTTATAAAATCAGTTCATTCAACCGCAAATTGCGATGTAAATGAAATAATAAGCAAATGCAGGGTTGCCGCAATATTTGACGGAAGAGTTTTTCTTTCGGGAAACCCCTATTATCCCGGCTATGTTTTCTATTCTTCTTTTGATAAAAACGGTGAAAGCAACCCTCTTTATTTCGGAGAGCTTAATTATTTTCGCGACGGTGCCGGAAATATCAATGTAATATCAATGTTAAGAACGAGCGATTCACTCGCGGTATTTAAAGAAGCCGATGATGGGGCAGGAAGTATTTTCTACCACACTCCCTGGTCTGCAAACAGCGATATTATGCCAAAAATATATCCTGTCTCCTATACACATCACGGTTTTTGCGCAAAAGGAGCTTCAATATCATTTTTTGATGATCCCATATTTATCAGCGAAAAAGGTATATCAGCATTTGAAAAGCAAGCCATAAATCTTGAAAGAAGTATCGTTACCCGTTCAAACAATATTAACCCTAAATTTTTGACGGAGGATATAGCATCAGCCAAGCTTGCCGTGTGGCGGGGATATCTCGTTGTTGCAGTCGGGGGTAATATTTATCTTGCAGATTCAAGAGATATCTTTACGGGCAAAGAAGGCAACCCGGAATACGAATGGTATTTCCTTTCGGGTATTGGCACTTACAAGGATGATGAGACCGTTTACAGATATGCCTCTTTTGCACACGAGGGATATACGGTTCATGAAAAGTGCGACACGATTGCAAACGGAGAAGTTATAAGCGCATACAACGGAGAGGAATATATTTATTACGTAACTGATAACGGTATAAATTACGAGGTCTATCCTACGGAAGAAAAAACGAAAGGAAGCTTTTATCCCGCAACACATATTCTGAGCGTTGGAGATCTTTTGTTCTTTTCAACAAGCAAAGGCTGCATTTACGTCTTCAATAATGACAAACGAGGCATAGCTCCGCCGAGCGTTACAGATTCGTCCGATTATGACGCAGATGACTACACCAGCGCATTCGGCAGACGTATTCATCATTATTATTATTCATTTGCAGGGCATGCTCCAAGATACGCTGTAAAAACTGCGAAGGACAATTGCGGAATACCGCACCTTTTGAAAAACACGGTCAAGCATTCTCTAACCTTAAAATGTCGGGCTGTGGCTTCGGGGCACATCCGTTGCGAAGTAGGAACAGAAAAAGACGGATATTCCGAGATATGCACCTTCCCTAACAGAGATTTGAGCTTTGCCGATATGGATTTTTCATCTCTTTGCCTTACCACAAGTGACATTTATACCATTCCCATATCCGAAAAAGCCAAAGGATGGGTCGAAAAGCAAATCACACTTTATACCGATGAATATGCTTCCCCATTCGGCATTTACACAATTGCTTACAGATTTGCCATCAAGGGAAAAATAAAAAAATGCAGATAAAATCTTGAAAGGACAAAAATGAATACAAAAAAAATACTTGATTCGGAAATATCCGATTTGAAAATCGCCTCTCTTCCCTCGCGCCCTACCGCACCCTCTGCCTTTGGCGGTCGCGGATATACGGCAAAGGATATGAAGGAAGCGTTTGACAAATTACCTTTATTTATTATCGAAAAATTTAACACGCTCCTCGATGACATTTCATCAACCGGCGAAAATTCACTCGCATCATCACTTCCTACCGGACTTTATGACGGTCACACTCTGGCATCGCTTTTTGAAGATATAACCAACGGAGCTTTTGCCGAAATATTATCTCTTGGCGAAGAAAGTCTTTCTGAATATATTATCAATCTCGAGGAAAAGATGAAAAAAACCGATGACGCTATCTCAAGTCTTCCGAAAACGGTAATTACCGACAGTTGCGAAATCATAATGGAAAATGCGAAAATATACCGCCTCGGAACTCTTAAGGAGCTCGTAATATCACTTCCCGAAGAATTAAAAAACGAGTACTATTCTGAACTCAGCTTTGATTCCGGAGAAGATGCGACGGTATTCAGTACATTGTCAAAAATACGTCTTTCCGGAGATGACGTAGCTGACGAAGAGCTTTTGCCAAAGGATAATACTCATTATACTATATTCCTTTGGTATGACGGTGACGTGCAAGGAGTGGTGAGGGGTTTGCCAAATGCGTAAGGATGTATCAAAGCTTATAAAGAAAACCGAGAATTGGCTTCATCGAAAAAACGGTGATTACATTCTTGAGCTTCCGGCAAAGGCAAGCTCTGACACGGTGAGCACGATAAAAATGTTTGGGAACTATACACTCGGGCCTTCGGCAGAGGTATACGGTGTCGGCAATTACGACGAAGAGACAGGAAAGTATAAGATTGCCTTACGGTGCCACGGAAAAAACGTTTTAAGCGGAATAGACTATGCCAATGCCCATATGAATGCAGGAGTGACTAACAGCACAACCTTAAGTGACACGTATTATACGGCTATTTACAACGCTGAGAAAGACGGAACTGTATTTCTCGATAAAAGCAAAATACGCTTCAAAGAGAACACGGTATACAGTCTGTGCGCTTATTTTTGGTATAGCAACACTTCATTCACAGATAGAAATTTCGGTATTTGCTTTGATTATTCGGATGGAACTTCAAGTCAAATGAGAATACCAACAAAAGACTATAGATTTTATTATTGTATTCCCAGCGAAGAAGGAAAAACTATCGTATCTATTTCATCTGATGCAGACTCTTATATGTTCGTCAGAATTTCGATTGTTGAATTCGGAATTTTTGAAGGTAAGCATACCGACTTTAATAGTGTGTTTGAAAAATACGACGGCGAGAACACAGAAATACTCATCGAAAAACCACTGCTAAGAATAGGAAACAGCATGGACGAGTTTGATTTATCCGCAGGTATTATAAAAAGAAAAATAAATTCTGTATACTTTAACGCAGAGACAGGGATAGAAGAAAGCGACATCGAAGGTATATTTAAAATATTCCTTTCAAAACCTATGCGTAAAAAATCAAGCTTTATATCGCTTTACGAAAAGTTAAGTCTTTCCGAGCTTACAGATGCCGAGTGCGGTATAGCCGAGGGAGATGACGGAACTTACGTTTATTTAAAGGATACGAATTTATTCACCGATAAAGATACGCTTCGTGAATATTTAACCTCTACCCCTATGGCATTTACTTATGTTTTGCAAAATGCTGAATACGAGCAGACCTCTGTAAGCATCCCGTACCGCGAAGGAATGACCACGATAGAAGTCCTTACCGATGTTGCACCACGTAAGTTTTACGCAGAATACGCTTAAAGAAAGGAATTTTTATGACTTCACTAATTTATAAATACATAAGTTCGGGACTTTTTTCTGATAAACCCATGTTTCTTCTCTCAAAGATAAAAAGCGCGTTGGGAGAGTCCAGTATTATGTTTTTACTTCCTCCGTCATTTTCAGGCAAGATTGCGTTAGGAAAGCGTACGTTTGAATTAAAAGACGGAAGCTGCAAGATAGAAAAGGCAAAGCTTGAAGAAGGTGTATTATCTCCATGCCTTATCTGCAAAAATAAAACCTATTCTCTCTCCCCATTCCTTTTTGAAGAATCCGAAGTTTCAAGAATTTCTTCGAGCGAAACGGATTTTGATAAAATTCTCACCGCGATAACTAAGCTTGATGAAAAAATCTCCAAGCTGGAAAAATCAATATTATTGCTGGAAGAGCAGGTAAAAAACAAAGAATTATTTACATTTTCATAACATAAAGGAGATTTTATGAAACACAAAAAAACAATTAAAAAGGCTTCTGTCATTATTCTTTTAGCAATATCACTTGTGTTCGTGCTTCCGTTTTCAGCGTTTTGCGCAGAAGCTACAGACATAAGCGAAGATACTAGACAAGAACATTCGGTCGCCCCGAATGAACCTTTAGAGAATACGGATACGGAAAATCCGTATAGCGTTATTTTCAACACTTTTTTAGAAAACAGTCCTCAGATTCTTTCGGCATTAGCCTTTATTGGCTCTATAATAATTATGCTTTGCTACAAGAAGGGGCTTATACCGCTTATTAAGGAAGCCTTATCCGCTCTTTCTTCCGGTGTAAAAAGCATTGGCGAAAAAACTGAAAATATCGGCTCGGATTCAAAGAGAATCTCAAATGAATTAACGCAAAAGCTGCAAAGCACAGAAGAAATTGTCACAAAGCTTGAAAAGATAGCCATACAGCTTTACGAGTCAAAGGAAGAAAAAGAAAAAGTCCTCGCAAAAAGTGAGAGCTTAAAAGCAGTGCTTCTCACAGAAATAGAAATGTTATATGAAATATTTATGTCCGCAACTCTTCCTCAATATCTAAAAGACCGTGTCGGAGAAAAAATAAGCGCGATGAAAGCAGAGCTTTCGGAAGGAGAGGTTAACCTTGACATTGAGGACTAAAAAAATCCTGTTTTTCTTAATAGGCTTTGCCCTCTCGGTCATCCCGGTTACCTTGGCAACTCTTTCTTATTTCCCCCTTTGGCTTGAAAGAGGCGAAGGTGCGGCCGTTTCGGGGTTTACTCTTCTTTTGCTTCTTATATGCGTGTCTCCGCTGTGGAAAATGCTTAAACGCATATTCTCTTCCCCTGCGGTATGGTCGATTTGGCTTATAATTTTTATTCTTTTTTTCACTCTTTCAAAAATAGCAGATGAAATGACGGTCATATCCTTTATCGGTTTTATTTCAAATGCTTTAGCAGCGATATTCTTTAAGCTTTCAAGAATGGCAGGCGATACAAACAAATGAAAAACTTTTCCGACTTTGAGGACAAGCTTCTTGATTCCGAAGAGCTTATGAAGAAGGTTACAAAAACGGCAATTGACAATATGGGTAAGCTTATAGCGGCAGTCGTCGCAATTGTTATGATTGCCGTAACGTTCACCGATATAAGCTTTACAGGATTTATAACCGAAGAATTTTTAGGCACGTTACTTCTTTTAATGACTTCCTCATACATAATATATTTTTCTCTTGAAGACGCCGGAGAACGAAGCGGCACGGAAACAGAAGAATATATGCGTGCCAAGGACCGGTACGATAACGTTCGTTCCCTTATCAAAGGCGAAGATATCGAAAGTCTGCGCGCATTTTGCAAAAGCTATGCCGAGCGTGAAGCACAATCACGAAAAAACTCAATTCTTTTTTCACACGGGTTATCGCTTAAATCAATTGAAGAATATAAAAACGGCAAAAAATTTGATAAAAAAAGTCTTAAGGCTCTTCGACGCGCGCAAAGAATAAAGCCCGCGAACTTGAACGTTAAAACTCTTCTCAGCCGCGAACGCGATTCCGGGCGAAGCGAGCTTGAAAATCCGGACAAAAGAAAAATTCCGATACTTCTTTTGAAAATGATACCCTCTACAATTTGCATGACTGTAACGGTATCTGTCATGCTAAGCGCAAAAGACGGTATGACCTTATCGGATGTCCTAAACGGTATTCTGAAGCTCTCTGCTTTGCCTATTATAGGCTTCCGCGGTTACAGCGCAGGTTATTCATACTCCAAGCACTCTTTATCTCTGTGGATGGAGACCAAGGCGAATATTATTGAAGCTTATATCTCGAATGGAGTGAAATAATTACTGTACCCTTGGTGCATTTGAGGGTAGCTCAAGTTTTGAACTTGAGCTACCCTCTTTAATATTGTTTTATTTAACCTCTTGTCTCCAATCGACCGGATCCGCAAACGTACCGCTATGGTATCCGTTTATCAGACGCACAAGCAAGGAATTAAGTGCTTCTATCGTAACGTTAGGAAGATTTGGATCATGGTGAGAATTTCCAATTCCCGAATCATCGGTTATATATATAAATGTTCCTCCTGTATATATGGCCGCTTGACGAACCAGATATTCAGTTAGAGTATCGGATCCGCTGCAAAGAATCGGACATATCCTTATTCCCTTTTCGGCAGCGGCATCTACTGCAGCCTTATAATTCGTTTTATCTGCTTGTGTCGAATGTGGCGGAGCATCGAGAACGTGGAATATAAGCTTTGTGGTAGCGCCTGTGCTCCATTGCTTTTCCATAGCCATAATAAGTGCCTCGTCTACAGATTCAGGAAAATCTCCACCACCCTTGGCGTGTTGCGAATCAAGCGCACTTTGCTGAATAGCAAGTCCTTCCGGTGCAGTCACGTTAACAAAATCATAGTATTTGAATTCTTCGGCATCAACGCTGTCACGATAGAAAAGAAACGCGAGGTTTACAACGGTCTCACTATTATTTGTGCATACTCTGTTTATTACGTCGGCTATCTCGGCTTTAAGATAAGACAGCTCGTCTCCCATTGAGCCCGTTACATCTACAACGAACATAATGTCTATTATATTTTTCTTCTCCTCAGCTCCGTTAAGGTTAACCGTGAGCTCTGTTGTCTGTTCCGAAAATTCTGCATCTGACGAATAATCCGATGAGGTCACTTTTATTTTACCGTTCTGTTCCGAGACAAACAGATATGCAACTCCGCTTGCATCAGAAACAGCGCTAAAAAGTGTCTCATCACCGGAGGATTTTGCGATAACCTTTGCTCCTGCGACTGTGTTATCTCCGTTTTTTACAACTACCTTAATTCTCCTATAAGAAGAGAATCCCCATGAATTATCGCCTGAATAATTAAAAAATTTACCGTTGGATTCGTCGCCTTGTTCAAAAAGCTGTTTCCAATACTCATAGTTATCGTTGTCATTCCAAGCTCCTGCGGTTATAAGTCCGGCAGGAACAGAGTTATCATCTTCTGTTTTTTCGTCCGAAGGCTCTGTGCTATCAGAGGTATCTCCTATTTCAGCGTCTGCTGACCCCTTACCTTCGCTGCTTCCGAAGGAATCCATTCCGGAGCCAGATCCGCCTCCGTAATCTTCGGAACCGCCCTCGTAGGAGCAGGATACAAATGAAAATACCATAAGAACTACAAGTATCAGCGAGATAAATACGTTTTTGATTTTCATACGAAAAACTCCCCCTTTGATAGATCGATAGGCTTTTGCCTCTCTACGGTTATTATATAGTAGGCGCAGTAAACTTGTCAAGAGAGCGATTGTAAACAAATTGATAACAGTTTTTACGACATTATTTGTCTTGTTTACACAAAAAAGACCGACCTCGCGTTAAATCCGAAGTCGGTATTTTATTAATGCATAGCTGTTAACTTTATTATTAGGTCTAAATTGTCAGGCTGTACCTTAGCCTCATGAGCTGCTTTGTTTCTTACTGTAGCCGAGCACTTATCGCAACGGTGTATTATAACATAGCCCTTCTTAGGGTCTGGCAGCGCGCTTATGGGACGAAGAATTCCTTGGCAAGGATTCTTCCTGTCTCCCGGATTTATATCCACATGGAGCGAGCACAGACAAAATGGGCAATGATTTCGCGAGGTATATCCAAGAGGCAATACCTCTTCTCCGCAATTTTGACAAATAAAGCCGTTATCGTTTTTAGAAAATCTTTTGTTCTCCATAAAGTTTTCCTTTTGTATGATTTCCCAACACTTGGGAAGACTAAAGACAATCAATCCAAAACAGGAGGATTTTTATATGAAAAGAATCTTAGGCATCGGTGCCGTCGTGCTGATTTGTTTAGCGCTTGGACTCAGTCTCACAGAAGAGTTTGAAGGCATAACCACATTGGTGATAAAATAATTTATTTTCCCACGCAAAACTTTGAAAAAATATCCGCAACAACAGTCTCGCTTACAGCGCGTCCGTCAAGCTCGGATATCGCACCCAAAGCAAGCTCTATATCTGAACTCGCAGCATCTGACGGAAGTCCGATAGAATAGGCATCGTATGCCGTCCTCAAAAATTCCGATGCCTTTACAAGAGCAGCATATTGGCGCGCCGAGGATATGACAGCGTCATCTCCAATTTTTATTTTTTCATCAATAAAAAGATTATCGCAAAGCCTTGCGAGTAATTCTCTTGCGTCATCACCGTCACGTTTTGCGGATATTTCAAGGATATACTCGAAACCGCGCTCTGAAAGGTAGGAGCGCATTTTTTCATTCTTTTTTTCAGCTAAATCGCATTTTGTAATAACGGCTACCTTCGCAGCGGATTTTTTATCTACATACTCAAGTATTTTTTCGTCCTCTTCATCAAGCTCTCCTGACGAATCAAACAGAACAAATATAAGGTCTGCCGAATCTATTTTTTCACGCGAACGACTTATTCCTATTGATTCTACAGTATCTTTAACATCATCTCTTATACCCGCCGTATCAAAAAGCTTCAGCATTACTTTTCCGAGAGATATTCGCTTTTCAAGCACATCACGTGTTGTACCCGGAATATTTGTAACAATAGCGGCATCTTCTTCAAGCAAAAGATTATAAAGTGTGCTTTTTCCAACGTTAGGTTTGCCGCACAAAACAGTGTTAATGCCTTCGTTTACAGCTCTTCCTGTTTTATATGTCAACATAAGTTTACTTATCGAGCACATGCAGACGGATATCAAATCCATAATTTCTTTATCTGTAAGCTCTCCGAGATCTTCATCGGGATAGTCTATGCGCGCATATATAGAAGAAAGAACAGATGTAAGCTCTTCCCTTATTTCAGCAATGCGAAAAGCAAGCTTCGTACGTGAAGAAGGTCTTGATAGCCTTACCTGCCAATCGCTTTCAGCTTCAAGAAGCGAAGCTACGGCTTCAGTTTCCGTAAGCGAAAGTTTTCCGTTTACGAACGCTCTTTTTGTAAATTCACCGGGAGCCGCCAATGATGCGCCGCAAATCAGCGCAGATTCCAATACCATACGTGAAATAAGCATACCTCCATGGCAGCTTATCTCTACAATATCCTCACCCGTGTATGAATTGGGAGCCGGAAAATAGGTTGCAAGACCGTCATCAATAACTTCGCCTTGATAAAGAATATCTCCATATATCTGAAATCTCGGTTTATCTTTAAGCACCGACGCCCCTCTTGGTAAAAACATTTTATCACATATAAAAAGCGCGTCTTTGCCGCATATTCTTATAACCGCAACCCCACCCTTTCCGGGTGGGGTTGAGATTGCTGCAATGGTTGTAGCAAATACCATATTACTTGATATCTTCGTCTTCATCGACGGAGTCTTCGGCAGGATGAGTCTGCTCAAGCAGAACCGTTTCGCTATCGCTTTCTTCAGCAACAGTTATAGGTGCTTCAACAGCCGCAATGCTTTCGGTTACATCATCTGCGTCCTTCGCAAACTCTGTCTTAAGCGAAGTTACGGTTTCTTCTTCCTCAAAAATACCCTGAGGCTTTTTATCAGTAAGGAATATAACGATTTTTCTGTTCGAATCCGAGCCTACGGAATTTGTGCTAACGCCTTCAATTCCTTGAATTTCAGAGTGAATTATTCTTCTCTCATAAGCGGACATAGGCTCAAGCATAACACTTCTTTTGTTGCGAAGTGCCTTAGCTGCCATACGGCGTGCAAGTGCGCGGAGAGTCTCTTCTCTCTTTGCTCTGTATCCTTCAATATCGATAGTAACACGGCTCTTGTCGCGCTCACCGTTAACATTTTTTCTCGAAGATGCAATGTTCGCAAGATATTGAAGCGCATCAAGAGTATCACCGTGATGACCGATAAGCGTTGACGCATCGTTTCCGACAATAACAATTCTTCTTGTTCCGTCTTCGCAAGCGTAAAGCTCTGCCGACGCATCAAGTCCGATGTCGGAAAGAACTGTTTTTACAAATTCGTAAGACATATCCTCTCCGTCAGCGACCTCACGTCGCTCCATCTTCAACGGCTCTACGACCGTTGCAGACTTAACTTCGATTTCGGTATCGCGAGGCTTTTTACTGTCATTTTTCTTACGATTGTTCTTTTTATGATTGTTGTTCTTAGGAGCACGGTTTTCCTTTACTGCTTCCTCGCCGCCTTCAGCTTTAGCGTCCTTCTCTCTGACAGGGCGCTCTTTTCTTTGGCGGGGCTCGTGAACATCAGGAATTTCGATGGTTGCTTTTACCTTGGCAGGCTTTGCCATAAATCCAAGGAATCCTTTGCTTCCAAGATCGATTATTTCAAAATTAACATCATCAAGAGGACCTGCGCCGAGGGCTGCTCTTGCGTTTTCTTTAGCTATGGTAATATCTTTACCTGTTGCAATTATTTCTTTTAACATAATAATGCCTTTCTTTTTTGTCAAGCTTAATCTTTGATTTCCGGCTTATCCGAGCTAATATTTTTATTACTTGTGCTGTTTTTTGACTTAATCTCAGGTAATTCCTCATAATCGTCTTCATCTATATAATGAAGAGAACGGTATTTGGGTTGAGACTTGATAATTGCCTTTTCAGCTTTCTGACGTTCTTTCTCAAGCTTCTCCATTTCGCGAATTTCCTCTTCTGTATACGTCGGAATCGGGAAAACGGTTTTCATAATAAATTGCTTAAGAAGAGAGAGTGCAGAACGGAACAGCCAGTATATACCGATAAGCGCAGGCACTTGGAACATAATGAAGAGTGTCATAAGAGGCATCACTATGTCCATCATCTTAAGAGATGCGTTTGTCTGAGCATCCGCACCGCTCATAGCCATGGTATTTCCTGTCCATTTTCTCGTAAGCTTCATGGATACCCATTGAAGCACAACGTTAAGGATAGGAACGATAACGAGAATATCAAGTATCTGCGGTACTTTACCGAGGTTGATTCCCCAAAGTGCAAAGTTAGGAATGCTAAGACTCATAAACGCCTCATAGCATGCATTACCGTTCGCAATGAGAGGGAAGGTCTTAATGCCTTGAATGTTTTCGGCATTGAGTATTGAAAGGAGCTCAATTACGTTGCTCTTCGAGCTGAGTGTGAGTCCAAGACCACCCAAAGCTTTCGATGAAGTTGCATAAGAAAGCAATGCTTCGGAGAAGCCTGTTGAAGTGTCAAGCATATACCGAAGTGGGTTTTGAATAATAGGATAGAGAATGAAACCTACTATAATAAGCTGAAGGAGAAGAGGCAGGCAGCCGGAGAAGGGACTGTATCCCTCTGCTTTTTGAAGCGCCATTATTTCTTCCTGCTTTTTACGTAAGGTCGCTTGATCGGTCCTTCCGGCATACTTCTTCTCTATCTTCGCCATCTTAGGACGGAGCTTTGCCATGCCTACCGAATTCTTCTGTTGCTTAATAGATACGGGAAGCATAAGTATTTCCACAACAAGAGCGAATACCAAAATAGCCACAATGTACTGCTGACCGAATATTTTCGTCATCCAGCCAAGCGCTTTTCCTATACCCACAAGAATATATTCAAAGAATCCGTGCTCAACGTCAAGGTCGTACTCTACACTCATTTCATCAACGATTTCAAGAATCTGACCCGCGGTGAGAGTTTCATTAAAGCTGTTTAGAAAATCTCTGCTTTCGCTCTTTTTAAATTTGCTGTCAT
This sequence comes from Eubacteriales bacterium, assembly GCA_045644805.1. Lineage (GTDB taxonomy): Bacteria > Bacillota > Clostridia > Oscillospirales > CAG-272 > UBA1740. The sequence continues at coordinate 11,777 of JAZRHO010000043.1, read as the reverse complement.
CAATAATTTCCGCAAGAGCGGCTTTAGCCGCTTCTACGTCGGGGGCTTTGGAAACCATATTATCAATTTTCGAATCATCAAAGCTCTCTGCCGAGGTATCATATCCGCGGGAAGCGGCGACAAACCTGAGCTTTAAGGTTTCATTTGAAGCCACAACACGGGCAACGAATTCAATATCACTTTCCTTATCACCCTGCGCTTCGATCTTTTTGCTACCGGAGCATGCGGAAAGAGTGAATATTGCGGTTGCTATGATAAAAATCATGACAAACAAGGATACAACTCTGTGTAACCTTTTATTATGTCTCTTTGTCATTTGATATTTCCTTTTCTGTTTTAATATTTTCTGATTGCTCAATTTCCGAATCAATATATTCGGAGCCGTTCTCCTCGGAGTCATTCTCCTCTAGTCTGCGCTTCGGGTTTCTAAGTCCTCGTTCGGGAACAGGGTCATAACCGCCTTTGCAAAAGGGATTACACCTCAAAATTCTCCATACCATGAGTATAAAACCTACGAAAAAGCCTCGTTTTTTAAATGCTTCAATAGCATAGGCAGAGCAGGTCGGAGTAAACCTGCAGCAGGTCGGTTTGAGAGGAGAAATGAATTTTTGGTAAAATTTTACCAAACCTATCATCACATATTTCATTGTTTATAAATTCCGAGTTTCGAAAAAGCCGCATCCAGCTCACGCTCAACGTGCGTGCTTTTCATTTTTACAAGGGCGCTCCTTGCCGCTATTACAACAAGATATCCTGTCTTAAGATTACCTTTTTTCTCAATAGCTGCGAGTCCCTCGCGGATAATTCTTCGGCATCTGCTTCTTACAACAGCACCGCCTACTCTTGTAGATACCGTTATTCCGTAACGGTTTTTCAGTTGCTTTCTGGTGTCGCTTCTTTCAAGCCTTTTCGCCGCGTAGTCAGGTAATATATAAACTGCAAGAGCCGACGTCACCGCTCTTTTGCCTTTATTATACGCTTTCCCGAAAAGATGATTTTCCTTTATTGCTCTGAATTTCATTTTTGCCTCCGCAAAGTGAAAATCCTTATTAAACAAAAACCCCGATAATGCACTTAAGAGCGCTGCTTATCGGAGGATTTGTATGTCACTTCCAACTATGTGACCGAATTAATAGGTGAGACGAGCTCTACCCTTGGCGCGTCTTCTCTTAAGAACTTTTCTACCATTAGCTGTAGCCATTCTTTTTCTAAAGCCATGTTCCTTTTTTCTCTGTCTCTTCTTAGGCTGATATGTTCTTTTCACGATCTGCACCTCCTTGTTGAATTACTAACGTCTTTTTTCGTACACTTCAGACGACCATACGAAAGCAGAATATATTATATAACAATTTTTTAAGTTTGTCAAGTGTTTTTTGAAAAGTGATTTTAATTTTATTTTTATGATATTTACATCATACGATGCTGAAGACAGAATACATTTTTTGACAAGGTGTTGACTTTATCAAAGCTTTATGATAAAATATATAAATCAAACTTAGAATGGTAAGGATTTGCTATAATGAAGAACATCAAGGACGATATCAAAGAAATTATGATAAGTGAAGACGAACTTGACAGAATAGTTACAAGAATAGCAAAAGAAATAGACCGCGATTACAGCGGTTCTGATAAAAAGCTGGTTCTGGTATGCATTCTCAAAGGTTCTCTCGTGTTCATGGGTGACCTGATGAAGAAAATAACCGTGCCCGTCGAAATAGATTGCATGAAGGTTTCATCTTACGGTGTGGGAACTGCATCAACCGGTCAGATACATATCGCTCTTGACCTTCTCAGACCTGATATTGATACCTGTGACTTTTTGATTATTGAAGATATTATAGACAGCGGTATTACTCTTTCGCATCTTACAAAATATCTTGCGCTCAAGGGAGCAAAGAGTGTTAAAACATGCACGCTTCTTGACAAGCCCTCACGCAGAAGAGTAAGCTTTACGCCCGATTACTGCGGTGTAGAAATACCCGACGAATTCGTTATAGGCTACGGCCTTGATTATGCCGAAATGTATCGCGCCCTTCCGTTCGTAGGAATCTTAAAGCCAGAGGTCTATTCAAAGTGACAAATAGCGCATACCCGACAAGGCGTGTCGGTTTTTATACTCTTGGATGCAAGGTTTCACAGTATGAAACACAGGCTATTGCAGAGAGTTTTGAAGCACACGGATATGAGATTGCGGATTTTTCGCGTGAATGTGATGTCTACGTTATAAACACGTGTACCGTAACCGCTGAGGCCGACAGAAAATCGCGGCAGATAATTCGACGCGCAAAGAAAAGGAATCCGAGTGCAAAGGTGCTTGTCTGCGGATGCTATTCACAACGCTCCCCCGAAGAAGTAAGTTCTATTCCGGATGTAGACGCTGTTATAGGATCTGCCGGCAAAATGAAGCTTGCCGATATAGCAGATCATCTCTTTTCACAAAACGAGAAGCATATTAACGTTACAGACATTGACTCAGAGCCCTTTGAAAAAATGACTATAACCAAAGGTCCCCGTACCCGTGTATATGTTAAGATAGAAGACGGATGCGAATCAAAATGCACGTATTGCGCTATTCCGTCTGCCAGGGGAAGAGTTCGGTCAAAAGCAAAGGAAGATGTCATATCCGAAGTTGAAGCACTGTCAAAAAGCGGAGTGCGCGAAATAGTGCTTACCGGTATCGAAACCGGCTCTTATGGTGCTGATTTTAAAGATAATTACCGCTTGGCGGATCTGCTTTGTGAGCTTGACAGCAGAAAAAGCGCTGAGCGCATAAGGCTCGGATCTCTCGCTCCGGAGCTTATAGGCAAAAACTTCATTGAAAAGGTCAAAGATTTAAAAATTCTTGCGCCTCACTTTCATCTTTCAATCCAAAGCGGTTCTGATTCAGTACTTCGCGCGATGAAGCGCCGATATAACAGAGCTTCAGCGCTGGATACAATCAAAAGATTACGTGAAACCTTTCCCGATGCAACCTTTACAACCGACATTATGGTGGGATTTCCGGGAGAAACCAACGAGGATTTTCTTGACACGGTTCGCTTCGTAAAAGAAGCAAGATTTTTAGATGCGCATGTTTTCGCATATTCAAAAAGAAAAAACACGCCCGCTGAGAAATACCCCGATCAAGTTTCGGAATGTATAAAGCATCAAAGAAGCGAAGAGCTTATACGATATGTAAACGAAATTAAAACCGAGGTTCTTTTGGATATTGTAAAAGCACAAAAGGCTTTGCCATCCATATTTGAAGAGAAACGCGGAGATTTTTGGTTTGGTCATTCGCACAACTTCGTAGAGGTTATGGTCAAATCAGATGAAAATTTACATGGCGTGATTAAATCTATTATGCCTGAAAGCCTCGACGATGGTGTAATAAAAGGCAGAATCATTTAAAATTGATAACAATTATTTACAAAACGGAGATATAAAATGGAAAACAGCAAAAAGACAATGGACAAAATAGTTGCTCTGTGCAAGACCAGAGGTTTCATCTTCCCCGGCTCGGAAATTTACGGCGGTCTTGCGAACTCATGGGATTACGGTCCTTTAGGTGTTGAATTCAAGAACAACGTGAAACGCGCTTGGTGGAAAAAATTTGTACAGCAATCGCGCTATAACGTAGGACTTGACAGCGCTATAATCATGAATCCCCAGGCTTGGGTAGCTTCCGGTCACGTTGGCGGATTTTCAGACCCTCTTATGGACTGCAAGGGCTGCAAGGCCCGTCACAGAGCGGACAAGCTTATAGAGGACTATGCATTTGCAAACGGTCTTAATGACAATCCTGCATCATGGAGCTTCGAGGAAATGGCGGCTTATATCAAAGAAAAGGATATTACCTGCCCTATCTGCGGAGGACGCGATTTTGCGGATATAAAGAAGTTCAATCTTATGTTTAAAACTTTTATAGGTGTTACCGAGGACTCTACAAGCACAGTTTATCTTCGTCCCGAAACTGCTCAGGGTATTTTCGTAAACTTCCCTGCAGCACAGAGAACTACAAGAAAAAAGCTTCCCTTCGGTATTGCTCAGATAGGTAAATCCTTCAGAAACGAAATTACTCCGGGTAACTTTACATTCAGAACACGTGAGTTTGAACAGATGGAGCTCGAATTCTTCTGCAAGCCCGGCACAGACCTTGAATGGTTCGCATATTGGAAGGATTACTGCCATAAATTCCTCCTTGATCTCGGAATGAAGGACGAAAATCTCCGTCTTCGCGATCATGACCCGGAAGAGCTTTGCTTCTACTCAAAGGCCACCACAGACTTCGAGTTTCTCTTCCCATTCGGATGGGGTGAGCTTTGGGGCATTGCTGACAGAACAGATTATGACCTCAGCCAGCACGAGAAATTCTCAGGAAAGGATATGAAATACTTCGATCCTGAAACTAATGAAAGATACACACCTTACGTTATAGAGCCCTCGCTTGGTGCGGACAGAGTTGCGCTTGCGTTCCTCGTCGACGCGTACGATGAAGAAACGCTCGGTGAAGGAGATACAAGAGTTGTTCTTCACCTTCATCCCGCGCTTGCACCCTATAAAGCTGCGATACTTCCTCTCTCAAAGAAGCTTTCCGATAAGGCGCTTGAGGTTTACGATTCTCTTGCTAAGTATTTCGCTGTTGATTTTGATGAGACGGGATCAATAGGTAAGAGATACCGCCGCGAAGATGAAATAGGCACTCCCTTCTGCATCACATACGACTTTGAGAGCGAGAACGACGGTTGCGTAACAGTTCGTGACAGAGATACCATGGAACAGGTAAGAATTCCGATTTCCGACGTTAAGTCATACATCGAAGAAAGACTCGAATTTTAATTTTATATTCAATCAGCAAGAACGTTCCTAAAAACAAATTGAAGGCGCCTAAAAGCTTTGTTTTCATCGCTTTTAGGCGAATTCAATCTTTTAAAGGAGTAAAATATGAATTCAAAAAAAGATATATCCAGAATAGCTTCATTTTCAGTTGATCATGATTATATTGTGCCGGGTATTTATATTTCCAGAATAGACGGAGATATCACAACGTACGATCTCAGAACAAGAAAGCCGAACGCAGGCGATTATATGGATAATATCACAATGCACTCTGTAGAGCATATGTTTGCTACTTTTATACGAAACAGCGAAATATCCGATAAAGTAATATATTTCGGACCTATGGGTTGCCAGACAGGTTTTTATCTTTTGGTTCGCGATACATCAAAAGAGACTGTTTATAACACTATTATCCGCGTGCTTGAAAAAATTATAAACCACGACGGCGAAATGTTTGGAGCAGTGCGCAAGGAATGCGGCAATTACAAGAACCTTAGTCTCAATGCAGCAAAAAAAGAATGTGAAATATATCTTAAAACTCTTCATTGCAATCCCAAAAGATTTGATTATCCAACCACATAAAGGAGTCAAAAAATGAAAATAAAGGTTGACATAGGCATCATCGGTGCTATGGACACAGAGGTAGACGCTCTTATTGCTTCTCTTAAAGAGCACAAGGAGGAAACAGCCGGATCTATAACGTTTCACGTAGGAACACTCGAAGGAAAGCTCGTTTCTATTGCAAGATGCGGAATAGGCAAGGTGTTTGCGGCACTCTGCACAGAAGCGATGATACTTACCTACTCCCCATCGATTATTATTAACACAGGTGTCGGTGGAGGGCTCGCGACGGGCATAAAGGTGGGCGATGTCGTTGTTGCGGAAAAACTCGTTCAACACGATATGGACACCTCTGCACTGGGAGATCCCAAGGGATTGATTTCGGGTATAAACGTTATATACTTTGAAACCGACAAAAGGGCACGTCAGATAGTAAGGCAGGCCGCAAAGGAACTTTCGATAACCTGCCATACGGGAACAATTGCATCAGGCGACCTTTTTGTTTCGGACAAAGAAAAAAAGGATTATATAAAGAAAGAATTTTCTGCTGACGTTTGCGAAATGGAGGGCGCGGCAATAGCTCATGTAGCTTACGTTAACGGTACCCCGTGCTGTGTTATACGCGCAATTTCCGACTCTGCTGACGAAGGAAGCTCTATGGATTATATGGAGTTTCTTACTATTGCGGCAGCTAACAGTATAGAAATCACAAAGGCATTTTGCCGTGAATACTAAAGAAAGTTTTTGTAATTAATATGATAGTTTCTCAGATAATATATAACGTTGCGCTTTTGTTTGTAATGATGGTGCCGGGTATTATTTTAAAAAAATGCAATATGATTTCCGACGGATTTAGTAAAGGTCTGTCAAATCTTGTGCTTTATATAGCACAGCCGGCTCTTATTTTCCTTGCCTATCTAAAACCTTTTGACAAGGAAATACTTATAAACTCACTATATGTTTTTGCCTTTTCAATAGTAGCACATAGTATATTTACAGCTGCATCATGGGTTATGTACAAGAGAACTCCGGACGAAAGGCAGCGCATGCTACGTTTCGCGACTATCTTCTCAAATGCGGCATTTATGGGAATTCCGCTTATTGCTGCTGTTCTTGAGGAAAGCTATCCCGGAGCTACTCTCTACGCATCTATATACAATATAACCTTCAATTTGTTCCTTTGGTCTATCGGTGTATTGATATGCAACAAGGGCCGTGACGAGAATGAAAACGGTATTGATGACCATCACGAAGTCAAAAAAGCATCCTTTTCCAAGGCGATTATTCACCCCGTAACAATAGCAGCACTGCTCGGTCTTTTATTCTTTATACTGCCAATTGACGGATACATTCCAAAATTGATGACAGAGTCATTGATAATGCTAAAAAATCTGGTCGCTCCTCTTTCAATGGTTGTTATAGGAATACGTATTGCCGACATAGATCTCTCCGGTATTTTTAAAGACAAGTATATGTATTTGTTTTTATCAATGCGTCACTTTATTCTTCCCGGAATAATCATTGCATTAATAAAGCTCCTTGGATTAATAGGACTTGAAGTTCCATATGTAGTTTCTATGGTCGTGGTTATTCTTGCTTCCGCTCCTGCGGCATCATCAGCAACTATGTTTGCCGAAAAATATGACTGCGATTCTGCATATGTTTCAAGACTTGTTACTGTATCGACAATTCTTTCAATCGTTACAATGCCGCTGATAATAATGTTAATGTAATTTTTTACGTGTTAAATTTATAAAAAAATCCCGAGGCTCTCGTTTTGAGAGCACATCGGGATTTTTTATTTCAGACACTAAGGGTCAATTTTTCAGATTTTATAATACTAACTTTTTAAACTGTCAGCTTATCAAAAGGAACACAGTTATCGACGTTATAAGCGCAAGCGTTCCAACTATCAATATTATAACCGAATACTTATTAAAAGAGAGACTCTTTGCCTTCATTTCTATGATACTTGCTTTTGAAAGCGCGACTGTCAGCGGTTTATATAACAGCATCGCTACTGCGCTATTCAAAAGAGCCTTCGCTGAGTTGAAGGGTAAAAGAATCTTCGCAAGCATACCCATAACCGTTTCTGTTGCCACTGTCTTTGGCATTCCGAGCATCTTAATAAGATAAAGCGGCGTAACAAAAATATTAAGTATTAGCATAACCGCTGTCGTTGCAATAACGGCAGCAAAAAAAGCAACGAGCGCACCGTTTATGCTTCGGTGCCTTCTATATATAAATGAAGCAGTAAAAGAAAAAATCGCAGAAGATGCAAAATTCATTATGAAGCCATACCATGCGGTAGTACTTATAGTTATAAGTTCAATGAATGCAGCTATAAATGCAATAATTATGCCCGAGACAGGACCGTAAACAAAGGATGCTATTGCAATCACCGCATCTTTAACATCAAGAGAGAGAAATCCTGCTATCGGCGGAATAATGTTGCAAACAAGAGCAACAACAAAAGCCAGCGCAGAAAAAATACCGATACCGATATACTTTTTAATATTTTTATTTGCTATATTCTTCATTTCCATTTTCGTTATCTAAGCCTCCAAAAGCTCCCGAGGAAACAAATATAAGCACATCAACAGCCAAACTAAATAAGGCTATATTCTATGAAATATTTCTTTTCTCATCCGGACTATACCGTCGGTAAAGGAATTTCACCTTTTCGGGAGGAAAAAAACGTATGATGTAAATTAAGATTTTCAAAATCCGTATTTTTTCTTCTTCGCAGACTATACTGCCGGTATGGAATTACACCATTCCCCAAAGATAATTTATAAGTAATTTTATATTACATTTTATAAAAACAGGCGCTATCGCAACTACACGACAGCGCCTGCATCAGACTCAATTAAAGTCTTTTACAAAAGCCTTGAATTAAGCAAGGATATCGCCAACAACGCCTGAACCAACAGTTCTACCACCCTCACGGATAGCAAATCTAAGACCCTTTTCGCAAGCGATAGGAGTGATGAGTTCAACGTTCATGTTAACGTTATCACCGGGACGGCACATTTCAACATCATCAGGAAGAGTGATGATACCTGTAACGTCGGTTGTTCTGAAGTAGAACTGAGGTCTGTAACCGGAGAAGAAGGGCTTAGAACGGCCACCTTCCTTTTCGGTAAGAACGTAAACCTGACCAACGAACTTGGTGTGAGGCTGAACAGAGCCGGGCTTGCAAAGAACCTGACCTCTTTCAATCTCGTTCTTCTGGATACCACGAAGAAGAAGACCAACGTTATCGCCTGCTTCTGCGCTGTCCATGAGCTTGTGGAACATTTCGATTCCTGTAATAACAGTAGACTTCTTCTCTTCGGAAAGACCTACGATATCAACAACGTCTGCCATCTTAACAGTACCACGCTCAACTCTACCGGTAGCAACAGTACCACGACCGGAGATAGAGAATACGTCCTCGACAGGCATAAGGAAGGGAAGGTCAGCCTTTCTGTCGGGAGTAGGAATGTAAGAGTCAACAGCTGCCATAAGTTCCTTGATGCAAGCGAACTCAGGAGCATCAACTCCGTTAGAAGAGGTAAGAGCCTCACGAGCAGAGCCGCGAACGATCGGAATGTCATCGCCGGGGAACTCATACTCATTAAGAAGGTCTCTGATTTCCATTTCAACAAGGTCAAGAAGCTCTTCGTCGTCAACGATATCGCACTTGTTCATGAAAACAACGATTGCGGGAACGCCAACCTGACGAGCAAGAAGAACGTGCTCTCTGGTCTGAGCGAGAGGGCCGTCTGTACCTGCAACAACAAGGATAGCACCGTCCATCTGAGCAGCACCGGTGATCATGTTCTTAACGTAGTCAGCGTGGCCGGGGCAGTCAACGTGAGCGTAGTGACGGTTGTCAGTTTCATACTCAACGTGTCTGGAGTTGATTGTGATACCACGAGCTCTTTCCTCGGGGCAGTTGTCGATCTGGCTATAGTCAAGGAACTCAGATCCGTTCATAAGGGAGAGAGTCTTGGTAATAGCTGCAGTAAGAGTGGTCTTACCGTGGTCAACGTGACCGATTGTACCGATATTAACATGGGGTTTTGTTCTTTCGAATTTAGCCTTTGCCATTTTAAATATCCTCCTTGGATTATTTTTATTTTTATTTTTGTTTTATTTTGATTTTTTCTTTAAGGCTCGCTTCTTATTAAACGGGCCTTGAATTCAAGCTTGATTACTTAGCTCTGTTTTTAATGATTTCTTCCTGAATATTCTTCGGAACATCCTGGAATCCGTCGGGCTCCATTACGTAAACCGCACGACCCTGTGAACGGGATCTGAGCGATGTAGCGTAACCGAACATCTGAGCAAGCGGAACGTGAGCATAGAGTCTCTGAGTTCCGACAGCGATCTGCTCCATAGAATCCATCTGACCACGGCGAGAGTTGATATCACCGATGATATCACCCATGTAATCATCGGGTGTTGTTACGGAAACCTTCATGATAGGTTCAGTAAGAACGGGGTCAGCACGTCGCATCGCTTCCTTGAACGCCATAGAACCTGCGATCTTGAATGCCATTTCAGACGAGTCGACTTCGTGATAAGAACCGTCGTAAAGAGTTACCTTAACGTCAACAACGTTGTAGCCGGCAAGAACACCTGCCTGCATTGCGCCCTGGATACCTGCATCAACTGCGGGAATGTATTCCTTAGGAATAGCACCGCCGGTAACAGCATTGATGAACTCATAGCCCTTGCCGGTTTCATTAGGCTCAATAGTGATCTTAACGTGACCGTACTGACCTTTACCACCGGACTGACGAGCATATTTTGTATCCTGGTCAACCTTCTTACGGATAGTCTCCTTATATGCAACCTGAGGAGCTCCGATATTTGCCTCTACCTTGAACTCACGAAGAAGTCTGTCAACGATAATTTCAAGGTGAAGCTCACCCATTCCGGCGATGATCGTTTGACCGGTTTCATCATCGGTATAAGTTCTGAATGTGGGGTCTTCCTCTGCAAGCTTAGCAAGAGCAATACCCATTTTCTCCTGTCCTGCCTTCGTCTTAGGCTCGATAGCCTGACGGATAACGGGTTCAGGGAATAACATGCTTTCAAGAATAATAGGATGCTTTTCATCACAGAAGGTATCACCCGTTGTTGTATTCTTAACGCCTACAACAGCGGCAATATCACCTGCATAGCAAGTATCAATATCAGTTCTTTCGTTAGCATGCATCTGAAGGATACGTCCGAATCTTTCATCGGCATCCTTAACTGAGTTGTAAACAGCCGTTCCCTTTGTAACAGAGCCCGAATATACGCGGAAGAAGCAGAGCTTTCCAACGAAGGGGTCTGTCATAATCTTGAACGCAAGAGCGGAGAAGGGTTCATCATCGCTTGCGTGACGAACGTCATCTGCACCCGTGTCAGGGTTAACACCCTTAATTGCCTCAATATCCGTGGGAGCGGGCATATATTCGATAATGTTATCGAGAAGCTTTTGAACACCCTTATTCTTATAGGATGTACCGCAGCATACGGGAACTACCTTATTGTCTATGGTAGCACGGCGAAGAGCTGCTCTGAGCTCCTCAACGGTAATTTCTTCTTCGTTGAAGTACTTGTCCATAAGATCATCGTCAGTCTCGCAGATAGATTCAACCATCTTAGCGCGGTACTCTTCTGCAAGAGCCTTCATATCTTCGGGAATTTCTTCAACTCTCATATCCTTACCAAGGTCATCGTAATAAACGTCAGCCTTCATCTCCATAAGGTCGATGATGCCGCGGAACGAAGACTCAGCTCCGATAGGAAGCTGTACGGGAACCGCATTTGCGTGAAGTCTGTCCTTAATCATTCCGACAACGCGGAAGAAGTTCGCACCCATAATGTCCATCTTATTGATATATGCCATTCTGGGAACGTGATATTCGTTTGCCTGATGCCAAACAGTCTCTGTCTGAGGCTCAACGCCGCCCTTTGCGCAAAGAACGGTAACGGAACCGTCAAGAACACGGAGAGAACGCTGAACTTCTACTGTAAAGTCAACGTGACCGGGAGTATCGATAATGTTTATGCGGTACTTATTGTCAGCTGCCTTTGCAGGATCATCGTGGAACTCTGTGGGAACCCAATAGCAAGTAGTTGCAGCAGATGTAATCGTTATACCTCTTTCCTGCTCCTGCGCCATCCAGTCCATCGTTGCGGAACCATCGTGCGTTTCACCTATGCGGTGAGTCTTACCGGTATAAAAAAGGATACGTTCTGTCGTTGTAGTTTTTCCGGCATCAATGTGAGCCATGATACCGATGTTTCTTGTACGTTCAAGTGAAAACTCTCTTGGCATGAAACTATAATCTCCTTCTTTATACTAATTAAAATCTGTAGTGAGCAAAAGCCTTGTTTGCTTCTGCCATCTTGTGTGT
>JAZRHO010000042.1:0-11018 GCA_045644805.1 Eubacteriales bacterium | reverse complement strand
CTCTCTCATTGAGGGTTCGAGCAGAGTTATATTCTCGACGAATAATACCGGAACTAATGCTGTCAATCTCTATGGCTCGACGGTCAGAGTGGCTGATGCCCCCGGAACCAACAGAGGCACGGGTGACTACAGAATTATCTCTCGTGCAGTTGAAGTTAATCTTGATGAAAATTCAAAGATTTCTTTCCCTAGGAATCAGGTGGCTACTTATGATGATTCACCGGCCATAACCGCATCCTTAGGTACGAGAACGAATATTCTTGCTTTTGCAAACGGCATAAGAAGGGCAATAACTCTTCCCGACGGAACTATGGGCACGAATTCAAGCGAATATACTTGGATTTACGATCCTGCCGGCGACCCTGACTATCCTTACCTTTGCGTAAAGAAGTCAGACGTAACAACCGACGCAGCAAGCGGCTCCTCGGTTTATAACAGTAATATTCTTCCCTATTTCAGCGCAAACTACAGCTTTGAGGGTATTTACAATATGGTTGCCTCTGACCAAACTAACACGGCTACCTATAATCTCCTCTATTCGGAATCGCTTACTGCAAAAACCTTTACCGATAATGCGGAAGTATTCACTGATATGCAGATTGCCTGCAAGAGGGGCTCGCTTTACAGAGGCGATACCGTAGGTAATTCCTACCTTCGTTATTGCGTAACTCCCTTGGGCGATTCTACAGCTGAGACTCGTAAGTTTAGCACAGAAACTGATGCACCTGACGGTACTGATGGATTCTTCGTATTCGGTGCGCCGAATTCTGCGTCGAAAAACAACGCGAGAGTAACCGGTGATAGCCGCGCGTACGTTACGGTTCTTGACTTTGATTTCGGTACCGATTCCGAGATTGGCTACTATCCTCAGACTACCGTATATTCTCAGGCGAGAACTAACGGCTCTGATGCAAGTAAGAGTGACTACAGATTTGTAATTTATAAGGACGGTAACGTAGGCAACGAACTTGCAGGCAAGACGAAAAATCAGAAGCTTAAGCCCGCAGGCGAGTGGAACCACATTACCGCTGTAATATATACCGACACGACAACAACAACCACTGACGCGAACGGTAATGTCGGAGGCGGTACCGTTTATATCTTCTTAAACGGCGTATATATGGGTTATGAAACTCTTTGCACCAAAAACTTTAACAGTGCAAATACCTACATTATGGGTCTTCGCTTTGACATAGTTCAATCTGCAGATCAGTACGTGGGCGCAAGCCTTTGCGTTGACAATGTTTCCTTCAAGGCTTATAACAAATATCTTAACGGTGAAACCGACGGTGCGACCAGCGCAGAAACGGCTGAAAACTACGTAACCGCAGCTCCCGCAACAAAGTATATAAAGAATACTTATTCGATATCCGGTAAAGACCAGCAGACCGACGTTAATACCGCGCTTGCAAGTGCAACCTCTCAGGGTGCTGCTCTTGACCTTACCTCTGACGTTGCTGCATCGCAGGTTATTAAGACTCCCGGTACTATTGCTACAAACGGATATGACTTCACTATCGGTGAAGGCTCTTACCCTCATGAAACGACCTATGATATATACGGAAACGAGGTTTATACCTTCGTTGAGCCTTATGCATACGTTAAGGATAGCGCAAACAAAGTAACTTATGTAACTGCTGAGAACGTTGAAACAGCATACGCAAGTCTTGCAGACGGTTATACCTTCGTTCTTCTTCGTGACGTTGTGCTTGAATCTGCAGCTAACTTTGCAGATGGGGATATCACTATCAACCTTAACGGACATACTCTTTACGGCAAAGCAGGCATCGCAACCGTATCAGGAGCTACCGTATCATTCTCCAACGGTCAGCTTATAACTCTTGGCGACAACGTTGTTAGTGCTGATGAAACCGCAACCGTTACCTTCAATAACTGCATGTCAAACGGCACTCTTATCGGCAATTTGGGCGAGGGAACTGCTGCAGCTAACATTGCTACCGATGCTGTACTTGGCGAAAATACTGTCGCTGCTTACTACAACGTAGGTATGACTGTAGAAAACGATTCTGTCAAGGTTGGCGATTACTACATCGTAAGCTATGGCACTAAGGATGAATTCGTTGCTGCTAACCCCGCGGTTGATGCTGCTTGTGTAATTGAGCTTCCTCTTCTTACTAAGAAGGTTGCTGCTACTGAAGATACCGTTACCGTAACCTATAACGGACTTGACGGCAAGGCGGCTGTTACTCATACCTATGTTAAGGGCGGAAATGTTTCAGATGAAGTTGTACTCGAAGACTATACTGTTAACGCTCTTAAGGTCACCTTCACCGGTTGGAAAGAAGATCAGATTGTAAAGGGCATTCAGGAAGACGCAACCGTTGAGCCTACCTACGATGTTTCTGCAACTATTTCAGGTCTTCGCGCTAACCTTTCTATCTATTCCGACTTTGGAATTAATCTCTACGTTCCTGCGGCATATGATCAGTACGTTACCGCTATAACAACCAATGACGGCAATGAGCTCCTCGAGACTGCTGTTGAAGTTGAAGTAGGCGGAGTAAACTACAATAAGGTAACCGTTTACCGTGAGGCTTATGCAGCAACTGATGATGTTAAATTGACGTTCGCTATAACTCCTCAGGAATATATGGGCACGACTTATGATAACCTTTCCTGCACTGCAACAATTAACGTTGCGTCCTACGCAGCAAAGGTGCTTGCTGCAGAAGGATCTACCGCTGAGGATAAGAGCCTTATGAACTATATGCTCACTTACGCAAACGAAGCATCTAAGTATTTCGAGAAAGCAGAAGATGCTACCATCGCAGAAATGCTTAAGAACGTAACCGTGACCCCTTACGCAGTAGAGACTGTATATGACATCAGCGGCTTCTCATCTGTATTTAAGTCTGCAACCGTAGATATCCAGAGCGATGACCTCGCGTACGTATTCACTCTTAAGGATAACTTCGCAGGTACTGTAACCATTAAGCTTGGCGATAGAACATACACCTATAATCGCGCAGCTTCTGATTCAAGAGAAATCAGAATCTCCGGTCTTAAGATTTATAGCTTCGCACGCGATCTTACTATCAATGCAAACGGAACTGTAGGCGCGGACGCTGCAACGATTACAGGCGGTGTATACAATCTTGCAACCTTTACTCAGTATCACATTGATAAGAATTCTGATTGCAAGGATCTCGTTGTTGCGCTTTACAACTATGCGAAGAACGCATATGCTTACAAGTATCCTACAGCATAAGTGATACACACGCAAGTAAAAACAAAACGAATCACAAAATAAAGAGCGTGCGCTCGGTATGACTGACCGCGCGCACGCAGATAGAAAACTATTCATTGGACTGCAGGAATCAGCAAGCTGATTCTAAAAACGAAGGGCAGATATACAAAGAGAGAGTATATCGCCCCTCGTTTTTTGTTTTGCTAATCCCAAAGCTACCCACTTTTATGAATACAAAGGCTCCCCCGCGCAAAAGGAGCTGTCGCGAAGCGACTGAGAGATTGTTTCTATATGAGGTATTATCTCAAAGTATGTATCTCTCCTTGATACGCTTTTTTCGTCTTCGCTCCGCGAGCTCTCGCAAACCGGCATAAAGCCAAGATGTGGGAAGCATAGTGTTCATTTTAAAACAAAGCGGAGCAAAGTCTCAAAAAGCGCATCTTGGGGGGAGTGAGTTCGTATCTCTCTTCGATACGCTTTTTTCGTCTTTTCTCCGCGGGCTCTCGCAAACGGGCATAAAGCCAAGATGTGGGAAGCATAGTGTTCATTTTAAAACAAAGCGGAGCAAAGTCTCAAAAAGCGCATCTTGAAGGGGAGTGAGTTCGTATCTTGAGGGAAAACGGCACATAGGGGCGTTTTTTTGATTTGCTATCTAGTGAACAAAAAATCAAAAAATGAAAAATCTTTCAGTATTATTGAACAAAAATGTTGAACTAAGGAAACAGCCTCTCCGCTCTTACGCAGGGAGGCTTTCTGAATATACGAATTTTTTGTTTGAAATATTGCAAAACGTCCTATACTATGATAAAATAGAATGTAGAAAATTATTCTCTAGGAGGTGAGGTTTGTGCGTGATAAAAAAAGAGCCGAGTTCAAGCTCGTCAGTGATTTTGCACCGACAGGCGATCAGCCTGCCGCAATTGAAGGTCTCGTTCGCGGTATAGAGGGCGGCGAGCGCGCGCAAACTCTTATCGGTGTTACAGGCTCAGGTAAAACCTTTACAATGGCGAATGTAATCGCCCGTGTTGGAAGACCCACGGTAGTGCTTGCGCATAATAAAACGCTTGCGGCTCAGCTGTGCACCGAGTTCCGCGCATTTTTCCCTGAAAACGCAGTAGAATACTTCGTATCCTATTACGATTACTATCAGCCGGAGGCTTATATTCCGGGTAAGGATATGTATATAGAAAAAGACGCTATGATAAATGAAGAGATAGATATGCTTCGCCATAGCGCAACCTCCGCGCTCTTTGAGCGTCGCGACGTTATTATCGTTGCTTCTGTCTCTTGCATATACTCGCTTGGAGATCCTCTCGAATATGAAGAGCTTCTTGTGTCAGTGCGCCCCGGAATGGAGCTTTCACGCGATGAGCTCACAGCGCGCCTAGTATCTATAAGCTATGAGCGAAACGATATGAATTTTATACGTAATAAATTCCGAGTTCGCGGAGACGTAGTAGAAATATTTCCCGCAAACGCGAAGGAAACGGCTATCCGTGTTGAGTTTTTTGGAGACGAGATTGATAGAGTTTCAAAGATAAATACGGTGACAGGAGAGGTCACCGAAAGACTTGCGTATGCCGCTATATTCCCGGCAACGCACTATGCCGTATCAGACGATAAAAGAGAAGCCGCGTTAGCACAGATTGAGTTCGAGATGCAAGAGCGTGTTAAGTATTTCAAGTCTCAAAACAAGCTTATAGAAGCCCAGCGTATAGAGGAAAGAACAAAATACGATATAGAAATGCTCCGCGAGGTCGGTTTCTGCTCTGGAGTTGAAAACTATTCAAGAATTCTTTCGGGCAGACCCGCAGGCTCAACTCCTTATACGCTTCTCGATTATCTACCCGACGATTATATAATGTTCATTGACGAGTCGCACGTTACTCTGCCGCAGGTGCGCGGAATGAGCGGCGGAAACTATGCAAGAAAGAAAAATCTTATTGATTTTGGATTCCGTTTGCCGTCGGCTTTTGATAACCGCCCGTTGTTCTTTGACGAATTTTTGGAAAAGCTGCGTCAGGTCATTTTCGTCAGTGCCACGCCCGGTGATTTTGAGCGCGAAGAAAGCTCCGGCACGGTAGAGCAGCTTATCCGTCCGACGGGGCTTATTGACCCTGAGGTAACCGTGCGCCCCATAGAAGGTCAGATAGATGACCTTATCGGTGAAATAAGAAAAACTACCGAGCGCGGTGAAAAGGTTCTCGTTACCACTATGACCACTAAAATGGCGGAGGACCTCACCGAGTATCTCGGTACTCATTCGGTCAAGGTAAAATATATTCATCACAGAGTCGAGACTATTGAAAGAATGCAGATCATACGCGATTTGCGACTCGGCAAATTCGACGTGCTTATCGGTATAAACCTTTTGCGCGAGGGCCTTGATATTCCCGAGGTGTCGCTTGTTGCTATACTGGATGCCGATAAGGAAGGTTTTCTCAGAAGCGAGACCTCTCTTATTCAGACCATAGGTAGGTGCGCCCGTAACGTAAACGGCAGAGTAATAATGTACGCTGATACGGTTACTCGCTCAATGAAGGGAGCGATGGACGAGACCGAGCGCCGCCGCAGAATTCAGATGCAGTATAACGAGGAGCACGGCATAACTCCCGAAAGCGTTAAAAAGAAGGTTATGGATATCATCGAAATCGGCAAAAAGGTTGAAGACGATACCGATACAAAACGAAAGCTTACGCGCCCCGAGAGAGAAAAGCTTATAGAAAAGCTTACTGCCGAGATGCGCGAGGCGGCACGTATGCTGGAATTTGAAAAAGCCGCATTCCTTCGCGACAGAGTTAAGGATCTAAAAACCACAAAATAACACGTTTAAAAGCAGGAAAGTACGAAAAATGTCAAGAAATGTTGTCATTAAAGGTGCAAGAGTTAATAATTTAAAGAACATCGACGTTACAATTCCGAGAGACAAGCTCGTTGTTCTTACGGGTCTTTCGGGAAGCGGAAAATCATCTCTTGCCTTTGATACGCTTTACGCAGAGGGGCATAGACGTTTCGTTGAGAGTCTGTCCTCTTATGCAAGAATGTTTCTCGGACAGATGGATAAGCCTGACGTTGACCTCATTGAAGGTCTATCTCCCGCCATTTCCATCGACCAGAAAACAACTTCTAAAAATCCGCGTTCCACGGTTGGAACGGTTACTGAAATATACGATTATCTCAGGCTTCTCTATGCGAGAATAGGAAAGCCTCATTGCCCGATATGCGGAAGGGAGATAACCCAGCAGACGCACGATCAGATTGTCGATAAAATACTCTCGCTTCCCGAGGGAGAGCGTATTATGGTCCTCTCTCCCATAGTCAAGGCGCAGAAGGGTATGCACGAAAAGGTGTTTGCCGATGCGAGAAAAAGCGGCTTTGCCAGAGTCCGTGTTGACGGAAATATGTATGACCTTGACGAGGAGATAATTCTTGATAAGAATAAAAAGCACACGGTTGACATAGTCGTTGACAGACTCGTTATAAAGAGCGATATCCGCCCGCGTCTTTCCGATTCGGTTGAGAGCGCTCTCAAGGCGGCAGGCGGTAGAGTAACCGTAGTTACCGTACCTCGCGAGGGTGACGGTGAGGAGTACGAATTTTCCCAAAAGTATGTCTGCGAAGAGCACGGTATCAGCTTCCCCGAGCTTGAGCCGAGAATGTTTTCCTTCAACAATCCGATAGGAGCATGCCCCGAATGTTCGGGTATCGGAAATATGCAAATGGTATCCGTACGTAAGCTTTTGCCTCATCCCGAGCTTTCGCTCCGCGAAGGCGCTATCGCCGCGAACGGATTTAAAACTATGACCGAGGACTCATGGACAGGGCCTCTGGTTGCTGCTGTCGGTGAGGATTACGGCTTTACTCTTGATACTCCGATTTCCGATTTTTCAGAAGAGGCTATGAACGTTCTGATGTACGGAGCTCCGAAGGACAAAAAATACGACGTTATACGCTATTTCGGCGGTGATTCAAAAAGACAGCTTGCGTCATTTGACGGTATAGTTCACATCATAGAGAAGCGTATGCGCATGGCGGGCGGAGACTATTACCAGGAGTTCGTTGAGGAGGTTGCGTGTCCGAAGTGCCGCGGACGCAGACTTTCGGATATGGTGCTCGCCGTAACCGTCGGAGGACTGAATATAGACGAATTCTGCCGTCTTCCCGTAAACGCGGCTTTAGATTTTATCGGCTCGCTGGAGCTGACAGAGTCCGAAAAAACCATAGCAAAGGAAGTTTTGAAGGAGATAACCGCACGCCTTACCTTCCTTCGCTCGGTAGGACTTGAATATCTGAATCTCGCGAGAAGCGCGGGAACTCTTTCGGGTGGCGAGGCGCAAAGAATACGCCTGGCAACTCAGATAGGATCGGCGCTTACCGGAGTTCTTTATATACTCGACGAGCCCAGCATAGGTCTTCATCAAAGAGATAACGGAAAGCTTATAGGAACGCTTAAAAATCTGCGTGACCTCGGCAATAGTGTTATAGTAGTAGAGCATGATGAGGACACGATGAGGGAGGCAGACTTTATAGTGGATATAGGTCCCGGTGCGGGAATTCACGGCGGTGAGGTAGTCGCTATAGGTACGCCGGGTGAGGTCGCGGCAAATAAGCGTTCGATAACCGGAGATTATCTATCCGGAAGAAAATATATAGACATTCCAAAGACGCGCCGCATGGGTAACGGTAAATTCCTTAAGATAATAGGCGCATCGGAGAATAACCTTAAAGGAGTGAACGTAGATATTCCCCTCGGTACGTTTACGGCAGTAACGGGAGTTTCCGGCAGCGGTAAATCCTCGCTTATAAATTCGGTGCTTTACAATACTTTGGCAAAAGACCTTAACCGTGCGATAACTTATCCGGGCAAGGTTGAAAGAATAGAGGGTATCGAGCATCTTGACAAGGTCATAGCGATAGACCAAAGTCCTATAGGAAGAACTCCGCGCTCAAACCCCGCAACCTATACGGGGCTTTTCACCGATATAAGAAATCTTTTCGCAAAAACCCGCGATGCCAAGGCTCGCGGCTTTGACGCAGGCAGATTTTCCTTCAACATAAAGGGCGGAAGATGCGAGGCGTGCGAAGGAGACGGTGTTAAGTGCATTGAAATGAACTTCCTGCCGGATGTCTACGTTAAGTGCGATGTATGCCGAGGAAAGAGATATAACAGAGACACTCTGGACATAAAATATAAGGGTAAAAATATCTATGACGTGCTCGAAATGTCAGTAGAGGAGGGAATTACCTTCTTCGACAGTCTGCCTCAGCTTCAAAGAAAACTAGAGACTCTTTTCGACGTGGGCCTTGGATATATAAAGATAGGTCAGTCATCGACTACACTTTCGGGCGGAGAGGCGCAAAGAGTTAAGCTTGCAGCCGAGCTTTCAAAGCGTTCGACCGGAAAGACGATATATATTCTTGACGAGCCGACGACAGGTCTTCACACCGAGGACGTCTCAAAGCTTATAGGAATACTTCAGCGGTTGGCTGACGGCGGAAATACCGTCGTTACGATAGAGCATAATCTCGACCTTATCAAAACGGTTGACTATATTATTGACCTTGGTCCCGAGGGGGGGATTGGCGGTGGAGAGGTTGTTGTAACCGGTACGCCTGAGGATGTTGCGGCGTGCGATAAATCGTACACGGGTCAGTTCTTAAAGCAAAAGCTTTATACGAAACGGGGGTAAGATATGTATTACAGCGCAATTAAAAAATCGGATATCGCGAACGGAGAGGGAATAAGAACGTCGCTTTTCGTCAGCGGATGCCGAAATAGGTGCAAAAACTGCTTCAATCCCGAAACATGGAGCTTTACGCACGGCGAGCCGTTTGACAATGCGGTAGCGGAGGATATTCTTTCAAGCTTCCGCTCCCCGTTTGTCGCGGGGCTTACTGTTCTTGGCGGAGAGCCGATGGAGCCCGAAAATCAAAGAGAGCTTTTGCCCTTCATACGAGAGTTTAAAAAACGGTATCCAAATAAGACTCTTTGGGTATACACGGGTAACCTCTACGAGGAGCTGACCGCAGGTGTAGGAAAGCATGCAAAATGCCTTCCCGAAACGGCGGAGCTGCTTTCTTATATCGATATTCTAGTTGACGGAAGATACGAGGAAGAAAAAAAGAGCCTCGGAATACGCTTCCGCGGCTCGACCAATCAGAGAATAATTGATATGAAAAAAACGAAAGAGTCCGGAAAAATCGTTATATGGTCCGGATGCCAAGAAGATAAATACTACGGAGGATAAAAAATGCCAAAAATAAGAATCAAAAAGCTCGACGAAAGAGCAATAATTCCTACCTACGGTACAGAGTTTTCCGCAGGCGCTGACCTTTATGCCATCACTGACGGAGCAGTGGAAATTATGCCGCATGAGACGGTTATGATACATACAGGTCTTGCAATGGAAATTCCCGAGGGTTATGCGGGACTTATTTTCGCGAGAAGCGGTTTGGCTTCAAAAAAAGGGCTTGCTCCTGCCAATAAGGTCGGTGTTGTTGACCCCGATTACAGAGGCGAATTTATGGTTGCGCTTCATAACCACGGCGCTGTAAGTCAAACAATTGAATGTGGCGATAGAATAGCTCAGCTTGTTATCGTGCCATTTATTGTAGCTGATTTTGAAGAAAGCGAATCGCTTGATGAGACGTCAAGAGGAGCGGGCGGATTCGGCTCGACAGGAAGAAAATAATTTTTTTGTAAATAATAGTTTTCAAAATAGGGGTTGTCCTCACAAAAAACGGATTGACTCCCGCTTATCAAGTCTCCCGTGTTTCACATGGGAGGCTTCTTTTATATCGAAAAACAAATCAGCTCGATAAATTCCAATTTGTCGAGCTGATAAATCCGATTATTATTTCTTTATTACTTTCTTACACCAAGTGCGTTTGTTGCATTTAGGACACTTCAAGTAACGAGTAGTTCCTCTGTGCATTGCCCAAAGTGCTTCCGAATAAGTAGGCACAATTTCGTGACCGCAATTTTTGCACTTGTAAGCACCCACGCTGACTTCAAGCTTTAACGCATAGAAGCACGGTATTAAAAACACAACGCAAACACTGAGAATGGTGACAAGTTGCCACACTCCTTCAGGTATCAAAAATGCGGCAATAAATATGCCTGCAATTAGTGTCGTCATACTTATAATCATAATTGCCCACATAGAAGACCAAATCGTTTTATTTTTCTTCTCTAATTCTTTTGCCATTTCGAGCAAAAGCTGCTCGTTTTTTTGATTGTTTTCCATATTGATTTTCTCCCCACTTAATAATTCGTTTACGCTGATGCCGAGAATATCACAGAGCTCAAGCATAATCGAGGAATCGGGCATTGCGATGCCTCGTTCCCACTTGGATATTGCCTTGTCTGTGATACCGAGTTTTTCGGAAAGCTGCATTTGCGTTAAGTTTTTCTGCTTTCTGCATTCGGAAATAAATTTTCCTATTTTCAATTGATCCATGAGTCGTCCTCCTTCCGCATACAGTATAACCGCTATGTCATATAAAGTACACCTACCATTGGTTTAGTGAGGAGATGTAAACCGTTGGTAGAGTGGATAATGCTCGTCAAATTCAAGTTTATTGATTAGATACCTAACCAATCTCATTATATCACAAAAGGTGCTATTTGTAAATACTTCTTTGCGTGCGTACTTAAGCCCAAGTAAACTTGCACCAAATTTGCACCAAAATCACACCAACATTCAACGCCTATTCAGCTCGTCAAATTGGAATTTGACTATCTTTTCTTATAAATCACGAGTTCGGGGTTCTCGCCGTTTTCCTCATATGTGCATACGAGAAGGAAATC
>JAZRHO010000041.1:0-11753 GCA_045644805.1 Eubacteriales bacterium | reverse complement strand
ACTAAAGGCATCCACAAATGGGATGCCTTTAGTATTTTTTGATGCCCCGTGGGCATCATTGAGCTCTGCTGCATATACGCTTTTATTAATCGATTAATTTTTTGATTGCATTTAGAATTTGTTCTCTTTTGTGCTGATTTCGTATGCAGCGGAGTTCGCATACGCGCAAAAGCGCGTATCCCGCCTTGTGCGTGGGTATATGCACTCTCTTAATATTTAGCGGAACATTTATCACTAACTTATCGCACGCTAGCGGATTCACCACGCGAGTCTCCCACGAGTTTGCGGTTCGGGTTGTTACTATTCCTAAATTAAGTTGGTCTTACAAAATCTTCACCTAAATCTCCGAACTCGCAATATACCGCCCCAGGCGGTATGCACCTAAAGTAAAAGAAGATATGGCATCCACAAATGGGATGCCTTTAGTATTTTCTGTTATTTTTTGCTAATAAATGTTTACATCTAT
Source organism: Eubacteriales bacterium (assembly GCA_045644805.1). Taxonomy (GTDB): domain Bacteria; phylum Bacillota; class Clostridia; order Oscillospirales; family CAG-272; genus UBA1740. The sequence goes on along the minus strand of JAZRHO010000041.1, from coordinate 11,287 downwards.
TTTGCAAATCAAACGTTTTTTGACCAATGCATTCGACTTGCAACCCATAGTTGCAAAATTTCAATGCAAAATAGGTTGAAAAAATTATTTGATTTTTGTATAATAGAAATAAAGCAATGAGCGGAGGACATCTTATGACAAACAGCGAAATTCTCGGAAACAAGCTTTACGAGCTAAGGAAAAAGAACGGATTATCGCAAGAGGCGCTTGCTGACCGTCTCGGAGTATCACGGCAGGCAGTTTCAAAATGGGAATGCGGAGAATCTCTTCCCGACACCGATAATCTTATAACCATATCTAAATTATACGGAATTTCTCTCGATGAGCTGGTGGGAAACACGACGGAAAAGAGCTCCGAGACGGATAATTTGTCACGCTTCTCGAAAATCACCAGCTCAAGTATCAAAGAGGGCGGGTACGAGAAATACGAAAACGAGGATTCAACCGAAGAAAAAAGCTCTACATACAGCGAGAAAGAAAATTTATATTCCGAAAAGAAAAAAATCATAATCAAGGTTTTTTCTGCGCTTCCTTACTCAATACTGGTCACAATTGCTTTTCTTTTATGGGGCTTTTTAGCCAACGGGTGGGCTGTTGCTTGGACTTTGTTTATCACCATACCCGTGTACGACTCTTTGATTTATTGCATAAAATTAAAGAGATGCAGTCCGTTTGCTTATCCCGTATTTATTACATTTGTCTATTTGTTTATTGGAATGCAATGGGGACTTTGGCATCCTTACTGGGTTCTTTTTATAACTATACCAATCTTTGGCGCGGTAGCAGATGCAATCGACAGAAAATAAACGTTTAAATCGCTGAAAATCTTGATAAAGTATTGTTTGGCGTGCTCCTCTAACCGAGCACGCCAAACATTTTTTATCATTTATGCAGTCTCACTTGAAACAAATTTTAAAATTATTATTGACAAGTTCCGAATTTTATGATACAATTTCTTTCGAAATATGAGGGAGTAGCTAGCGCTTTTGCGTAGCAAGTCAACATCATGGCTCGTCTTCGTGCCTGGCTTGCTTTAAATTGCAAGACTCATGTATACTGAAAAGCTATGCATGGAATCTTCCGAAAATCTTGATGCCAAGTACGCTTTTTTGTGCTTGGTGTTTTTTGTTGCTATATTTGCTTATATTTTTACCAAAAAATAATATAATAAAGATATATTAAAGGAGGACTTTAAATGTCATTTCACAGCAAAACAAAAGAAGAAGTATTGACAATGCTATCTTCTGATGCTGAGCGTGGACTTAAGAGCAGCGATATTGACGCTCTTCGCGAAATGCACGGCGAAAACAAATTGCGCGAAAGAAAAAAGAAAACCAACCTTCAGCGCTTCTTTGATCAGTTCAAGGATGCAATGATAATCATTCTGCTTATAGCAGCCGTGATATCATTTGTCGTTGTATGCGTTGAGCAAAACTGGGGCGAGCTCTTTGAGCCTGCGCTTATAGTGCTTATCGTCATACTCAATGCGGTCATGGGCGTTATGCAGGAAAGCAAAGCCGAGCGGGCGCTTGAAGCTCTCAAGGGAATGTCCGCGTTGCATGCGCGCGTCATTCGTGATGGAGAAGAAAAGGTAATTGATGCCTCAGAGCTTCTTCCCGGTGATATAATCAAGCTTGAAGCCGGCGACTTCGTTCCCGCAGACGCAAGACTTCTTCATAGCGTAAGCCTCAAAAGTGAGGAATCAGCGCTTACAGGTGAATCCGTTCCTTCGGAAAAGGACGCATCCGCACCGGTTGACGAAAAAGCTCCCATAGGAGACCGTCACAATATGGTATTTTCGGGATGCAGCATAACCTACGGTACGGCTACCGCGATTGTAACTGCGATAGGTATGGATACCGAAATGGGTAAAATAGCAGACCTTCTCGATTCCGAAAGCGACAGCGAAACTCCTCTTCAGAAAAAGCTCTCTCAGCTTGGTAAGTATCTCGGATTTCTTGCTCTCGCGGCATGCGCCATTATCTTCATTATCGGTCTTATAAACAAAATTCCCGTTCTTGAGATATTTATGACTGCAGTATCTCTTGCCGTATCGGCTATTCCCGAGGGACTTCCCGCGATAGTCACTATCGTTCTTTCAATCGGAGTTCAGAGAATGGTTAAGCGTAACGCGCTCATTCGCCGTTTGCCTGCGGTTGAAACACTCGGTGGCGCATCGGTAATATGCTCCGATAAAACAGGTACTCTTACTCAGAACCGTATGACTCTTACAAAGGCTTATATCGACGGAAGCGACGATACCGAGCTTATCAGCTCTCAAAACTCAGACGGTATAAAAAAGCTTCTCGCGTTCGGAACTCTCTGCTGCGACGGCTCGGTGATTTTTGAAGGCGAAGAGGTAAAACACATAGGTGACCCCACTGAGACCTCAATAGTCTTCGCCGCTCACAAGAACGGAATGACCAAGGATGAGCTGAATCAAAAGCACCCAAGACTTGCTGAGATTCCCTTCGATTCTGACAGAAAGCTCATGACTACCGTCAACAGTATCGACGGAAAAAATATTGTTATTGTTAAAGGCGCGTTCGACGTGATGGCTGCGCGCTGCATCAAGGGTGATATTGAAAAAGCAAAGGATATGACCGAAAAGATGAGCGCAGACGCGCTCCGCGTGCTTGCTGTTGGATATAAGGAAATCGACACAGTACCCGAAAATCCCACATCCGAGGAGCTTGAATCCGAGCTTACATTCCTTGGCCTTGTCGGTATGATAGACCCGCCCCGTCCCGAAGCTAAGGATGCGGTTGCGGTATGCCGCAGAGCAGGAATAAAGCCGGTTATGATAACAGGCGACCACGTCGTTACAGCTTCTGCGATTGCGAAAGAACTCGGAATCCTTCTTGACGGTGATAAAGCAATTACCGGAGCAGAGCTTGATGCTATGAGTGACGATGAGCTCGACCGCGAGGTTGAGAACATCTCCGTATATGCAAGAGTTTCGCCCGAAAACAAGATACGCATTGTTAAGGCTTGGCAACGCAAGGATAAGGTCGTTTCAATGACAGGCGACGGCGTAAACGATGCGCCCGCGCTCAAGGCGGCTGACATTGGATGCGCTATGGGTATTACAGGTACCGACGTTGCAAAGGGCGCGTCTGATATGACTCTTACCGATGATAACTTCGCTACAATAGTAGATGCGGTCAAAGAGGGACGCGGAATTTACGACAACATCAAAAAGGTCGTTGGCTTCCTTCTCGGAACAAACATCGGTGAGGTTATTACAGTATTCCTCGCAATGCTCTTCTTCCATATATCTCCCCTCATTTCAATCCAGCTCCTTATAATCAACCTCGTTACCGACAGCTTCCCCGCGATAGCGCTTGGTATGGAAGCGGTTGAATCGGATATAATGGATCGTAAGCCAAAACCCAAAAACGAAGGTATATTTGCACACGGACTCGGCATTCGCGTAGTTCTTCAAGGCTTTATGTTCGCAATCCTCACACTCATTGGCTTCGTTATAGGTACAGGTCTTCCTCTCACCGATATCTTCGGCGGTGAGCTTCTTCACAACGAAGCTGCGCTTGCAAAGGGTCAGACACTCGCGTTTATGGTCCTCGCTTTGACGCAGGTAGTTCAGGCATTCAATATGCGTTCGGATCACTCGCTCTTTAAAATCGGTCCGTTCGGAAACAAGACTCTCAATCTTGCAGCTCTTGCTTCCACCGTAACGGTAGCTCTTCTTCTCTTCACTCCTGCAAGAGGAATTTTCGGACTTGAGATTCTTCAGGCATGGCAGTACTTTGTAGGCTTAGGCCTTATCTTCGTTCCGTTTGTCGTTATGGAGATATGCAAGCTTGCAGGCTTTATCAAACACAAAAAGCATTAATTTTTAAAATAAAAAACAAAGCGATAGCTCTTTACCTCATTTAGAGGCACTGGGCTATCGCTCTTTTTAGTTATTTGTAAATATTAGTTGTCAATTATCCGCATTTTCTCTGTTTATTGATTATCGGATTGTATTTTTTCACATCTTCCTGAGCATTCATTCCCGGAACAAAATCAGCAAATACATATGATAACAACCGAGACTGACAATTATGAAATCACAAAAAATTAAACTCCCAAAAAGAACTCTTCATGTTCTTCATTAGATGTCAAATTTTTGTATCTGTAGTAAAGGTTCACGTATTTCAAGGCACAGAATCTCTTATCGCCCTTAAACTGATATAATCTTCCGCCGTGATAAATATTCAGTTTATTTTTTCCGAGAACGACAACTGCCGAAATCTCGTCAAAGCAAAAAGTAAGGCTTCCGCTTATCTCACCTTTTACCTCCACTCTGTCACCGTAAAGCGACAGGCTAACCTCTTTTTCCAAAACGTGCTTTTTCTTATAGAGCATTACTTCGGAAAAATGAGTTTTTTCAGTATATAGGTGGGTATCCGTGTTAGATTTTGAATCAAAATTGTTGACAAATTCCGACTGATAATCATACCATTCGGTAACGAATGCGAACGGGAAGCTTCGATTTATTCCGACAAGCGTCTTGTTTGGATTATGTTTTACAGCCAGCCCGCAATGCTTGCACTTTATAACATCTGCGTTGCTCTCGAATTCCGAAATCCCGCATTCGGGGCAGACATATATGGCACGCTCAAGGTGCTCCGCTTGATGCGCTGATAAAAATTCCGCATCCGCCCTGCCCTCGTTTTGATAAAGCTCGGATTTTATAACCGAAAGCAGCTCATCGTCGCTAAGCTCCGCGATTTCATCTACCTCAAGAATACGGCTGACGTAGCTTTGCATTTTTCCGCGACGCACCTTATCGCTCCATCTCGGATGAACACCGTAACCTCCCTCAATTTTATAGAAGGCTACGGGAATTTTCAAGGCACGGACCAGGCTTACAATCGACGGCTTTATGTATTCGGTCTTTCCGCTGTACGTGCGGTTGCCCTCAGGTGCTATCGCAATCGTTCCGCCTTCCTTTGCGACACGCATACAATTGAGAACCGCTTTAACGTCGGTGGTTTGTTTCTTTATCGGGATCGGCTCAACGAGATATTTTATCAGCTTTGACAAAAATCCCATTGAAAACAGATCCTCGCTCGCAACATAATACACCGGCTTCTTAAATGATACACCGACGAAGAACTGATCGAATGCCGTTTGATGATTGTAAAGAACGAGATACTGACGTTCGTTTTTCTCACCTAACGGCTTAATGCTTATTCTGTATTTGATTTTACAGAAAACTCCCAGAGTGTACCGAAGCAAAAATTTTACTACCTTGTGCCTGAATTTCAGCCACTTTTTTCGTTTTTGTCTTTTTGGATTGCTTTTATTTTCCATACTATGTTTCCTCGCGCGATGCTCCCGAAATATTAATCGACTTCAAACCCTATCATGACACCGCCGCGCTCTGCGTAGAACGAGCAAAGTCCGCGAGTCTTACCGAACGTAATCTCGGCATTCGGGAAGTCAGATTTGATTTTATCGGCAATAAGCTTTGAAACCGCTTCGGCATCCGCGTCGTTTATTATAACCCTTCCGCCTTTATATCCGTCAGTCTTCATGTTTGAATATATATCCGCTATTTCCTTTTGAAGTCCGCGGGATTTATTTGCTATCTCGAGAGTTCCGATTTCGCTTGCCTTTCCGACTATTCTTATTCCAAGAACGCCCGCAATCTTTGCCACAATAGGGCTGACTCTGCCGTTAACCGCAAGATTATGCATGGACTCAAGCGCGAAAATAAGTCTTCCTCTCTTCTGATACTCGATTATATCCGCCTTTACCGTCTCAAAGTCCTTACCCGCTAGAATAAGCTCGCGAAGCTTTTCGGCAAGAAGCATACATTCAGCTCCTGCGGTAAGGGTGTCAAGAACGAATACTTTTCTTTCCGGGTTGTCGCTCATATACTTGTTAGCTGCCGCAACCGCCGCGTTATAGCTTCCCGAAAGATTACGCGTGATAGTCAAACAAAAAACCGCATCGGCATCGCCGAAGGCTGCAATATATTCTTCCGTATTCGGGCAGGATGTTCTTGATTTACCCTTGTATTTCGCAAGATAATCCATCATCTCCGATACGTTCAGAGAAGAATCGTCAACGAATTCCCTCTCATCGGTTATTATCTTAAGAGGTACGCTTTCAAAGTCAACACCGGAAAGCGACAAAAGATCCGCGGACGAATCGCTTACTATTTTAAAACCCATATTTCAGCTCCTTTTCTTATGCAGAATTTTAAACAATTTGTAAACCTTTGTCAAATTGTAAAAATCCTCACTCATCTCATTTTAAACCCTCAGGCTTAAAAAATCCTTAAGCGTCCTTTTTTTACCGTATTTTTTCTCGCAAAAAGCGTGCTACTCTCACCCTATGCTTACATGAGGTCGAATTTATTTAAAAAAAGACTTGAAAAAATATTATTTATATGATAAAATTATGTAATAAAGAAATTATAGGGTGTAATTACAGTTTTTATGCACCTCGGAGCACCGGAGAAACAAAATGCAAGAAAAGTTTATAAGCCTCTTATATCCAAATGAAGACTCGCAAGCCTTCCATTCTTACAGAGACAATTTGCCAAATATAAGCGATACAGTATGCGATGAGCTGGGTCTAACCGAGCTGTTTAATCTCAAAAACAGTTCGCTCGGAGACTTCTTTACCGCGGATCCGGAAATAATCAGATACCGCCAGGCTACGATGGCTGACGTTATCGGAATTCCCGAAATCAAGGATACGCTTTCCGCAGTTCACCCTATTTTGGATGACATAATGGAACTCAGACGGCTCGATATGGACAGTGCCAATTCCGGCGATTCATATCTTTACAGTATCACCGAGATAGAGCTTTACGTCAGCTGCATAGATGCCCTTAAGAAAGGCTTTGAGCCTGTTGTTGACAGAATTCAGAGCCCCGCTTTTAAAACGCTTTCGGAATTTATTCTCGAGCTTGCATCATCCGATTACTATGCCGAGCTCAATAAGAAGCTTGAATCACTCGCATCAAGAGTCCATGAGGTAAAAAGCGTTACTATCGGTGTAAATCTCGACCGCGAGCTTCGTCCGTGCTCCGCCGGCGTTTTATCGATAAACTCCGAGCAATTCAAATCGGGAAGAACGCTCGATAAAATACTTCGTCTTTCGTTTAAGCATGATACGCTTACGTGCATTGCAGAGCTTTCTCCTTTCGGAAAAGGTCAAAGTGATAACAAGAGAGAGGCTCTCGTTGCAGCCTTTCACTCAGCGATAGAAGACGTTTTCAAATCATCGGTAAAGGGCTGGCGCGCAATCGTCGGAGAATACGTGCTTGATAATACTGATTTTCTGCTTCGCATGCTACCGGAAATTGAATTCGTCTCGAAGGCCTCGGAGCTTGTCAAAAAGCTTGCCGACCATCCGGGCTGCACCATGGTAATGCCCACAGTTTGCAAGCCTGAATCCAAGACGTTCAAGGCAGTAGGGCTTTACAATCCCAGAGTCGCTCTTGCCATTGACGATGAAATAGTAACCAACGATTTTGAATTTGACGATAACGCAAGAATATACGTTCTCACCGGTCCCAACAGAGGCGGTAAATCGGTTATAACCGTAGCCGTCGGTGCGGCGCAGGCATTTTGCATGCTGGGATTGCCCGTACCTGCAAAAGAAGCGGAAATATCGGTTGTAGACGGTATATTCACCCACTTTCCGGAGGGAGCTGACGACACTATCGATAAAGGACGTCTCGGAGAAGAATGCGCAAGACTTAGAGAAATATTCGACGACGTCACCGCGGACAGCTTGATACTTCTCGACGAATCTCTCTCTTCAACGGGAGCGTATGAGGCGGCTTACATAGCGTCGGAGATATTGACAGGCTTCGCGGTTATGAGAACCAGAGGTATATTCTCTACCCACCTTCACGAGCTCGCCGCAAAGGTTCCGGAAATAAACAAAAAATCGAAAGAGCTCGGCGGTATCCTCGCCGACACGCTGGTTGCCGGAATCGAAGAGGGCAAGCGCTCATTCAAGATCATTCGTGCAAAGCCTGACGGAAAATCGTACGCGAAGGACATTGCGGATAAATACGGATTGTCATTCGAGACTATAATGGCAAAGGCTAACGCGGGAAAAGGAGATGCAACATGAGCGTAGTGGTAGGTATAGACGTAGGGGGAAGCACTACGAAAATAGTCGCGTTCCGAAACATTAACGGTAAGCGCGAGCTTATCGAACCGCAATTCGTTAAGGCAAACGACCCGATAACATCAATATATGGTGCATTTGGAAAATTTACCGACGAAAACGGACTTGCGCTCTCGCAGATAGACAGAGTTATGATGACCGGAGTTGGCTCATCATATCTGAACCGCGGACTTTACGGTCTTGAATGTATAAGAGTGCCCGAATTTAAGACGATAGGACTCGGTGGTCTTTATCTCTCAAAGCTCGATAACGCGTTATGCGTCAGCATGGGTACGGGAACGGCACTCGTTCACGCACGCTCCGACGGCGAAATGAAGTATCTCGGCGGTACAGGAGTCGGCGGAGGAACTCTTATGGGTCTTTCAAAGCTGCTTCTCGGAGCAGAAGAGATAGAGCACATAATGGAAATGGCAAACGACGGAGTTCTTGAGAACATAGATTTGCGTATCAAGGATATAACCGCGGAAAATTCACTCAGCGAGCTATCCCGAGACCTCACGGCATCCAATTTCGGAAACGTAAGCGATATAGCGAAAAAAACCGATATTGCGGCAGGGCTTATGAATATGGTTTTCGAGACTGTAGGTATGATATCCGTTTTCGGAGCACGCTCATCGTCGGTTAGAAACATAGTTTTGACCGGCAATCTGACGCAACTTGATTTCTGCAAGCAGAAGTTTTGCCAGTTCAACTCAATGTATGAAAAAGAAGGACTTAACTTTATCATTCCGAAGCTCTCGCAGTTCGCCACCGTTATCGGTACGGCGCTTTGCGGCTAGGGGAAAGGCGGAGAAATGGCAACAAGTATACTTCGTTTTATGATACCGAAAAGTCTGGTCGAATATATAACGACGGAAAGCACAGTCAGGCAAGCTTTGGAGAAGATGAATTTCCACAGATATACCGCAATTCCGGTGCTTGACTCACAAGGCAAATACGTCGCAACCCTCAGAAATGATGACATATTTCGATATTTTCTCGAAAGAGGAAGTTTTGACAAGGTAACCGCAGAGGAAACCTCTGTATGCGATATAGTGGACACCTCTTATTCAAAGCCAGTTTTGTACGACACCTCGATAAAAGAGCTCATCGAAAGTGTAAAGGAGCATAACTTTGTTCCGATAGTCGATGACCGTGGATGCTTTATAGGAATAGTGCTCCGCCGAGAGATATTGAATTATCTTCTAACATATTTTAAAGATTTTTAATTATTACGAAATAAACGAGCCGTGCTCACTTACAGTGAGGTGCGGTATGGGAGGAAAAAATGAGCGAAGAAATGAAGAACAAAAACGCTCCTGGCGAGACGGTTGCTGCTGCGCAAAGCGTCGCCGACAAGTTAAGCTCGGCAGCGCAGATGTTAACCGGTGCGGATGAAGAGACCAGGCTTCGTCGCGAAGAGGAGCAAAAGCAAAAGGCCGAAAGCGCCCGCGCAGAAAGAGAGCGCCTTGAAGAAAACGAACGCCGCCGTGCCGAGGATGAAAAGCGCAACGAGGCTTTCCTTAAGAAGAAGCAAGCAGAAATGGAGCATGCCGAAAATTACAGACGTAAGCTCCGCGAGGAAAAGGAGAAAGCCAGAGCCCTAGCCGCAAAGCGCAAGGCAAACAGACTTAAGGCTGAGGCTGAGCGCAAACAGCGCGAGGACGAAATCGCTGCGCGCGAAAACGCAAAAAAGGAAGGCGAAGAGGAAGCGCGCCGCAGAAACGCTGAATCCGAGCTCTATCTTGAACGCGTTGAAGCAAAAACAAAGGAAAACGAGAAGCTCGTTGAGCAGATGGAAAACGCAAGAGCAGAAGCTATTGCCAAAGCCGAAGCCGAGCTTGAAGCTATTCGCGAGAGAATGCAACCAAGCAATAGCGCTCCTTTAGAGAATAATGCTGCTTCCGATGAAAAATCGGCGGAGGACCTCGCGCGCGACGAAGACGTTTCAACCCCTGATTTCGATAATGCGGACAGCTTTGTTATAACCTTCGAAGATGAAGATTTTGAAGGCGAAGATAATGAAGATTGGGATAACGACGAAGCTGAAGACGCGGATTTTGACCAAGATAATAACGGAGATTTGCTTACCGTTGAATTTGACGAAGAAGATTTTGAAGACGAAGAATCAGAAGAAAAGCGCAATGACGCACCTGACGTTCCTCCCTACGCAGATGCAAACAGTGCCGCTTTTGCGCAAGCTCCGTCTACTTCTCCATTCCCTCAGCAGCAACAGCAGGCTCAGCCGCAACAAGCTCAACCGCAAGATCAACAGCCGCAGGCGCCTGTTCCTGTAATGGATCCTGTTCAGGCTTACCTGTATGCAAGCACTACATATAAGCACGTAACGAAAAAGACAAACTTCGGTGAAGACTACGCATCTAAGAAGAAAAAGATAAAAACGGATACTTCTTCTGCTGATACGGTGGAAGTGAAAGCCAGTGCAAAGCAACCTATTGCCTCTTCCGAACGTGCGAGCGGGTATAGATTTGCCTCTGCGCATATCACACCGCCACCGAGCGCAAAGAAGAAAAAAGACAAAACACCAAAGAAAAGCGAAGTGAAAGGCGGAGCGGAAGATGATGAAAGCAATCTCTATCCTTCTCTGAGTGCAGTAAGTGCCGCAAGTGCAGCCGGTGCCATTACTGCCGCTTATGCAATGAATAATGCAAAAGCGAGCTCAGACAAGGACAATACCGCTGCACCCGAAAACATTTCTGCGAACATTTCTTCCCCTGTTAATCCCGAAGACTCGGCTTCCGAGCATACCTCTTACAATGAATTAAATGCAAATCCGGAGCTTTTGACAGAAAATCAAATTGAAAATCCGGATAAACTCGCAGAAGAAATAGAAAAAGCAAACGATATCGAGGACAGAAACGCTGATATAGGCACAGCGGTTGCGGCAGCGGGAGCTGCTGCGCTCGGCGCTGCAATCATTGCAGACAATGAGTTAAATGACCTCAATGAAAATTTAGTTTCCGACGAGATAGTCCGAGCTAACGAAATTTCGGCAGACACAATGGTTCCTGCTGATATTGCAGGTGAAATTGAGCACGTTTCCTCACGCATGGAATCTGACGGTGACAGTGTTGCCACTGCTATCGAGAATGCTAACATTATCGCACGGGAAAATGCAAGTCCT
>JAZRHO010000040.1:0-2777 GCA_045644805.1 Eubacteriales bacterium | reverse complement strand
AAGAGGTCGATTTCTCGACCTCTTTTTGTTGTTGAAAGCAAATTACTTAGAAGCTTCCTCAATTGCAACTGCAACTGCCACGGTCATACTAAGCCTCGGGGGTTGTTGCCAGTGCCCATAATCTCAACGCATCAAAGAACTAAAACTTTTCAAAATTTATTTTGCTTTATTCTTATATTCTTTCGGTGTAATTTTCATGATAGATTTAAAATTTCGGTTGAAGCTTCTCGTCGAACTAAATCCGCACAGTATCGATATCTCTGTTATGGAATTTTCTCCTTGATCGAGAAGAGCGCAAGCGCGATGTATTCTATGGCTATTTATAATAGTCGGGAATGGTAACTTATATATTTTATTCACAATACCGGATATATAGCGATAATTATATCCAAGCGAACGAGAAATTTCCTTTAGGGTCAGCGGCTCCGCATAATGATCGCTTATATACTGTACAATTTTTGTCACAACGCCGTTATCTTCATATAAGAGATGCGGCGCAGGTGCTCCCTCGCAGTAAATCGCCACCAAATTATAGAGAATCGCGTGCATCCGCAACGGATTGTTTTTATACCTTAAAAGCATTTCGCGTGTGTTCGGATCGTTTAAACGTATCATTGGCGAAAGAGGTGCTTTCTTTAGTATTTGCTTCAGCTCAGGAATTAAGTCGGTCGAAAAAATCAATGTCCAACTTTTGCTATGCTCGGGTGTGGTATAGCGGTGCGGTTGATTTGAAAGTATAAAAACCCCGTCCCCTTTGCATAACTTATATTCAAATCCGTTTATTTCGGCTATTAAGTATCCTTCTTCTACAAAAATAAATTCATAGTTTTTATGTATATGCAAAGGAAACGTAAAATCATTGTGCATATAGGGCGGAGTAAGTATAAATCCGTTATCCGATGAAGGATGTTTTTCGCAATACATATTAAAATTCCTTGCTTTTGGTTTTAGTCAAAAGTGAACTTTTGTCTTGTTATTATACATCTTTTTTCTTTCAATTTCAAGTGCTTTGATGTAAAATTATACTGTAAGTTGAAACTTCACCATGAAAGGGGATTATTATGAACTGCAAGCTTATTATCTCAAAGCAACAAACAGCAAAAATCAAGCCTATGCACGCGGGTGGTCAGCCTCCTGTTACCTCTGATGCTTCGGACAGATATTTCCATTATCTTACTGAAGCAGGCATTCCTTATTCCCGTTTGCACGACGTAAACGGAGCATTCGGCGGATATAAGTACGTTGATATTCCCAACATCTTTCGTGATTTCAGTGCAGATGTTGACGATCCCGAAAGCTATGATTTCACATTCACCGATCTTCTCCTCGAACAGCTCGTAAACGCAGGTGTTGAGCCATATTACCGTCTCGGAGTTACCATAGAGAATGCGGCAAAGGTCAAGTCTTATTGGATAGATCCGCCGAGCGATTACGATAAATGGGCATCTATATGCGAGCATATAGTAAGGCATTATACAAAGGGCTGGGCAAACGGCTATTACTACAAAATAACGTACTGGGAGATATGGGGGGAGGCTGATGACTTAAACAGCCCGAATCACGTCTCTCAGCTTTGGAACGGAAGTGCCGAGGATTATTACAAACTTTATACGAAAACTGCAAAGCTTCTTAAGGAAAAGCATCCCGAGATCAAGGTTGGCGGATATGGCGCGATTGGATTTTACCACTGGTACAAAAAAGAAGAGGAGCGTAGAGAGGAAGTTAATTACCGCTTCAGCTTCTTCCGTAACTTTATAAAATATATAGATGAGCACGATGCTCCGATCGATTTCTTTTCATGGCACAGTTACTCGGATACGCGCGCAACCGTAGGCTATGATAACTGGCTTCATGAGGAGCTTACGTCACTTGGGCATCCCGAGCTTGAGACGCATCTCAATGAATGGGATCCTTATGCCGAAGAGCTCGGGACAGGGCATCACGCAGCAGAGATTGCCGCTATGATGATAGCGATGCAGTATGGCAATCCATCTGTTTGCTGTATTTACGATATGCGTACCGCAAACGCGCCTTACTGCCCTCTGTTTAATCCTATCACGCACAAACCCATACACGGCTATTATTCCATGGTTGCGTTCAATATGCTTTATAAGCTTGGAACGCAAACAGAGATTTCGTGCGACGTTCCTGACGTGTATGCTCTTTGCGCGACCGATGGTAATAAAAAGGCTCTCCTTATTTCCAATCTTTCCGGAAAAGAGCTTGAGCTTGATATCATAGGTGCGGATCTTTCGAATGCAAGATACAGCGTGATAGATGATATGCGTTTGCTCTCTTGGTCTCCCGCAACCAAAAAACTTGAAAAAAACTCGGTTATGCTTATTGAATTTTAAGCAGAACCGCACTGAAAGCATAAAATTTATGCAATCATGTAAGATTGCTCTTAATGGAGATGCTCAAGAGAAAATCTGCGGTTTCCCCCTTTTTATTGTTAACATAAAAATTGGACACATCATAAGCGAAAAAAACGTTTATGATGTGTCCGATTTTTTATTGATGATTTGCAATCTTCGATTGCATGAATTGACGCTTGCGCGTCATGATTTCTCGCTTCGCTCCATGAATTGAATTGCCCTTCATGCACCGCAGGTGCAATTCATGGCGTTAGCCAATTCATGATAACAAAGTTATCGATTCATGCCCGCTGGGGCAATTCATTGTAATTCGCTTTGCGAATTACTTGCTTGCCTCTTCGATAGCAACTGCAACTGCCACGGTCATACCAACCATGGGGTTGTTGCCTGCGCCGATCAGGC
>JAZRHO010000039.1:0-20521 GCA_045644805.1 Eubacteriales bacterium | reverse complement strand
TCGTTTCTTTAATTTGTTCGGTTTTCAATGAGCATTTTAAATATGTGAAAATTGCAGAGTAGTAAATACTCTGTTTATATACTCATCTTTAAGATGAGAGCTTGTATATTACGGTTTCGCAAAAGCGAGGCCTTTTTTGTTGCATAAAAGCAGTGGTCGACCGTAAGGTTGCACTATACTGAAGTTCAAAGGGAAAGTTTCAGTTAACGGCCGAAAGGTTTCGCGAAGTGGAGCCTAAAATTCATTTATGTAGTTCAGAAAACATGATATCTTTAGATGTATAGATTCTTTAATAAATAAAAAGACAAGACTTGTAAAAGTGTAGATATGTAAATAACTGTTTTCATTTATCGTTCTTTTTTTGATTTTCATAGCTTTTGTAAAGATTGTTTTGTATTATTTTTCTTGCCTTTTGCATCTGAATTTGAATTTTTGGATGGAAAACTTCAATAAAACTGAAAATTAATTTTAATAAATTAAGTAAAAGCATTGAAAAAAGTCAACGATTGTGGTATACTACTGTATTATAACAAAACAAAATCCACGGAGAAAAAAGATGGAAAGAGAACTTATAAGACAGATTTATACCTCTCCCGAAGCCTTTGATGGCAAGAGCGTTACCCTTGGCGGTTGGGTAAGAAACCTCAGAGATTCCAAAGCATTTGGCTTTATCGACCTTAATGACGGCTCTTATTTCAAGAGCGTTCAAGTCGTTTTTGAAAGAGAAAAAATAAATAATTACGATGAAATTGCTTCTCAGAATGTCGGCGCAGCTCTTGTGGTTACAGGTAAGATAATTCTTACTCCAGGCGCAAAGCAGCCCTTTGAGCTTAAGGCAGAAAAAATAGATGTTGAGGGCACTTCAACTCCCGATTACCCTCTTCAGCCTAAAAGACATACTGTAGAATTTTTGCGTGAGCAGGCGTACCTACGCCCTCGTACAAACCTCTTCTCAGCGGTCTTCAGAGTAAGAAGCGAGGTGGCGTATGCTATTCACTCCTTCTTCCATTCTAGAGGCTTCGTGTACGTTCACACCCCGATTATTACTGGCTCCGACGCTGAAGGTGCCGGTGAAATGTTCAGAGTAACAACGCTTGACCTTGATAATCTTCCTAAGACGGAGAACGGAACCGTTGATTATTCTAAGGATTTCTTTGGCAAGAGCGCTAACCTTACTGTTTCCGGTCAGCTTGAGGGCGAGACTTATGCGATGGCATTCGGAAATATATATACATTCGGACCTACCTTCCGCGCTGAAAATTCAAATACAGCGCGTCATGCAGCTGAGTTTTGGATGATAGAGCCGGAAATTGCATTTGCAGACCTTAACGACGATATGCAACTTGCATGGGATATGATAAAGCATATTATAAACCACGTTATGGATAATTGCGGAGCAGAGCTTCAGTTCTTTAACAGTTTTGTGGATAAAGGTCTTATTGAGCGTCTCACAGCACTTCGTAATGCGGATTATGCAAAAGTTACCTATACCGAGGCCATAGATGTTCTTCTCAAATCCGCTGAAAGCTTCAAATATCCCGTATATTGGGGCGTTGACCTTCAGACCGAGCACGAAAGATATCTTACCGAGCGTGTTTATAAGAAGCCTATCTTCCTTATCGACTATCCAAAGGATATAAAAGCGTTTTATATGCGCTTGAACGACGACGGAAAGACGGTAGCTGCAATGGACCTTCTTGTTCCCGGTGTCGGCGAGATTATCGGCGGCTCGCAGCGTGAGGAAAGAATCGATGTTTTGACTTCGAGAATGGCTGAGCTGGGTCTTAAAGAAGAGGATTATTGGTGGTACCTCAACCTTCGTAAATACGGAGGTACAAAGCATGCTGGCTTTGGACTCGGCTTTGAGCGTATCATTATGTATCTCACAGGTGTTTCGAACATACGCGACGTTATTCCTTATCCCAGAACTGTCGGAAACGCAGAATATTAAATTTAAAGGGGCCGTCTCCAATTAGTGAGTGAGACGTCCCCTACTTTTGTTTACTAAAATGAAAAAATAACATTTTTTAATAAAAATTTGCCAAAATCTATTGACCTTCTTGAAAGTATTTGGTATAATTATCGTGTAATATAATAAAATCTGCTTTAAAAGGAAGGTATTGCTCTATGAACAATGATAAGATCCTCGGCGTTGGCGTAGATAGTCTCGAACCCAACGATACCATAAAGGGAAGGCTCGAAGTAGAGAAAGAAAGCATTAAGAACGGACTCGCAGCATATGCGCAGTGTGTTAAGAAACTTAAAGTAGCAGCAAAGAATCTCGTTGATGCTGATAAAAAATTCAGCAACAAGCAGAACGCTAAGACTGAAACAGCTCTCAAGATAGCTAATGCGGCATACTATCAAGCTCGTGAAGAGGCGGCTGCGACCTTAGCAAGTCTTAATAAAGATATTGCGGCGCTTGATGTGGATTGGACCAAGCTTGTTAAGCAAAATGCTATAATGAGCGCTAAGTCAGCTCCTAAACTCCAGGCTGAATATGATAAGTATAAGAGCAAACTTTCCGGTGAACTTAATAAAATAAACGACTCACTTGCAGAGCAGTCTATCGAGCCTATAACGGCTGATGAGGTGGCTGACGAAGAAGTAGAAGTTGAAGTTTCTGAAGAAACAGGAAGAGTTGAACCTGTTCCTGCGGAAGCTGTTGAAGAAGAACCCGAAGAAGAAATTGAAGAAGAGGAGGAAGAAGAGATCGAGCTACCGAGACCTGCACCTGCTACAGCACCCGCACCTGCACCTGCACCGTTCTATCAGCAGCCCGTTCCTCAATACATTCCTATGCCACAGTACATACCAATGCCTCAGTATATTCCGATTCCCCAGTATCAGCAACCCGCTCCTCAGCCGGAAACTCGTAAGCCCTCTGTAGCACCTGTTTCTATCGACATTTCCGCGCACGTTGAAAAGGTCGTTAATCAGGCTATGGCTAAGCTTTCCGCTGCACTTGAGCGCAGAATTGAAGCATACTTTGAGAGCTATGTTCCGAACGTTCCCGAAAACCTCGGTGTAAACGTTCCTGCTAATATTTCTGTAAACGTTCCTCAAGGTCCTATCGTTACAGCGAGCTCCGAGACCGCAGATCTTCAGAGCAAAATCGCAGAGGAGGAGAAGGCTCTTCTTGAAAAACTCTCCGGTGTTGTTGAAACTATCAAAAATCTCAATACTGAAATGGCAAACGTTCTTGCGGCATATGCTGATATCGATGCTAAGAATAAGGATGTTGTTGAATTCCAGAAGCAGATCAACGATATGCAGAGACATACTCTTCGTGAGCAGCAGGGCGTTCAGGTTAACCAGCGCGTTATTAACACTGACCAGCTCACTCTTACTCAGGAGCAGGTTCTTGTGCTTGACGCCCAGGCAATCGCACTTGAAGAGCAGAAGCGCATAAGTGAAGCTCAGACCGCGCTTGCTGATTCTCAGCGTGCTCTTGTAGAAACTCAGAGCTCACTTGAAGAGGCTATGAAGGCTGTTGTTCAGGAGCAGAAGGGTATCATAGAAGCTCACCAAGGCATCGCTATGGAAAATGCTAAGCAGATAGATATTCACGTTCAACTTTCTGATGCTCAGACCGAGATTGCAGAAGCTCAGAAGGAGATTATGACCTCGCAGAAGCAGGTTATCAGAGATCAGAAAACAGCAAGCGAGCGCCAGAAGGAAACCGCAGAGCTTCAGAAAACCGTTCTTGATGAAATCAAGGAAGTTTTGAAGGATCAGAAATCCGTAGGTAAGAATAAGCGTAAGCCTAAGGCTGAAGCTGCTCCTGTCGCAGAAGTACCTGTCGCTGAAGCAGAGGTTGTCGAAGAAACACCCGCTACCGAAGCAGAGGTAGTAGAAGTGCCCGTAGTTGAAACTGAAGCTGAAGTTGTAGCAGTTCCCGCCGCTGAAGTTGAAGCTACAGAAGAAGCGCCTGCCGGTGTTTAAAATAAATCGTTAAGCGTATCTTTTATATTGCTTTTCATTTCTGAAATTAAATATTTGAAATCGGAGTCTTGTGCTCCGATTTCTTTTTTTTCAAAGATGTCGGAAATATTATAAGGTAATAAAATTTTGTTTTCTTTTCCGCATCTGTGAGTTACCTCGGAAAGAAGAGCCTTGTTTTTGCAACTGTCAACGCTTATATATGACGGGACATGACATAGCATAGAAAATATTGCTCCGTGCAGCCTTTCGCAAATCGTAAATGAGCATTCGCTCAAAATACCTGCTAATTTTTCAAAGCTGTGGGGAGCATAGCTTTTTATATTTATATCGCTGACTCTTTCTAAAATATCTTTATCCTCGTTTTTGTATAGCATAATTAATATAGGAGTGAGCCCGCGTGCTTTTTCTATTCGTTTAATTTCGGAAGTAGCTATTTTACTTCTCTTTGTTACTATCCAAGCAAAGTTCCTTTTTTCAGAGGCAGAAGGGCGTTCTGGCAAAAGAAAACATAGATCAGGCATAAGACGTACGTTTGAGGTGTATTTTATTGCAAGATTTAGGTCATACGTTGTTCTGCAACCGCAAAAATCGCACGCGGCAATACTTTTAGCAATCAAGTGCATTCCCAAAGCGCCTCGGATTTCACCGAAGCCTGAGGAGATCATATAAATACGCTTGTTCTTACTCCTTGCATACGAAATTATTTGTGAATAATATAAAAGAGACCTTGTTGAGGTTTCGTTTTGTAAAAGATTACCTCCGCATAAAATAAGGATATCCGAAGAATTCACGGCATTGGCAATAGCAGTGGTATCCATTCTGTTATATATTTTTATTCTTTTTTCTTGCCTTCTATTGTAAAAGCTTTTTCCCGAAAGAATAGCTATGTTACCGATTTCTCTTTCTTTAAATTGGTGAATCGCGGAGTTAAGGGTTTCTTCGTCTCCGAGGTTGTTATAACCGAAAAATCCTACGAGGCAAATTGAAGGTTTTTTATAAGCCTTTTTATAACATTCCAATGCGTCATTTGCCATAGAATCTGCGGTATAATCTTTTTCAATACGGTCACGCAAATATGATCCAAGATAGCACCGTAAAGAGTCATTATTTATAAGATATTCTATGTCTGAAAAGAGCTTATCCGGTGTTGGTCTTTCCATCCCCCGCGCGCAAAAGTTGGTTTTTTCAAGTTCCGAAAAATTATTTTCACATGCTATTCCGCCGTATCCTTCATCACCGCATATTATAGTAGAAATACCCGATGCCATTCCTTCAATAGCAGAACGGCTGACACCGACAAAAATAGCCCCGTACCGAATAACGTCGGGGATATCGCTTCTTGCTCCGGCAAGAAGCACACCATTAAAACCGAGACGCTCGTTTACCTTATCGGTAATCTCCTTGATGCGTTTGAATTTGTTTCCGTCACCGACGATAAGAATACGCCATTGTGGATAAGCGGATAAAAGCTTTTCTGCAATTCCTACGAGCATAAATGCGGTAAGAGAACGCCCCGTGTCAATTCTTGATGTATGGACTATAAGCTTTTTTCGTTCTCTTGATAAAGGGAAAAGCGTTGTGTCTATGGCGTTTTTTGTTATTTTTATCTTTTCTTTTGGAATGTGGTAACTTTTTGTAAGATAATTTTCAATGTCGTAGCTTACCGCAAGAGTTTCTTCTCCCCAAAAAGCAAGAGGACCAAAGGGAAATAGCGGGAAATTAAGATGAGCTGTCGTAACGATAGGCGGATAATATCCCTCACCGCGCGCAAGATTCGCAATAAATGCTGAAAATCTGGTATGAGCATGTACCATATCGTGTTTTTTTAACTCGCGTTTTATTATTTTAAGAGAATATCTTACGGAAAATGGGCCCCTTTTGTCAAGAGGTGCAAAAATGCATTTTACCCCAAGTCCCATAAGTCCGTCAGCGTATACTCCGCCGGATGAAAGAAGGGTCACATTCTCTCCTCGTTTTATCATTTCGGAAATCAAAGTGTAGATATGTGTTTCAGCGCCACCTATCTCCATTTTATCGGTAATCATCAAAATTTTCATAAACGCAGTATCCTCCCCTTGCCGTATCTTTTAGGAAATTTTAATCATATGTACTGCGGCTAGTGAAAATGGATAAAAAACTCCCCGCCGTAAATGCTTGACAATGGCAGGGAGAATCTGTATAATATTATTAAATTATAACGGTATCGTCCGATTCCTCAAATTCTTCGGTCTCACGGAGTGCGTACTGAGCGTGATAAGCGTCAATGACTACGCGTTCAAGCTCGCATCTGAAATCCGAGTTGATAGGATGCACGATATCGCGGTAAGTGCCGTCGGGATTTTTTCTTGAGGGCATAACGATGAAATATCTTTCTCTCGCGTAGATGACCTTTATATCATGAACGGCAAGGCAATTGTTAAACGTTACCGAAACGACCGCCTTCATAGGTCCTTCGTCAAAGAATTTTCTGATTTTGATGTCTGTGATCTGCATAAATGGTTTTCCTTTCCTGTGTTGTAACCTTTTTTCAACTATGAGTATATTATACAATAAGATTATGAAAAATATTCAATCAGAAAAAAATTTTTCTATTACCAAA
Source organism: Eubacteriales bacterium (assembly GCA_045644805.1). Lineage (GTDB taxonomy): Bacteria > Bacillota > Clostridia > Oscillospirales > CAG-272 > UBA1740. The sequence goes on along the minus strand of JAZRHO010000039.1, from coordinate 13,977 downwards.
GTGTATATTTTTTAATAACTTAAAATGTACAAATGGTTAACGGCAAAAGGGGGAACATATTTTGTTTATCGGTCACTCTATGACGGATAAGAAAAATATAAGGAAAATAATCGAAACCGACGGTGCAAAAATATATTTTATAGGTATTGGCGGAGTATCAATGTCAGCACTTGCCGAGCTTTGCATATCCCTTGGCTTACGCGTCTTTGGAAGTGACCGAAGGAAAAGCGAGATAACGCAATCTCTGATAAAAAAAGGTGCAATAATTACTTACTCACACGCTAAAACTGACATTCATCGAATAATGCCTTCACTTATCGTTTATTCCCTGGCAATAGATCCTTCAAATCCGGAATACCGCGCTGCCATAGAACTTGGCATAACAGCAATTTCAAGAGCGGAGTTTATGGGAGCGATTATAGACAAATATAAAAAATCCATAGGTGTCAGCGGGAGTCACGGAAAAAGCACGGTGACGGCCATGCTGTACTCTATCTTTAATAAGGCAAACAAGCGTCCGACTGTTATCGCAGGAGCGGAAATAGTTCCCAAATCGTCATATGTCAGCGGAGAGGATGAGTTGCTCATTTACGAATCCTGTGAATACGGTGATTCTTTTTTGCATTTTTCACCGTCTGTTCAGATACTGTTAAACCTGGATCTTGACCATACCGATTATTTTTCATCGCTTGAAGATATAAAGGAATCCTTTCTCCTTTCGGCAAATCTTGCAAGAACCGTTTGTATAATAAATGCTGACGACGAGAATTTAAACTCGCTTATTGATAAAATAGATGTACCCGTGTTGAGTTTTTCAAAGAATGAAGGCTCAACGTTTAAATATATTCCTAAATATAGTGGCGAGGGACGGTATGATTTTGACCTGTATTGGGGAAAAGAGTTTTACGGAAGCTTTTCGCTCGGGGCAGTCGGAGAGTTCAATGTCACCAATGCGGCAGCCGCTGTTATCGCCGCCATTACGATGAATATACCAAAGGAAATAACGGCGTCGGCGCTTGCTGATTTTCATGGGATATCCAGAAGGCTTGAAATGCTTGGCAAATATATGGAAGCTGTCGTCTTTTACGATTATGCGCACCATCCGCGTGAAATATGTGCGGTAAGGGAGACTCTTTCACTCATGGGTTATAATAATATATGCGCGATTTTTGCTCCGCATACCTACACTAGGACAAAAGCGTTCTTTTCTTCGTTTGCCGAAGAGCTTTCAAGGTTTTCTGTATCGTTTATAACCGATATATATGGAGCCAGAGAGTGCGCGATAACGGGAATAACATCTTCAGCTCTTGCCGAAACTGTGCGGGCTTTAAAGGGCAGGTGCGCAGCGATTGACAGAGTGGATATTAACGAGCTTCTTGAAAAAGAAAGTTTTGATTGCCTTGTGCTTATGGGCGCGGGAGATCTTGAGAATATAAAGAATCAAATTCAAGCAAAAAATGGGTAAAGGAAAAGAGGATGGAAAAATTACTTATAAGCTCGTGTCTTCTCGGAATAAGCTCGAGATATGACGGAAAGCGTAAAAGGGCAATAAATGATGAGGAGCTTTCACTGCTGGTTGCGCAATTCGAGCTCGTTCCTTTTTGCCCGGAGGTCTACGGAGGTCTCCCTACTCCCAGAATTCCTTCCGAGAGGGTTGGGGCAGAGGTAGTTATGAAGGATGGCACCCGTGTTACGGAAAACTATAACAGAGGTGCGAAAGAAGCACTTGAATTATGCCGTCTTTTAGGCATAAAAAAAGCATTGCTGAAGGAAAAAAGTCCATCGTGCGGAAAGGGGCAGATATATGACGGAACGTTCACGGGAACGCTTGTTTTCGGAAACGGGGTATGTACCGATTTGCTTCTTGAAGCCGGCATTGAAGTTTTTTCTGAAAAAGATATTGAAAAATTGTTGAAGTAGTGATATAATACATAAAAAACAAACGGAGGTGAGACCGCATGGATAACGGTAACGGGCGAAGTAATAATGTAAAAGTTTTTGTAAAAAATAATATTATCTTATGCGAAAGTGCGGTCTTTTTTAGGTTATAGGCTGTTTTTAACTGTTGTTAATCTGCCTTGAATCTTGATTTAATATACTCTCTTTCGCATATGGTGGAAAGAGAGAGTATATGAATGAAAAAAATGTAATTGAAGAAGTTTTTGATGTGGCAGCCGAAGCTCCCGTTTCTCCCGAAAAAAATCTCCCCGGGGCGCAAGAGCTTCTTTCGCTTATCGCAAACAAGAGACTTTCGGAATTCCGAATAATAACAGAGGATATTCCGGCGCCTGATTTAGCAGAGCTCATGGATGAGCTTGACGAAAAGGACAGACTGATTTTCTACCGTCTTCTTTCGAAGGATAAGGCTACCGATGCCTTTATTGAAATGAGTAAAGAGGTTAAAGAACATCTTATAACTTCTTTTACGGACAAAGAGCTTTCCGAAACCCTGGCAGAGCTTTATATGGATGATACGGTTGATATTATCGAAGAGATGCCTGCCGTAGTTGTAAAAAGGATAATTCGCGGCTCTTCTATGGAAAACAGAAATATGATAAATCAGCTTCTGCGTTATCCAAAGGACAGTGCAGGAACTATTATGACTACTGAATATGTAAAGTTTAGTGAGCATATGACGGTAGAAGAAGCCTTTTCTCATATTAAGAAAGTTGCGATTGATAAGGAAACTATATATACCTGTTATATAACAGATTCCAATAGACGCTTGACGGGTCTGGTTACAGCAAAATCTCTTATGCTTGCCGAAAGAGGCACGCTTTTGTCGGAAATAATGGAGGATAGGGTTATATTCGCCATGACAAAGGAGGATAAGGAAGAGGTAGCGAATAAATTCAATAAATATGGATTTATTGCATTACCTGTTGTTGATGACGAAATGCGCCTTGTGGGAATTGTAACGGTAGATGATGCTATCGACGTTATGCGAGATGAAGCAGAAGAAGATTTTGCTAAAATGGCGGCTATTACTCCGTCAGAAACAGAATATTTGAAGACAGGAGCGTTTTCAATATTTAAAAGCAGAATTCCTTGGCTTTTGATTTTGATGATATCGGCAACGCTTTCAAGTGCAATACTAAGTTTTTTTGAAATGTCTCTTATTCCGGCTTTGGTGCTTTTCGTTCCGATGCTCATGGATACGGGAGGAAACTCGGGCAGCCAGGCATCTGTAACCGTTATCAGAGGACTTTCAACCGGAGAGGTTAACCTTTCCGACGTTGTAAGGGTGTTATGGAAAGAAATTCGCGTAGGTGTGATGTGCGGTGTGTGCCTTGGCGCTGTTGCCTTTGGTAAGATTTTACTTGTTGACAGACTTATTATGTCTAATCCGGCGGTGACCCTTTGGGTGGCATTTGCCGTATCGATGTCTCTTGTAGCTACTATAATAATAGCAAAAATTATAGGCTCGACGCTACCCATTCTGGCAAAACGACTGGGCTTTGACCCTGCCGTTATGGCATCACCATTTATAACTACTATCGTCGATGCGATAGGACTTATCGTTTACTATCTGATAAGCGCAAATATTTTCGGTCTTACTGTGTAACAAATAATATACAAAATAAAGGTTGACTTTGCATTTTGCGAGTCAGCCTTTATTTATTGGCATATGAGAGCCGTTTGTATTGACAAAATGAAGCGGAAATGATAAAATAAGATGTACAATAAATGACACACACAAAACGAGAGGAGGGAGATTTTGCATGGCCAAAAGCGAGAATCAGAAACAGAAGCTTTTCAGAATACTTGAGATACTCATGCGATATACCGACGAAGATCACGGATTGACGATAAATGAAATAATCTCCCGACTTGAAGAGTGGGATATCAAGGCAGAACGAAAGAGTATTTACTCGGATTTCGCAACGCTTGAGGAAATAGGATTTTCGGTTGTCCGTCTTTACGGAAATCCCCCAAGCTATACGCTCGCGGAGCGTATTTTTGAAATGCCTGAGCTTAAGCTTCTGGTTGACGCTATTCAGTCGTCAAAGTTCATAACTGCCGAAAAAAGCTGGGAAATGATAGAAAAGCTCAAGCTTTTTGCGGGAAGTCGTTCGTCGGAGCTTTCAAGGCAGGTTCACGTAAAGGATAGAGTGAAAACCGAAAACAGTGCGTCGATATACACAATAGACAGAATACATACCGCAATCAAAGAAAAGCTCCTTATAACCTTTGGTTACTTTGATTACAATGTTGATAAGAAAAAATATCTGCGTCATGACGGAAAAAAATACAGAGTATCTCCCAAAGCTCTTATATGGAGTAACGATAATTATTATCTTGTCGGATTTGACGAGGATGCGGGATATATAAAAAATTTCAGAGTAGATAAAATGTATAAAACGCTGATACTTCCTGAGGAAACCTCTATAACCGCAGATCTTTACCGATTAAATCCCGCGGATTACAGTAAAAAGAGTTTCGGCATGTACGGAGGAGAAGAGGTTCTTGTGACTTTAGAGGCAAGAGAACGCCTTGCCGGTGTTGTTATGGACCGTTTTGGTCATTCGCCGACTTTCATTAAAACCGATTTTGGTTTTAAATTTTCTGTCCGTGTTATAGTCAGCCCGAATTTCTTTGCGTGGGTCATGAGGTTTGGCTCTGATATGCGAATTTTAGCACCGGACAGTATAGTTGATAATATGAGAGATATGCTTGATAAAATAAGCGAAAACTACTATTAAAAGAAGGACTGAACAAATGAAGAATTATCATACAATAGCGTTTGACCTAGACGGCACGCTTACCGACCCAAAGAGAGGGCTTACGTCTGCGTTTGCATACGGTCTTAGGAAAATCGGAGTTGATTTCGGAGATATTGAGTCACTAAAGAAATTTATCGGACCGCCTCTGCGCGATTCCTTTAAGACGGAATATAACCTTACTGATTCTGATGCGGATGACGCGCTTTTTCTTTTCAGAGAATATTTCGGAGTCTATGGTTGGTGGGATAACGAGCTTTATGACGGTATTCACGAGCTCTTATCGTCATTAAAGGCTTCGGGTAAGACGTTAGTTTTGGCAACGTCAAAGCCGGAGGTTTATTCGAGCAAAATTTTAAAGCTTTTTGATTTGGATAAATATTTTGATTTTGCTGAGGGCGCAAGCTTTGACAGCTCACGTGAGAAAAAATGCGACGTGCTCGATTATGCGCTATCAAAGGTTGGCGTGGTTACTCCTATGCAAAAAGCGGGCGCTGTTTTGGTTGGAGATACCGCGTTTGACGTTGAAGGCGCTAATATTTGCGGGATTGATTCGATAGCCGTTACTTACGGATACGGAAAAGAAGCCGATTTGAAGGAGGCTGGAGCTACTTATATTGCAAAAACGGTTGCAGCTATAGGCAATATAATTGGTAAGTAAAGAAATAACTCAAAGCAAAACAAAATAAAAAGAGACTGTTTTTGAAAACAGTCTCTTTTTATTGATGAAAAATCAGTCATTGTTAGCAACAACCTCAACACCCTTGTAATAACCGCATGCCTTGCAAACTCTGTGCGAAAGGTTGTATTCACCGCACTGAGGGCACTTTACAAGATTGGTGGGAGCTGCAAGCTTGGAAACGCTGGAACGTCTCTTCATCTTTCTCGCATGAGAAGTCTTTCTCTTTGGTACTGCCATTGTTGTTTACCTCCTGATGTGAGTCTGCTTCAAACAGCAGTCTCGTATATGTTAATTTTTATTTTCTTTTTTCATTTGATCGAGTATTTTTTTGAGCGGAGCAAGCCTGGGATCAATCTCATTTTCGGAGCAATCGCAGTCCCCGTCATTTAAATTCTTACCGCACCTTGTGCAAAGACCTTTGCAGCCTTCACGGCATAGAAATCTGGAAGGGAACTCAAGCTCAATTTCTTCCTTAAGCTGCTCATCCATGTCGAGGAAGCCGTCATCAATTATAACGTACTCGTCAAGCTTTTCCTCCGGAAGATCAATAAGCACGTCTCTCGGTGCAACCGTTTTCTCAAGACTAAGAGCGAAACTGCCACTGATAGGAGAGAGGCAACGCGCGCATGACGATTCATAATCAACCGAAAGCGAAACGTTCATTCTCATATAACCGGCAGTGTTGGTGATATCACCCTTAACCTTCATGGGAGAAGGAAAACGAGCATCGGAAAGCGAACTCAACGGATCTTCATCAGCGGTATCAAGGAGCAACTCGTAGTCGAATGAAAGGAGCTTATCGCCCGCTAACAAGGGTCTTAAATCAAGTTTCACTCTTTTTACCTCCGATTTTTTGCCTCAGACGTGACTCCGAAGCCTGATTTTGGGTATAGTTTAGGCTATAGACGCAAAACCGTACACTATATTATATAACCATTTTCATCCTTTGTCAAGAGCCTTTTTAAATTTTTTTGGCTTTTTTGCCTTTTAAAATAAAAGAGAGTATCCCAGGCCGTAAAAAAGCCGGGATACCCTTAAATTGTGAGTCTTATAGCTGATTTTTTGAAATTTATTCCGCCTGTTCAGGGGGGGCAATAGCGATTACTTCACCGTTAACTACTTCGACATTTAGGTTCATAAGAGCCGCTATTGCGATAACCGTTTTCTCGGTGTTTTCCTTGTCGGCATCGGGCGCGGAATCTACCTTCGATTGAAGCGCGTCTATGAATTCGTCCTGTTCTTCGTTGTTGAACTTGAAATTGGAGTTAAGCGGGTCCATAGCGGGATCCTCTCCGCTTCCGTATACTGTCTTAACAACAGCGTCTGATACAGTTTGCGAAGCAGTAACCTTGTCTACGTATTCAGTGGTAGTTAATCCTACCGTGCTTTCTGCACCGAATATTTTTCCGTTTCCGTCTTCGGTTCTATTAGAAGTAGCAGTGGAAACCGCTGAGAATATATCGACTATTTCCGCAACAGCCGCGGTTTCTTTTTCATACTCTTCATCAGTCATTCCGTTGTTCTTGGCATCTGCAAGATTGTCAAATGTATGAGTTATCATATCGGATATAGCCTGAGAATTGCTTTCACCGAAGCCGCAGCTTGTTATAAGCTCGGGTGTTACGAAATTCTTAAGTGCCGCTGCACCCGTTGGAGTAAGATTTGTAAGAATATCTTTTACAGAGTCTGTATCAAGCGTTTCCGATGACGAAGCCGATGTTATAGTGTCTATCATAGTTACAAGCTCACCCATAACCGCCTCGTAGGTTTTTCCTTTTGCGCTCTCGTTTATGTAATCCGCTAAGCTTGCCGCTGCTGCTTTGCTGAGGTTGATGCCCTCAAATGCGGGCGATTGAAGAAGCGCGACGATAAGCTTTTCTATGCAGTCTGTTCCCATAAATGATGTTTTTGCAAATTTATCGAACATTTTTCCGAGTTTCGGAAGCAATGATGTCATATTCATTTCGCCCGTTGAAGCTGTATCCATAACTTCCGGAATAAATGTGAACAGGTCTACAAGCGCATTGACTTCCGCTTCCTTATCGGTAGCTTCACCGTTAGCGTTAATTTTGTCCGCGGTCAGTATAACCGTTTTCGCCCCGAATACTTCTTCTGTCATATAAACCGATAAATTTTCATCAGACTCAAGCGTAAGTGAAAAGCTTGAGAGTAAGTTTTTCACGCTTTCGGTTGTAACGCTCGGAAGTGTTGCAAGCTTTGACGCAAGACTTGCAGCCGATTCTGCGGTAATTGCTACACCGTGCTTGTCAAATACCGATTGAATATCTTCGGACATATTTTCGTTTGCCGCTTCAGTTTTTGCAGCGACGATATCGTTCAAAAGCGAGTTATAAAGCGCTTCGGCATTTTCGGGAGTTCCGATAGCATTAAGCATGAGGTCCACGCAAAGGTCCATAACGCTGCTAAGGAGGTTTGAGAGGCGGTCGTTACCGACTATCTCTGTAAGGAAGGATCTGACGAATGATTCGTTTTCAAGAAGACCCATAGGGTTTTCCGCGGTGGCTGAGATGACGTCATTTTCAATAATTGCTACCGCTATATTAGCAATCGTTGATACGTCTTCCTTTATGGTGTCAGCGGTGCTGTCCTTCATAGAAGAAAGAAGATCCTTCAAAAGATCTCCTGCCACACCCTCGCTTTCCTCAAAGGGAGATTCTATTCCGCAGAATGCCTGATCGTTGCTCCAAGCATTGGAAGCAGAGGAAATAAAGTCTGCAAGAATAGTGGGAAGCATCCCCGATTCGTTGAAGGCTGAAACAAATTTTTTGATTGCATCTGTCTTGGCGGTTGTATTTTGAGGTGCAGCCGCGTCGGGCGTTTCTGTGGTATCGGATGTAAATGAAAGAGCTAAGTTTAAGGTTGCACCTAGAACGTCTATCTCTTTCGAGAGGGAAATGGTCGTATTGCCCGCCTTTGCGCTTGTAAGCTGATTGTAAACGAGCTTACCTCCGCAAGCATTCATCGCTTTTATAACAAAATTGTTTGCCGAGGTGTCAACTATATCAAAAGCAGGCTCTGCGGATTCGAGCTGCTCATTTTCAACGCCTGAAATGATTTCGGTAACCGAAGCAAGAGTATCAAGCGTTCCGGTAATAGGTGCAAAGTATATTATGAAAACGAGAAGACTGCAAACTATTCCGAGCAGAATTCCGACGGGATTCGGACGTTCTGCGCGATAAGGCTTTTTACGCCTTCTTTCCTTTTTGCTTGGCTTTTTCGGCTCTCCGGCATCTTCATTGTCTTCTTCGATAGCTGCCGTTTGAAGGGCACCTTCTTCTGAGTCTTCCAAAACTTCAGAGACTTCCAATTCGTCCGAATCCTCGTTTGGAGCTTCGTTAGAGTTTTCTTCTTCCGACGCTTCTGTTTGCGTTTTTGTAGTAAGCTTAACAAGCACCTTCAAAAGGATTCGTGAAAAAATGCTGACGATTATTCTGACGAAGAAGAATACGGGATAGAATATTATAGGTGTTATAAGTATGCATACAAGAGCTTTAATTACCGCAAGAACAGACGGTATTTCATTTGCGATTTGAACTACCTCTTCAGGCAGACCGTTGCTCTCTAACATAGTATAAAGCGTATCCGTGAGTGTAACGGAAATGAGTTTTGAAACAATAATTGCAATTACGGCTGAAACAATTACTGTAATCAGTCTGACGAGCGAATATTGCCAGATAAATTTGCGGCCTTTGAGAAATCCTCTCAGTATGGCAATCAGGGCAAGGAATACAAACCCTATTGTAAAATATAATCCGAAATCCATAAAGTCCTCTCTCCTTGAATGTCTTTATAGTAATACATTGAGTTTAGCACAAAATGCGCGTGATGTCAATATATGTATATAAAATACATGCGCGATTCTCAAGGAATCATTGCCGTATTTATTGCGGGTTGACTTTTGAAGAGAATTATAGTACAATTTATATGTCAAATGAAAGTCTTACGATGGAAGGTGAGTGGAATTTAAGATATGAGACTTGTAATAGCGTCGAATAATAAGCATAAAATCAGTGAAATAAAGGCAATACTTTGCGATAAATTCGAGGAAATACTCTCGATGAGGGAAGCCGGAATAGAGCACGAAACCGTGGAGGACGGTCTCACATTTATTGAAAATGCAAGGAAAAAAGCGCGTGAAATATGCGAAATAAGCGGGTGCCCAACTCTTGCTGATGACAGCGGAATATCTGTAGATGCGCTTGACGGTGCCCCCGGAGTTTTCAGCGCAAGATATGCAAGCAGAGACGGTGAGAATGCTGACGATGAAGCAAATAATGACTTGCTTCTTAAAAACCTTCAAGGTGTTACCGATAGAGGTGCTCATTATACTGCGGCTATGGTAATAGCCTATCCCGACGGAAATGAGATATCCGCTGAGGGGTATATGTATGGAGAAATAACGGATAAACGTATCGGCAACGGCGGCTTTGGATATGATCCGCTGTTCCGCCCTGTCGGAGAAAATCGAACAGTAGCTCAAATGTCTGCTGAAGAGAAGAATCAGATAAGCCACCGATCAAAAGCACTTGCGCTTCTTCTTGAAAAGCTATGATGAAGAGTTCACGAAATGTTTTGAAGATAGCGGCCTTGTCGCTCGGTGTTGTTATTGCTGTGTTGCTTGTTATTGCTTTGATGTTTTGCTCGGTCAAATTTATCGCCTATAAAAGCATAAAAGACACAGGAATGCCGAAAATTTACATAAATACGGAAAATGGTAAAAAAATCACATCCAAAGAGGATTATGTAAACTGTACCGTGTCTTTGTCTGGCACGGATGAGGAATACTGCTTTGAAGATGTGAGTGCGGGAGTTCGGGGCAGAGGAAATAATTCTTGGAAATATTATCCTAAAAAGCCGTACCGTGTTAAGTTTGACGAGAAAATTTCGCTTTTTGGCGAAGCGAAAAATAAAAGCTGGGTGCTTCTTGCTATGTATAGTGATTTTTCATATATGAAGGACTTGCTTGCTTTTCGTCTTGCTGATTCTATCGGAACCGATGCGTTTGTTCCTTCTTATCACTATGTGGAGCTTTATCTTAACGGAAAATACAACGGATTATATCTGCTTACAGATCAAGTGGATGAAAACAGCGGAAGAAGCGATGTGAAGGAAGACTTTGACGAAACTGCTACAGAAGTTCCGTTCCTTGTAGAGCTTGACGCATATGCCCCCGATGAGGGCGAAGAAGGGGTTGATTGGTTTTACGTTTCCGGATATGCTTACAATATAAAATACCCGGAGGCTGATGAGCGTTATACCGCTGCTCAATTCGAATATATAAAGAATTATATAGAAAGTGTCGATTCGTTATGCCGAAAAGCAGATGTCTCAATGTCTGAGCTTTCGGAATTTATAGATATCGAAAGCTTTATCGATTACTATATTGTGTCCGAAGTTATGGGGCAGATGGAGATTAATTGGAAATCGGTTTATATGAGTAAAAAGACCGATGGAAAACTTAAGATGGGTCCTCTTTGGGATTTCGACTGGTCGATAACTGGCTCTCATGCTTCACCCTCCGAGAGGGATGTATATAAGGATAATTATGAAGGCTTGCGCTCTCAGGGGAATTGGTTTGACGCCTTGATTCGTGGATCCGGTGAATTCAGAGAAGCACTTTCACTTCGTTGGAGCGAGGTCAGAGGTATTCTCCTCAATGAACTGAGCGAGGCTGAAGCAGATAAAGATGCAGTGCTTTGTGCAGCAGAAAAAGATTTCTTAAGATGGCATTGGTATGTTTTTTATAAGGGCCCTGAGGCTTGCTCGGATGAAGTTGTTTATTGGTGTAAAAACAGAATAATTTGGCTTGATACCGTGTTCATAAATTGATTTTTCATAACTATTATTTACATTTTGAGGAAATTGGAATGGATTTACTATTTGTCATAATTGAATATATAGGCATCATAGCCTTCACAGTTTCCGGCGCGATGGTAGCTATCCGTAAGGAAGCAGACCTTTTCGGAGTGGTTTTTCTCTCCGTAATGACCGCGTTTTGCGGAGGTATAGTACGTGATCTTTGCCTGGGAATAACGCCGCCGTCATTTTTTGTTGCCGCGGGAGCAAAGGTGATTGTGAGCATATCGGTGGCGGTGGCGGTGTTTTTTGTTGCTATGCTCTTCAAAAAACAATACATTGCAAACGAGGAGCGCATTGATTCAATAAATAATATCTTTGACGCGCTCGGACTTGGCATTTTCGCGGTGTGCGGAACGCAGATAGCTATTGAGGCAGGACAGACGTCACCGTTTATAGCTATTCTTATGGGACTTATAACGGGTATCGGCGGAGGAATGTTCCGCGATCTTTCTCTTGGAAGTGTACCGTTTGTCATAAGGAAGAGAATATATGCTGTCGCGACGATTGCGGGAGCGGGACTTTACTACATAATGTTCGTTCTTTTCGAGGCAGGGGCATTTGCGTCCACACTTGCGGGTGTTCTTATAACTTTCGTTTTGAGAATATGCGCGACCGTTTTTAAATGGAATATGCCTAAAGCCATTAAGTTCTCAGAGCTTGACGAAAATAAATAAAATATTTTTCAAAAAAGTATTTACTTTTTGATTTCGTTGTGATATAATACTGCTTGACCTATGGCTTTGTGCCGTGTATGGCCTTGCTCCGTTTAAGGCATTGCCTTATGCGTGGCATGTGCATTTCACCCGCACTGCACTCGGTTTTAGGAGAATTACAATAAGAAAGGTGAAGAAAAAATGATCGCAAAGGACACTAAAAGCGCTCTTATCGAAGCGTACAAAATCAACGAAAAGGACACAGGATCTCCCGAGGTTCAGGTAGCTATTCTTACAACAAGAATCAATGAGCTCACCGAGCACATGAAGAAGAATCCTAAGGACTTCCACTCTCAGAGAGGTCTTTCCAAGATGGTTGGTCACAGAAAGCAGCTTCTTAACTACCTTGCTAAAAAGGATATCGAAAGATACAGAGCTGTTATCAAGAAGCTCGGCCTCAGAAAGTAATTTCAAAGCCTCGCTTTCCCAAATACTCGAAGTGTACAATACGGGAACGGAGAATTTCGTTCCCGTTTGTTACGAGAGTATATCCTCGTGCTTTTAGTAAAGCTCGGAAAAATGCATTAAAATAAAAAGTGACGGACGAAAGTAGCAGTTAATTATGTGTCGGACTGTGTTTGGCATATACTTAAGTGCTATGTTCGCCGTCCAAAAAAACGGAGGAAAAAAACAAATGGTAGAAAATTTCAAAACCTTTGACAATTACAAGGTTTACACCTATGAGCTTGCAGGCAGACCTCTCGTTGTTGAAACGGGTAAGATCGCAGGCCTTGCAAACGGCTCGTGCTTGGTTCACTACGGTGAGACCACAGTTCTTTGCTGCGCGACCGCATCCGCAGCACCCCGCGACGGTATAGATTTCTTGCCGCTGTCGGTTGACTATGATGAAAAGATGTACGCTGTTGGAAAGATTCCCGGCGGATTTCTCAAGAGAGAAGGAAAGCCCTCTGAAAAGGCAGTGCTTGCAGGACGAGTTATTGACCGTCCCGTTCGTCCTCTTTTCCCGAAGGACCTTCGCAACGACGTGTCGCTTCTCCTTACCGTAATGTCGGTTGACCCTGATTGCTCTCCCGAAATCACGGCTATGATAGGAGCATCTATAGCTCTTTCCATTTCGGATATTCCGTGGAACGGACCTATCGGCGGAGTATTTATGGGACTTGTTGACGGTAAGATTGTCGTTAACCCCACTGCAGCAGAGCGCAAGGTAAGCGACCTTGAGCTTACGGTTGCAGGTTCTATGGAAAAGGTAGTTATGATTGAGGCAGGCGCAAATGAGGTTTCGGACGATGTTATGTTCGACGCTATCATGCAGGCACACGAAGAAATAAAGAAGCTTGTAGCATTCATAAACGGTATAGTTGCAGAGATAGGCAAGCCTAAGTTTGCATATCCCTCTTGCGAGCTTGACCACGATATGTTCGATGAAATATTCGCATGGTCCGAAGAGAGAGTTATGGAAGCTCTTGATACCGATGATAAGACCGTAAGAGACGCAAAGATGCAGCCTATCATGGACGATATAGTTGCAACCTTTGAAGAGAAGTATCCCGATATAAAGGTTATCCTTCCCGAGCTTATCTATAAGATTCAGAAGAAGATAGTACGCCGTTGGCTTCTTGTAGAGAAGAAGCGTGTTGATGGAAGACGTATGGACGAAATCAGACCTCTTGCGTCTGAGGTAGGCGTTATTCCGAGAGTTCACGGCTCAGGTCTTTTCACCAGAGGTCAGACTCAGGTGCTTACAATTGCAACTCTCGGTACTCTTTCCGATGCTCAGAAGCTCGAAGGTCTTGATGACGAAGAGAACAAGAGATATATGCATCACTACAATATGCCCGGTTATTCCACGGGTGAAGCAAAGGCTCTCCGTTCTCCCGGCAGACGTGAGATTGGTCACGGCGCTCTTGCAGAGCGTTCTCTCGTGCCCGTTCTTCCCTCAGAGGAGGAGTTCCCTTATGCTATCCGTCTCGTATCCGAGGTTGTAAGCTCCAACGGTTCTACCTCTCAGGGCTCCGTA
>JAZRHO010000038.1:0-30915 GCA_045644805.1 Eubacteriales bacterium | reverse complement strand
CCAGAGAAAGTAGGCAAAAAAAGACAGCCGCACGTGAGCGGCTGCCTGAAATTGTGATGCGATTGCCAAACTTTCTGTACCTCTTTAGAGGTGAAGCCGGTATTTGACCCTTTTAGGGTCTGTGCAAGCCACCAGTTTACTGGTGGTTATGACTCATCAATCTTTCCTGCATCGGGATAGCGTCCTTTAAGCGAAAATCCGTCTAATTCACCTTTACAAATAGCGCGGAATATCCTGTGCTTTAATCCGTTATTGGTTCTTTCGATAGAAGCGAGAAGGTTTTTCATGTTTTCCCGTTCTGTATTGTGATCCTCGGGGCAGGGATTTTTTACAATGGGAAGCTCTTGCCTTCTGCTGAAATATATAATGTCCTTTTCTGTCGCATATATAAGAGGTCTGATGAGCTTTATCTTTCTGTTTGAAAGGTAGGTTATCGGAGAGAAGCATCCAAGCCTTCCCTCGAAGAAAAGATTCATCATAAATGTTTCAACGACATCATCAAAATGATGCCCCAAAGCCACTTTATTGCATCCCATTTTCTGAGCTTCCGCATGTAAAGAACCACGGCGCATTTTTGCACATAGAGAGCATGGATTTGATTCCTGACGTACATCAAATATAATTTTTGCAATATCTGTGTTAACGCTGCTGTATTCAACGTTAAGATTGTTACAATATTCTTGGATCGAAGAATAATTAACACCTTCAAATCCCATATTAACGGTTATTGCTTTAACTTCGTATTTTTTAGGATAAAAGCGCCTCATTTCCGCAAGTGTTTTCAAAAGAGCGAGCGAATCCTTACCGCCGGATATACCGATAGCTATAACGTCTCCGTCTTCAATCATATTGTAATCGTCTACCGCGCGTCTGACAAAGCTAAGCATTCTTTTTAGTTCATTCATGTATCAAAAAAACTCCGACTAACGTATATTGTTAATAAAATGTTTTGAAAGGGAAAACACAATGGCAATCAAAATTTATATAGATCAAGGCCATAATCCGCGCTCTTATAATACCGGGGCCGAGGGCAACGGTTATTATGAACAGGACATAACATATAGAATAGGCATTCTTTTAAATGGGTATTTTGAGTCAAATTCTAACTTTGTTACGAAGCTTTCGCGTCCAACGCCGGACACACTTTTGGGAACGTCCAACGCTTCAAGCCTTACTGCCAGAGTAAGAGATGCAAATACTTGGGGTGCTGATCTGTTTCTTTCACTTCATACCAATGCTTCGGTGAATCCGTCGGCAAACGGCTCTGAATGCCTGATATACAGTTATACAGCAACGGTAGCTTATGAGGTAGCCAAAGATATTCTTGAACAAATGACTCTTATTACAGGCCTACGGGACAGAGGCGTGATTGAACGCCCTGGCTTGTATGTTCTGAGAAGAACGGCGATGCCTGCCGTAGTTGTCGAGATGGGGTTTATAACGAATCCATCCGATGCAAATCTCATGGCAACATCGCCTAATCTTTTTGCACTGGGTATATATCGCGGAGTGCTTCGATATTACGGTCTATTTTAATTTAATATCCGATAAATTAAGATATTCTTCCGCAGCTGCGGCTGATTCGCATGAGAATAAATATGTAGCTCCGCAGTCTTCGCAGTATGCTTGAATACCTCCCGGAGCGAACCTTATATCATAACTTCCCTTATGGCAAGGGCAGTCTATCTTTCCATCCGCTTCGAGGTCTTTAACAATGAATCTTATCATATCGTAGACGGTTGCGTCCGGCAATATTTCATCATCGTCCATATCTATTGGCTGAAGATCTTCAAGCGCATCAAGACCCATATCGGAAATGAGCTTATTAAGTGCCTTTTCGTTTTCGATTGCAGCGTCATCGACCTTGGATTTTTCGCCGATAAAGCCAATGTCCATATTTGAATAAGGACAGCCAAGCAGGAATAATTCACGTTCAAAGAATATAGAGGGAGAAAGTATATAATTGTGGTTTTCCTTGCATATAACACAGGGAACAGACAGCTTGAGCTTTTTGTCATGTGTGGCAGTTATATCGAGAGCGGATTTGCCGCAATCGCATTTCAGCCGCATCATATTTGCATTCATAGCGAATTCGCCGACCAGACCGTAGATAAGAGTGCCGCATTCAGGGCATCTGTATGCAATGTGCGTGTGTTTTGCAGTAGCCATGATATCTCCTTTATTCTTCCATAATCGCGCTTGAAATTTTATCGCTGATATCTTTTCCGCAAATAAGGCTGACAAGTTCCTTTGAAAACTCAAGAGCTACCCCCATCCCGCGTGCGGTAGTAACGTTTCCGTCTGTCACGACACCTTTTGATAAAATAGTAGCTCCTGTAAGCTCACTTTCAAAACCGGGATAGCATACCGCGCGCTTGCCTTCCAGAAGCCCTCTGTGACCAAGTATCATAGGTGCAGCGCAAATGGCAGCAAGAATACCTCCGCGTTCATTTACGGAAGCGATAATATCAGAAACAAAATCCGATTTATCGAGGTTTTTAGCCCCCGGCATACCGCCGGGGAGAATTACAGCATCGTAAGAGTCTATATCCGCTTGGCTATCGGTTATGTCCGCTATAATCGCAATATTATGCGCTCCGATTATTTCTTTGCTTCCGATTCCTACGGTATCAACCGTTATGCCGGCTCGTCTGAGGACATCAAGCGGAGTAAGAGCTTCGACCTCTTCGAAGCCTTGTGCTAAAAGTAATGCAATTTTCATGTTTTTATCCAATCAGGCTTATGATTTGTGTTAGTCATCGCATGTCAGTCTGGAGAGCTTTTCATTCCATTCGTTCATTGAAACAAGAACGTCACGCGCTTTTGATCCGTTCTTTTCACCAACAATACCGAGATCTTCCATAATATCGATGTATTGCGCGGCTTTTCCATATCCTATATGGAGCTTTCTTTGCAGGAATGAAGTTGCAACGCTGCCATTGCGTATAGCAAGCTCTACCGCATTCAGGAATTTTCTATCGTGAAGATATCCAACTCCGCTCTCACCGTCATCGTCGTCATCCATATCACCTTCACCGCTCTTTTTATCGCATTTTTGAGCGGCACGTTTCATATCTTCCATCGCTTGCTCATCATAGAGCTCGCCCTTTGCTTGCTTTTTGACGAAATCAACGATATTAGCAGTTTCTGTCTCTGATACGAAAGCACCTTGTACTCGCTTCGGATTCGGTTTACCGCCGGGAGCGAAGAGCATATCACCTTTACCGATAAGCTTTTCTGCTCCTGTTTGCTCAAGAATCGTACGAGAATCTATTCCCGATGATACCTTACAGGCGATTCTGGAAGGTATATTTGCCTTAATAACGCCTGTTATAACGTTAACTGACGGACGCTGAGTACCTATAACAAGATGTATTCCTGCGGCTCTTGCTTTTTGAGCGATAAGCATTATAAGGTTTTCAACAGGGTCTCTTACTTGTATCATAAGGTCATTGAGCTCGTCTATGAAAATAACGATTTTTGCCATAGGAGCGCCAAGCTCAGGATTTTCGGCAACCTTTTCATTGTAAGAGTCGATATTTCTTACACAGAGCTTTTCAATAATATCATATCTCTTGTTCATTTCGTCAACCGCCCAAAGAAGAGCTCCTGCGGCTTGCTTCGGATCTGTAACAACGGGAACAAGCAGGTGGGGAATTCCGTTATAAGGTGCAAATTCTACCTTTTTTGGGTCTATCATTATGAACTTTACTTCATCGGGACGAGCCTTATAAAGTATACTTGTTATAAGTGAGTTCATGCAAACGGATTTACCCATACCGGTAGCGCCTGCTATCAGAAGGTGAGGCATTGTTCCGATATCGCCAAATACGTTAGTGCCTTCAACGCTTTTACCTAAGCATACGACGGTCTTTGATTTATCATTGATGAATTCACTAGATTCAAGAAGCTCACGAAGTGAAACTATAGAAGGAACTCTGTTAGGTACTTCTACTCCAACCGCGCTCTTTCCGGGAATTGGAGCTTCAATACGAATCGACTCCGCAGCCATCGCAAGCGCAATATCGTCTGAAAGCTTTTCGATTTGATTAACTCTTATTCCTTTTGCGGGAACTATGGAATATCTGGTTATTCTGGGACCTCTTTCCATGCCCTTCATAGTAGCTCTTATATTGAAAGACTCTAAGGTATTAATCAGTTGCTCGGCTCCCAGCTGCATTTCATCATTTATAGAATCGTAATCTTCTATCACTGCCTGCTTTAACAAATCATAGGGAGGGAAGCGATAATTTGAATAATCGGGACGCGTGGGCTTCGGCTTTTCTTCTTTGGACCTCGGAGCTTCCTTAGGCATTTCAAAGGGCGGCTCGTCATCAAACGCCTCGTCTTCTTCATCATTCATTGAGGCATTGACGCTTTCCGCTTCATCAAATAAGATATCTTCATCTGAGGAAATATCATCGTTCTGTGCATATTCTGTGTCTTCTGAATCTTCTTCGTCATCAGATAGAGATTCTTTGGGACTTTCGCTCTTCAGCACAGAGAACATATTCCTATATTCTTCAATTTTCGGATTTCTTTCTTCCGGCGGTATTTCAGTTTTTTCGAATATTTCTTCTGCGTCATCTTCACTGAAATCTTCTGCGGTTTCATTCTCTTCAGCGGAGAAGTCAAGACCGCGTGTTTCTGTCTGTGTATCAGAAATGCTTAAGGTAGCGTCAAGCATAGATCTAGATACCTGGATACTTGAGATCTCTTCTTCGGAATCTTCAGCATCAAAATCAAATTCCTTTGCTTCAAAGTCGGCTGAGCTTTCCTTGCCATCACTTTCGTAATTAAAGGAGCGGATAGGAGTATCAGCTTCGTAATCAGTATTCAACGATACCTCTTCCGCGATATTTTCTGTCGGCTCAAAGGTGAATTCGAGTGTGCTTTTCGGTGAAACAGTGCTTTCACTCGAATTGTATTCGAGGCGCGGATCTTCGACAATTTCTTTTACGAAACGGTAACGGTTATCTGCATTGGCTCTTGAAGATGCAGAGCCGTATTGACTTTCATAATCTGAATTGAAATCAGAGGTATTATTTACGGTATTGTAATTATAACTTCTTTGTTCTGAAACTCTGTTTTCGGTAATAAGTTTTTCTTCCTCGCGAATCTCTTCTGCCATATGCGAAACTCCGTATGCATTTGAAGCTTTATGGGCAGATGAAGCTTCATTTTCGCGCTTCTTTTCTTCTTCTGCCTTTTCTCTGGCTATTCTTGCGTTTTCAGCTTCTATAGCTTTGCGGATTTCTGCTTCTCTGGCTTCAGCCGCCTCTTTTCTGCGTAAAGCCTCCATTCGGCTTTCCTCAAATCGCTCAAGCCTTTTCATTTGCTCGGTTTGCTCGGGAGTCATTTCCGAAATGAATTCGGAAAATCCGCGGGGTTCATTTGATATTTCCGCAGCTTTGCTGGATTGCTTTGATGCGCGTTTTTCATTCATTGCTATGTCAAACGGATCAAAATCAGCAGTGAAGATAGCTTCTGCGCTGTCATCAATACCAAAATCACGAATACTTTCCTTTATAGAGTCATTTGATTTATTGAATTCGCCAAAACGATCTTCGGTTTGCTCATAAACTATATCGTCGGAGCGGAATCCTTCGATTGGATCATCAACTCTTTTAAACATAGGATCGGGATTGAATTTGCTACTGTCAAAGTTGAAAGTCTTTTCTGCCGTATCGGACTTTAATCCCGGATTTTCCTCTGTTTCACACTCTTCACTGCGTATTACTGTTTCTCTTAAAATATGAGAGTCGCCAAGACCGTTTTTTGTTTCGAGAATTCCAAGCTCCGGAATTTCAAGACGGCTGATACCGTTATCCGCATGGAAGAAATCGTCGTTATATATTTCAGCGTGTCTCTTATCGTCAAAGTCGCGCTGCTTTTTTAATTTTGCTTCTTGGCGTTCTTTCTTCTTTTCCTTTGAGCGCTTTTCGAGCTTTGCACCGAAATTAGCAAGCTTTCCCAGCTTTTCTAAGAAATATCTGGATACTCCGTTTCCTCCGCCTTGCAGGAAATAAAGAACGAATAATGCTATAGAGAGCGCAATTATAATTATGAGTCCGAATTTTCCGAAAATTTTTGTAAGAACAAAGCCGAAAAGACCGCCGATAAATCCTCCTCCGCGGCTTTCAATACCGTCATTATAAAAAAGCGCGGCATTAAAAACTATGTCCTGTGAAAAATTAGTGATAATATAAGCTATTTCCGACAGCGTAATGATTGCTGTTACCGAGAAAATAATTCTTGATACAACCTTGTGACTTCTTACGTCACCATAGAAAAAGATGGCATGAAGTGCGATAAAGAAGGGAATAGTATATGCCATATACGAGAAAAGTCCCTTCAAAAACTTTGATATAAAGCTTCCGAATGCACCTGTCTCGGCCGTAATGAAGCAAAGTGTTATAAATAATGCCGCGGCAATGAGAACAATAGGAACAGCTCTCATAAAACCTTTAACCTCTCCGGGCTCACTCAGTTTTTTTGCACGAAGCTCTGCTTTCTGCTTGCGTTCTTCTGCAATATCTTTTTGTTTATCTTTTCTAGTCAATTGTTAAGACCTCCGCTGAATCTGTTAGAGCGTACAATATCGCATTATAAAATATTTATATAACTTATAATACCAAATTTTTGTACAAAATACAAGGCTTTATCAAAAAAATTAAACTAAAATACTAAATTTTATTCGTAGGCAAGAAAAAGAGGGAAATCTGCTTGACAAAAATGGGCGTATCTGCTACAATATTTATTAAACTAAAATCAAAAATCCGAAATTTGATATCGGTAATGAAAGGCAGAAGAAATGCGTCTTTACAATTCGCTTACAAGGGAAAAGGATTTGTTTGTTCCCAGAATGGAAGGAAAGGTATCTATGTATACCTGCGGTCCTACCGTTTATCATTTTGCTCATATAGGAAATCTTCGTTCATACATTATGGAAGACGTCCTCGAGAAATATTTAAGATACGTGGGATATGACGTAACGAGAGTTATGAATATTACCGATGTAGGGCATCTAACCAGTGATGCTGATACGGGTGAAGATAAAATGCTCAAGGGTGCAAAAAGAGAGCACAAAACGGTAATGGAAATTGCTGAGTTTTACACAAACGCGTTTTTCTCTGATTGCAAAAAGCTTAACATAAAAACGCCTGACGTAGTAGAGCCTGCCACTGCATGTATTCCAGAATTTATAGAAATGATTAAAACGCTTCTTGAAAAAGGATATGCATACGAAGCCGGCGGAAATATCTATTTCGATACTTCTAAGCTTGAAAAGTATTATGTATTTAACGACTTTGAAGAAGATGATCTTGATGTAGGTGTACGAGATACCGTAGAAGCTGATAACAACAAGAAAAATAAGGCGGATTTCGTACTTTGGTTTACAAAATCGAAGTTCGACGACCAAGAGCTTAAGTGGGACTCGCCCTTCGGACTTGGATATCCGGGATGGCATATAGAGTGCTCATGCATCGCTAAAAAACACCTTGGAGAATATCTTGACATACACTGCGGCGGTATAGATAACGCATTCCCGCACCACACGAATGAGATAGCACAGAGTGAATCAACCTTCGGGCACGAGTGGTGCAAGCATTGGTTCCACGTTCACCATCTCAATACTTCCGGCGGAAAAATGAGCAAATCAAAGGGCGAATTCCTTACTGTTTCTCTTCTTGAGGAACGTGGTTTTGATCCGTTGGTTTACCGTATGTTCTGCCTGGGATCTCATTATAGAAAAAACCTTGTTTTTACTTGGGAAAATCTCGAGAATGCAAAAACTGCTTATGATAAGCTGGTATCTAAGATATCATCACTTAAAGCTGACGAATTATCTGTGCTGGATGAATCGGCAATAGAAAAGGGAAGGGCAATCTTTAAAAATGCTCTTGACAATGACCTTAATACATCGCTTGCCGTTACTGCGGTTTATGACGTCCTTAAGCTTGATACGAATGATAAAACTAAGCTTGTGCTCATAGATGAGTTTGATACAGTGCTTAGCCTTGATTTAATATCTCACGCAAATGCGCTTTCAAGCTCTGATGAAACCGACGGAGCGATTGACGGGGAGTTTGTCGCTTATATAAAGGAACGAATTGAAGCTCGTGCAGCAGCCAAAAAAGCAAAAAAATTTGCTGAAGCTGACGCTATAAGAGCTGAGCTTCTTGAAAAAGGCGTTACCTTGATTGATAAGCGTGAAGGAACTGAATTTGTAATTGAAAAGTAATGTTTACGGGCGAGCTTTGCTCTTGAGAGCTCGTCCGTATTTGATAAAATGAATGGAGTATAAATATGTCGTTTGAAAAAGGTACAGCTGATGTTTTGTTTATGCGCGGAGAATACGAAGCTGCGGCTCAAATGTACCTCGAAGGCGCAAGGGAAGGCGAAGAGATAGCATCGTATAATTATGCGTATTGTTTGCTTAACGGGTACGGTGTCGATTACGATCCGGAGCTTGCCAAAAGCTTTTTTTCATTCGCGCGCGATATGAACGGAGGAGAGAGTTGCTATAATCTTGCTCTTCTTTATCTCGAAGGCCGCGGAGTTGATAAAAATTACAGAACAGCAATTCAGTATATGTCCGATGCGGCGGATCTCGGCTGTGTTGAGGCAAAGCTTTATCTTGGAATGGCATATACAACGGGATATATTCTTTATCCTGAAGTTACGGGAATTTGTATGATCCCTTTTCATAAGAGCGAGTTCTGTACTGCAGCATATCTTTTGGAAGGTGATGGAGGATCCTTTGAGGCGGATGAAGATGAACGCTTTTCTGTGATAAAAGCTGACGCAAGACGTGCTTTCGAATATTTTAGCGATGCTGCTCACAGTGATCCTACATACGTAGAAGATTTGGTAGCAAAAGGTAAATATTTGTATGCAAAATGCTACATTGACGGTATGGGAGTTGATTTTAATCGCGAGGCAGGGTTACGGCTTATGCTTACCGCGGGCAAGAGCGGTTCGGAGGATGCCGTAGCATTTCTTGCAGAAAACGGTATTACCGAAAGGCTTCTTTCCGAGTGGGCGGAAAAAAAGAAAAACACGAACAAAAAATGACCCTTACGAAAGGTGATAAAATGCGTATAAACCTCAAAAATAAAACTCAGCTTGTTATGCTGATATTGATTGTGCTGACACTTGTTTTCATATTTTATCAGTCGTCATTAAGTCCGGAAGATTCAAGTAAAAACAGTACATCTGTCGGAGAGATCCTTAATTCTGTTGTTGAGAAATTTCCGGAAGGCGAAAAATCTCCGTCTTCTTCGAGCGATTCGGCAAACAGTTCAAACAAAGGGGAATCAAGTTCTTCTTCGAGCAAGGATGACGATACTGATAAGGATGAATCTAGGCTGTTTGTAGGAAAAATCAATCTTGCGATACTTCGTAAGGTAGCTCATTTTTTAGAGCACGGAATTCTCGGAATGTGGTTCTTCTTCCTCTTTAAATCAATGGAAGGGGAAAAGCATATTTTAAAATCCGTATGTCCGCTTGGCGCAAAAACTTTGTTACTCACTGTAAATATTGGCGTTTTAGCGGCATTGGCTGATGAAACAATTCAAATATTTTCATCAAGAGGCTCTGCTGTAAAGGATATTTGGATTGATGTAGCAGGATATTGTACTTTTACCGCGGTTTTTTATATTTCTTTTCTGATAACACGCCTTGTGAGAAAAAATACATAATTTAAAGGCAAAAACGGGCATGTTGACTCATCTTTGGTTCGCTTATAAAACCTGATCTAAAAGATTTGAAGTCACTGTGCCCGTTTTTTTGACGCTTTGTAAAATAAGGATACGGCATAACCGCATAGGTTATGCCGTATCCTTGCAAAAATGCTTGCTAACCTCTAAAAAAACGAGGTTTTTGGTGCCGGTGGCGGGGGTCGAACCCGCACGTCCTTGCGAACACGGGATTTTGAGTCCCGGGCGTCTGCCAATTCCACCACACCGGCAAATATTCTCAACACGTCGATAATTATACCATATACAATTACAAAAATCAATAGTCTTGGGCAAAAAAGTTTTCAAAAAAATGTTAAAAATCCAAATTCAATATTGTATTTTTTCTAAATATATAGTATAATAATTTTACTATTAATCCCGAAGGTTGAGAAAGTATGAATGAAGACCGTATTTTCGCAATAAACAATATATCGCTTTTAAATCTTGATGCTATTTCTGAGAATCAAGTAAAAAGCATTGAGATGCGTAATTGCGAGTTGGCTTTTATTGTCGATGAAATACTTAAAACATCATTTGAGTTGCTTGAAGACGGAATGAATGTATATGAAATTCTTATGTTGCTTTCAGAGGAGCTTTTCTTTGATGATTTATCGAAAAAAAACCGAGCGTTTAAAAGCAGTATTTGCGATGTAAGCACGTTCTTATCAAGTATTTCGCATTTTGATATGGCATCGTTTTCGGAGCTTTTAGTATCTAAGTTCAAAGAAAAAGGTGCTTCTATCGAAGAGAATACTTTTCTTGCCGAATCGGATATTCCCGAGACCTTTACATATGTAAAAAATTCGCTTTCCGACGAAGCATACGATGTCTTTTCCGTGCAATTTTCAGATCCTCGAGTAACGTATTCGGATAATTTTAAAAAAGCCTGTTTCGATGTTGCCGACGGTAAGGTTGGTTATTGTATTATGCCGTTTGAAGAAAAAGGCGGAATGAGAATTCCCAGTATATCGTCTTTGATTTCGGCTCTTGACCTTAAAATTGTCGATGTAACGCCTGTTTTCGGGTTTGAGGGAACTGCAGATATGAAATATGCTCTTATCGGGCAAAGCTTCAGAATACCGGAACGAAACGAGGATACTGACAGATATCTTGAAATAAGGATAGGCGCTGATTCTCAAGTGAGTCTGAGTGCGATTTTATCTGTTGCGGAAAGATTCGGTATATCCATATATAAGATAGACACGATGTCATCTTACGAGAACGGAGAAAATTCTATGTCATATTCAGTAGTTTTGAAGGATGGCGGTAAAAGCTTTGCGTCCTTCTTAGTCTTTATGACTCTGTTCTCAGGAGCGTTTACGCCGGTAGGCATTTATAAGAATCTTGAATAAATAAAAATAATTTCCTATGGAGGTATTGAAATATGAAAAAACACATAGAGTATAAGACAAGCGGTACTTGCTCAAGAGCTGTAATTCTTGAAATTGAAGACGGTATTGTTACCGACTGCTCTTTTGTTGGAGGCTGTCCCGGAAACACGACGGGAGTCGCAGAATTGGTAAAGGGGATGAAGACAGAGGACGTAGTAGCGAGACTCAGCGGAATTAAGTGCGGATCTAAGTCTACGTCGTGTCCTGATCAGCTTGCTAAGGCTGTGGAGTCTGCGATCGCTGAATAAAGTTTGTACGTTAATATTGTTTGGAGGACTTATGGATCATAATATCGAATATAAAAGATGGCTCGAATCTGATGTGTTGACTCAAGATGAAAAGAGTGAACTTATTTCAATTGCGGGCAAAGAAGACATCAAAGCAATGCGCTTTGCCGAGCCAATGGATTTTGGAACAGCCGGATTGCGCTCGACTATGTATATGGGTATCGGTTGCATGAACCGTTTTACCGTAGCTCAGGCAACCAGAGGCATTGCGGCACTTGTAAAAAAAGCGGGCGGAGAATCACGCGGCGTTGCTATCGCATATGATTCGAGGAATCACTCTGAGGAATTTGCGCGTGTGAGCGCGTCTGTCCTCGCTCACGAAGGAATCAAGGTCTATATTTTTGACAGCTTAAGACCCACTCCGGAACTTTCCTTTGCGGTAAGATATTTCGGAGCTTTAGCAGGTATAAATATTACGGCATCTCATAATCCCAAGGAATATAACGGTTATAAGGCTTATTGGGAGGATGGCGCTCAAATAAATCCTGAGCAGGCAGCAATAGTTTCTTGCGAACGCTCAAAGTTTGATGTTCTCGATATAAGCGGTGTTGACTATTATGCCGAAGGTGTAGCTTCGGGTATCATAACGGTTATTGGCGAAGAATTTGACGAGCATTATATAAATGCTGTTCTGAATACTTCCATAAACGCAGACCTAGTGGCGGATGTTGCTGATGACCTTAAAGTTGTATATACCCCCTTGCACGGCGCAGGTTATAAGCTTGTTCCGAAGGTGTTTGAACGTATAGGACTTAAATATCTTTACACTGTGGATTCTCAGATGATACCAGACGGTAACTTCCCAACGGTAAAAAAACCGAATCCGGAATATGCCGATGTTTTTGAAAAAGGAATAGAGATAGCTGATAAAGTAGGCTCAGACCTCATAATAGCTACAGATCCCGATTCTGACCGTGTAGGTGTTATGGCAAGATGCTCTGACGGCAGTTTTGCTACTATAAGCGGTAACCGAATGGGTGCGCTTCTGCTGGATTACGTTATAAACCAAAAACGAATTCTCGGCAAGCTTTCGGCGGACGCTTTTTGCGTAAAGAGTATCGTTTCGACCGATATGGCGTATAAGATAGCCGAGATGCAAGGTGTGAAGCTTTATGATGTTTATACAGGCTTTAAGTTTATAGGTGAGGTTGTTAAGGAATACGAGGCACGCGGTAAAGAGGATGCCTTCCTTCTTGGATTTGAAGAGAGCTACGGTTATCTTCTCGGCGCATATGCAAGAGATAAGGATGCGGTAGGCGCATCTATGATGATACTTGAAATGACCGCCTACTATAAGAAGCAGAATATGACACTCATAGACGCTATTGATAAGCTCTTTGAGACGTATGGTATTTACGGTGAATCTACTGTCGAAATCTATATGGAGGGATTTGACGGAATCGCAAAGCGGAAGATGATTATGGAATCATTGCGTAATAACATTCCGATAAGCTTTGGCGGATTCAAGATTGCACAAGCACGCGATTATAAGGCAGGTCAAATTAAGGATATTGCCAGCGGTGAGTGTGTATCTACCGGACTTGCGCCGTCAGATATGCTTTACTATGTACTTGAGAACAATGATAAGATAATAGTACGTCCTTCCGGCACTGAGCCAAAAATAAAAATATATATTCTCGCTCATGCTGACGATAAAGCTGAGCTTTCAGAGAAAATTAATGCATATTTTGCTGATGCAAAGAAAATATCAGAAGTTTTTTAAATCAATTTTAAGTGTGGGATAAAAAGTGACAGAAAAACAAAATCATATAAGAAACTTTTCCATAATAGCACATATAGATCACGGTAAATCTACTCTTGCTGACAGAATTCTTGAAAAAACGCAAACAGTTGCCGTTCGTGATATGGAAGAGCAGATTCTTGATAACATGGATCTCGAAAGAGAAAGAGGAATTACCATTAAGGCGCGTGCGGTAAAGCTTAATTACCTTGCGAAGAGTGGAGAGCATTACGAATTTAATTTGATAGATACTCCCGGTCACGTGGACTTTGGATATGAGGTATCACGTTCTCTGAAGGCGTGCGAGGGTGCTCTTTTGGTGGTTGATGCAACTCAAGGCGTCGAGGCGCAGACTCTCGCAAATGCGTATCTGGCTATTGACAATAATTTGGAGATTCTTCCCGTTATAAATAAGATAGATCTTGCAAGCGCTGACATTGAGGGATCGCGCCGTGAAATTGAGGATATAATAGGAATTCCAGCTGAGGATTGCCCTGCAATATCTGCAAAAAACGGTATAAATATTGAGGATGTACTTGAGAAAATAATTACTGATATTCCCGCACCTTCAGGAGATCCGAATGCTCCGCTTAAAGCTCTGATTTTTGATTCTCACTATGACCCATATCTTGGAGTTGTTGTTTATATAAGATTGTTTGACGGAAGCATAAAGGCCGGTGATAAGGTAAAGCTTATGTCGGCAAATACCGAGTTTGAGGTATGCGAAGTCGGCACTATGCAACCCTTCGGACTCAAAAAGTGCGACTCTCTTGCTGCGGGCGATGTTGGTTATTTTACCGCTGCTATAAAAACGATAAGCGATACGAAGGTTGGCGATACCGTAACCGAGGTTGGCAGAGAAGCGGAAAAGCCGCTTGACGGCTTCAGAGAGGTTCATCCTATGGTTTACTCCGGTATTTATCCCGCCGATGGCGCGAGATACGGAGATTTGAGAGATGCTCTTGAAAAGCTTCAGCTTAATGACGCTGCACTAGTCTTCGAGCCTGAAACTTCAATTGCTCTCGGATTTGGATTCAGATGTGGATTCCTTGGACTTCTTCATATGGAGATAATAGAAGAGAGACTTGAGCGTGAGTTTAATCTGGATCTTATCACCACCGCTCCTTCCGTAATTTATAAGGTGCATCTTCGCAGCGGAGAGGAGATTCTTATAGATAATCCCTCGAAATTTCCGTCGCTTGATGAAATAGACGTTTCATACGAGCCGGTTGTTAAGGCATCAATAATTTCGCCCTCAGAGTATATAGGCGGTATAATGGATCTTTGCCAAGACAGGCGCGGTACTTTCATTGACATGAAGTATATAGATACAGAGCGCGTTGAGATTCATTACGAGCTTCCGCTTAACGAAATAATTTACGATTTCTTCGACGCGCTTAAGAGCCGTACGAAGGGATATGCTTCTCTTGACTATGAATTTAAGAATTATCAACCATCTAAGCTTGTGAAGCTTGATTTTATGCTTAACGGTGAAGTGGTTGATGCTCTTTCATTTATTGTTTTTGAAGACCGTGCATATACCAGAGCAAGAAAAATTGCTGAAAAATTAAAGGAAAATATTCCGCGTCAGCTGTTTGAAATTCCTATTCAGGCTGCCATCGGCTCCAAAATTATCGCTCGTGAAACGGTTAAAGCAATGCGCAAGGACGTGCTTGCAAAGTGTTACGGAGGCGATATTACCCGTAAAAAGAAGCTTCTCGAAAAGCAGAAAGAGGGTAAAAAGAAGATGCGTAAGCTCGGAAGCGTTGAGGTTACGCCCGAGGCGTTTATGGCAGTTCTTAAGCTTGATGATGGAAACTAAAGCAATAGGACTTTACCTTCACATTCCTTTTTGTGTAAGGAAATGCAATTACTGTGATTTTTGTTCCGAGTCGGCAGAAACTGAAAAAATTGAACGATATGCCGAATGTCTTATCAACGAGATAGAGAGTTATCAGTCGGAAAAGAAAATCCTTATTGACAGTATTTTTATAGGTGGCGGAACACCTTCAATACTTTCGCCTCGCTCGTTTGAAAAAATTGTATCTGTCATACGAAAAACTTTTGAAATTACCTCGGATGCGGAGTTTACACTTGAAGCTAATCCCGGTACTGTAAGTCTAGAAAAGATATCAGTATTTAAGTCTTGCGGTGTTAATCGAATAAGTCTCGGATTGCAGTCAATTCATGAAAATGAGCTGAAAATACTTGGCAGAATTCATACGTACGATGAATTTCTTGAAGCCTATGATATGGTAAAAAAGCACCTTACCGATAATATCAATATTGATTTGATGTACGGTATTCCCGAGCAAAGCATATCATCATTCAAGAAAACTCTGCAAACCGTTATAGCACTTTCACCGGCTCACATATCTTGCTATGGACTTATAGTTGAAGAAGGTACAGCTTTTTTCAGAAAACGTAATTCCTTGAACTTTCCGAGCGAGGATGAAGAATGCGATATGTATGATATGGCGCATGCTATGCTTAGTGCTAAAGGATATGAGCATTATGAAATTTCCAATTATGCGCTTTACGGTAAAAGGTGCAGGCATAATCTTAAATATTGGCGCGATGAGGAATATATAGGACTGGGGCTTTCCGCTCACTCTTATTATTTAGGCAAAAGATATTCAGCTACCGAAAAAATTGACGAATATTTTGATGATTTCGGCACAAAATATCGGAAAGAGGAAAGGGAAACGATAGGAAAAGATCCGTTCGAGTATGCAATGCTTGCCCTAAGACTTTCTGACGGTTTTTCGCTTTCGGAATATAAAAAGCTATTCAATATGGATTTTACCGAAGGTAAGAATGAACTATTAAAGATTTATTCAGAAAAAGGACTTATAAAAATTGAGAACAATCGAATTTACTTAACTCATAAGGGGTTTTATGTAAGCAACAGTATTATGGCAGAGCTTCTCGATTTTTCCTCTTGACAAATATATGGGGCTGTTATATAATAAAGAAAAGGACAATACATAAGAAATGGAGATAACCATGGAAGAAAATAAAAACATCAATGCAGAAGATCAGGAGCCTTGGGTAATAACTCTTACAGATGAGGAAACCGGTGAGGATCAGGACTTTGAAGTAATTGCGCAGGGTATTGTTGACGAAAAGAATTATTTCGCACTTGTTCCCGCGAATGAAGAGAGTGACGAGTATGTTATCCTTCAGTATTGGCAGGAGGGTGATGATATAGTTCTTGAGACTATTGAGGACGATGATGTTTTCGAGAAGGTAGAGGATTATTTCAACGATCTTCTTTTCAGCGAAATGGACTACGATGACTAAATGAGCATTTCATCCTGCTGGGTGCGTGATATGGCATATTTGGACCTACACACACATTAAGGGAGCTTGGACTTCGGTTGACGGGATGCAGGCCTCCCGTGCCTCGGCGGTTTTTACCCCCGTTTCACGGACGTTGGAAGCGCAAAGCAATCGAGAGAGCACCCACTCTGTACAAACAGGGTTAAATTTTTGCTGTACACGGCCTGTGCGGGTATTTGAAATAAAAAAGCTAAGGAGCAAATAAGTTTGCATCTTAGCTTTTTTATATTGTGTCATATACTGTATTATTTATTTGCTAAATCATTTTATGAGCTTTTATTTCATATATTTGATAGAAGAATAAAAACGGAGGATAAAATGATTAAGAATATAAAAGGGCTAAACAGTGAAGAGGTTATATCTTCAAGAGAAAAATATGGCAATAATTCGTTAGAAAAGGAAAAAAGCAAAGGTTTTTTAAGAAAGTTTTTTGAAAATTTATCAGATCCGATAATAAGAGTTTTGCTTGTCGCGGTGTTTATCGAGATAGCATTCACGTTTGGAAATTGCAATTGGTGGGAAACTGGAGGTATTATAGTTGCTGTTTTGATTGCAACAACCGTTTCGACTGTCTCAGAATATGGAAGCGAGCGAGCATTTGAAAAAATGCAAGAGGAGAATAGCAAAGCAACCGCACGGGTTTTGCGTGACGGTGAATTATGCGAAATAGGAATATCAGATATAGTAGTCGGAGACGTTGTTTTCATTGGAAGCGGAGAAACCGTAAGCGCTGACGGTGCTGTCATAGAAGGAAGACTTGTAGTTGACCAATCAGCGCTCAACGGTGAAAGCGCAGAGGTTGCAAAATTTCCTTCTGGAACGACAGAATCAGGTAATCTTGATTCAAGCGGCAGAGTTTTCAGAGGATCTGTCGTATGTGAAGGCGAGGGAATTGTTCTTGTAGATAAGGTAGGTAAAGAGACTTATTACGGCATGGTTGCTAAGGATATTCAGGCTGAAACAAGAGAAAGTCCTCTAAAGCTCAGATTAAGCCGTCTTGCATCTCAAATAAGCAAGCTCGGTTACATAATGGCATTTATCGTAGGCTTTACCTATCTGTTTTTTGCTTTCGTGCATGATAATAGCTATGACTTGGAAAGTATAAAGGCATCCTTCAAGAATATCCCTTTTCTTGTAACAACATTGACGCACGCATTAACGCTGATGATAACCGTTGTAGTTGTTGCAGTTCCTGAGGGATTGCCTATGATGATAACGGTTGTTCTTTCGGCAAATATGAAAAAGATGCTTAATGATAACGTTATGGTAAAGAAGCTTGTGGGTATAGAAACAGCAGGCTCGATGAATATACTTTTTACTGATAAAACAGGAACTCTCACAACAGGGAAAACGACGGTAGAACGTATAATAACCTATGATAACGTATATAAACAAGCGAAAATGCTTGGCAAATGTAAAGAAATATTTAGATATTTAAACATTTGTGCAAAGGAAGGGGTCTTTTCAATAGGTAATGCTATGAGCGGAAACAGCACCGACAAAGCGCTATTAGCTTTTTTTGATGAGATTGACAGAGAAAATATAGAGGTAACTTCAAGAGTCCCCTTTAACAGTGACAGAAAATTTTCATCCGTTACACTTTCAAACGGTGAAACTATTATAAAAGGCGCTCCTGAATTGATAATTGAATCATGTACGTCTATCATGAAAGAAAACGGAGAAAAGTGTCGATTTGAGTCTCTTGATATGTTGAAAAAATACAGAGAATCAGCAAATCAAGGTGAGCGTGTTATCGCTGTGTCGGTTAAAACTAAGGATGAAGAATGCATTTTTATAGCCCTTATTGTTCTTAAGGATAAGCTTCGAGGCGGAGTCAAGGACGCTGTGAGTCAAATGATATCAGCAGGTGTTCAAGTGGTAATGATAACAGGCGACGGTAAGGAAACGGCAACCGCAATAGCAAAAGAATGCGGAATTTTACCTAAGGATGCCCATGACGGAGTTGTTACAAGGGATGAGTTACAAAAAATGACCGATGAAGAACTCAAATTAATCCTGCCATCACTTCGTGTAGTTGCAAGAGCATTGCCAAGAGATAAAAGCAGATTGGTTAAGTTGTCTCAGGAGTTGAATTTAGTTGTTGGAATGACCGGCGACGGAATCAATGATGCTCCGTCGCTTAAACTCGCGGATGTCGGTTTTGCTATGGGAAGCGGAACGGATATAGCAAAAGGTGCGTCGGATATAGTAATACTTGATAATAGCTTTCTGGCAATAACTAAAACGGTATTATACGGAAGAACCATCTTCAAGTCTATTCGTAAATTTATATCATTCCAGCTCATGATGAATCTTACCGCATGCGGAGTCTCTCTCATAGGTCAGTTTATAGGAATAGAAAATCCTATAACCATTATTCAAATGCTCTGGATAAATATTATAATGGATACGCTTGGGGGGCTTGCATTTGCAGGAGAGCCACCTTTAGAATACTATATGATGGAAAAGCCAAAGGCAAGAGAAGAGAAGATACTGTCTCGCGATATGCTGCATCAAATAGTTTTTACAGGCGGATATACACTTTTGCTTTGCGTTATGTTTCTGAAATCAAGCTTTTTCTCATCATTATTCAGAAGCGATGCAAATAACTCATATTTTATGACCGGATTTTATGCTTTGTTTGTTTTTGCGGGGATTTTCAATTGCTTTAACTCTCGTTCTGAGCGTATGTCTATATTCTCAAACATAGGGAAAAACAGCGCGTTTATGATAATAATGAGTCTTATAGCAGTAATTCAGATATTGATGGTATATTTTGGCGGAGAGGTATTCAGGAGTACACCTTTGACGCTTCGTGAAATTTTGAACGTGATTTTGTTATCGTCTACAGTGGTTATAGTTGACGTAGTACGAAGAATTGTAAAAAAAATAAGTTAAACAATCACATGATATTTTGAATAAAGTTGAGAGTAAGTAATTTTACTCTCAATTTTTTTCTATTTTATCCTTTATTTACTTGATTTTTTTGCTATTATGTTGTATACTAAATATGATATTCAATATCCGTGTTATAGCGTAGAAGGAGAGAACAAAAATTCTCTCTTAACTGTGGAGCTGGTGACCTGAGCTTGACCGGTGAACTGGTGTAACATTGCCCAAAGGGCAAATTACGAATCGTATTGCGGAGCAATACATTGATTCATAATCCAGGTTGCCGCGAGCCTTAAAAACAAAAAAGAGAGAACAAAAATTCTCTCTTAACTGTGGAGCTGGTGACCGGACTTGAACCGGTGACCTGTTGATTAC
The DNA here is from genome assembly GCA_045644805.1 of Eubacteriales bacterium. Classification (GTDB taxonomy): domain Bacteria; phylum Bacillota; class Clostridia; order Oscillospirales; family CAG-272; genus UBA1740. The sequence continues at coordinate 11,144 of JAZRHO010000038.1, read as the reverse complement.
GAATCAACTGCTCTACCAACTGAGCCACACCAGCAACGCAATATATTCTACCATTTTTACATCGTTTTGTCAATAGTTATTTTAATATTTTTTGGAGTATTTATGGATTTATGCAATATATCCGTCATTAAGTCATTAATGGCAGATGCGGGTATAACTTTCAGAAAAGAATATGGTCAAAATTTCCTTACAAATCGAATAATACCTGAAGACATAGCAGATAATTGTACGGACAATGCAAATAGCTTAATTATAGAAATAGGTCCGGGTGTTGGCTGTCTAACTGCTGAATTAGCTTCAAGATATAAGCGTGTTGTTGCTATTGAAATAGACAAAGGACTTATCCCTGTTCTTAATAAAACTTTGGCAGATTATGATAATGTTACGGTAATAAATGAAGACGTAATGAAAATCGATCTTCAAGAGCTCGTTGAAAAATACAGCGACGGAATGCCTGTTAGCGTATGTGCAAACCTGCCGTATTATATAACGACACCGATACTGATGTATCTGCTCGAATCGGGCGTCAGATTTTCGTCTATTACGGTAATGGTGCAAAATGAGGTTGCGGCAAGGCTTGCCGCATCGGCAGGAAGCTCTGACTACGGAGCGATAACTGCAATTTTGGGATATTACGGAACAGTAAGAAAGCTATTTAAGGTTTCTGCGGGGTGTTTTATACCTGCTCCTAAGGTTGACAGTGCGGTCGTTCGTATTGACTTATATAAAGAACCGAGGTTTTCTCCCAAGAATGAAAAGCTTTTTCGCAATATAATAAAAGCGGCTTTTGAGATGAGAAGAAAAACGCTCCAGAATGCGTTGTCCGCCAAACTTGGATACAGTAAAGAGCATATAGTTTCTGCAATATGTGCGATAGGTCATGATTCTAACGTTCGAGGTGAACGTCTCAGCACGGAAGACTTCGTTAAATTGTCAGATTTTTTATCGGATAATAAAATATAAAGAATTAATAAATTAACAAACAAAGGAGAAATATTATGACTGCTTATGAAAAAGCCGAAATTCGCAGATTGCCTAAAAAATATCGTCCGATGCGTGCTATTGGTTTCATATTTTACAGCATTCTGTATGCAATTCCCGTGCTTGGATGGATTTGTCTTATCGCAAATGCGGTAAGCGATCGAAATGTATGTCGCCGTAGCTATGCAAGAAGCTATCTTTTGTCATACATTGTGGCAATCATTGCTGTTGCTGTGCTTGCTATACTTATATTCGTTCTTGGGGTTATTGATCCCAGTATGTTTGAGCAAGTAATACCTCAAATGCCTAACGAGATTTAAACATATTTCAAATAAGCTAAGAGTAAAAAGTGGCTGTCTCACATTTGCGCGTGAGACAGCCACTTTTGTCGGGTTAGTTAGGCTTTAGGCGAGAAGCGTCGTTTTCGGGGCGTGAGGTTTTTTATAAAATTTATTGTTCCTTCCAACCAAGCGATCTTTCGACTGCTCGTCTCCATTCTTTCCTTTTCTCAAAGCGCCATTCCGCGCCTCGTTCGGGAGAGAATACTATATCTACCCGCCTTTGCTTTTTTATATCATCTAAAGACTTATATACACCGAGTGCAAGTCCGCAAAGATATGCAGCTCCAAGAGCCGTTGTTTCAACGCAAGCGGGACGTTCTATGCGTATACCGAGAATGTCTGACTGAAATGTCATTAAAAGCCCGTTTGCAGAAGCGCCGCCGTCAACCTTAAGCTCACCTACTTTAATTCCGGTGCTTCTTTCCATAAGGTCGATAACGTCTGCTGTTTGATATGCCATTGATTCAAGAGTAGCTCTGATAATGTGATACTTGTTCGTTGCTCTAGTTATTCCGATTATTATTCCTCGGGCATATGGATCCCACCAAGGAGCGCCAAGTCCTTGGAAAGCGGGAATAACCATAACTCCGCCGGAATCGGTAACCTTTTTTGCATAATACTCGCTATCGGCAGCCGATTCTATAATTTTCAGACCATCGCGAAGCCATTGGATTGCAGCTCCGCACGTAAATACAGAGCCTTCAAGCGCGTAAGTAACCTCTCCGTCAAGTCCCCATGCTATCGTTGTTATAAGACCGTTTGTAGTCATATACGGTCTATTACCTGTGTTCATAAGCAAGAAGGCTCCGGTGCCGTAAGTGTTCTTTAAATCGCCCTCGTTAAAGCAACACTGACCGAAAAGCGCGGCTTGCTGGTCTCCCGCAACTCCTCCGATAGGCAATGAAGCGCCAAAAACGCTGGAATCAGTGTATCCGAATATCGACGAAGATGGTAAAACTTTGGGAAGCATAGAGGAGGGAATAGCGAAAATATCAAGAAGCTCATCATCCCAACATAAATCCTTTATGTTGTAAAGCATTGTTCTTGATGCGTTACTGTAATCGGTAGCATGAATCTTCCCGCCTGTAAGCTTCCATATAAGCCACGTGTCTATCGTTCCAAAAGCAAGCTCACCTCGTTCTGCTCGTTTTCTTGCGCCCGGAACATTATCAAGTATCCATTTGATTTTCGTGGCAGAGAAGTAAGGGTCGATAAGAAGACCGGTTTTTGATTTTATCAGTTCTTCGTATCCTTCATCACATAATGTCTGGCAGTAATCTGCAGTTCTTCTGCATTGCCAAACTATCGCATTGTAGATAGGTTCTCCTGTAATTCTGTTCCAGACGACGGTTGTTTCTCTTTGGTTTGTTATTCCTATACCAAAAACATCACTCCATGACGCACCTATTTTAAAGAGAGCTTCGGTCGCAACGCTTATTTGAGTGGACCATATTATCATTGGGTCATGCTCAACCCAGCCTTCTTTTGGAAAAATCTGAGCAAATTCGCGCTGAACCATGCTTGCAATACTGCCGTCTCTGTTGAAGAGAATACATCTTGAGCTGGTTGTTCCTTGGTCAAGAGCCATTATATACTTTTTCATAGATACTCTCCATATTTATAAATGCAAAAAGACAGACGAAATACTTTTGCCGCTTCATCTGCCTTTTTGTTGCGTTGCTGCCATCTTCGGCAGCTTTTCGCATTATTTGATTTCTACAGTTACATGCTTACCGCATGTATTCGCAGCGGCTTTCATAATCTGACGGATCGCCTTTGCAATTTTACCGTGACGTCCAATAACCATACCGGTATCGTCCTCGGCAACAACGAGCGTAAGCTCAACGTTGTCACCGTCGACGTTTTCAATTACGTTAACTGCATCGGGAGAATCGACGATTGCACGTGCGATATCTGTAAGTATCTGCTTAAGATCCATGCTGCATCCTTGTTTTCGTTGAAGAAAACATTCCTTCCGATTTAGTTAATTACTTGATAATTTCGGACTTCTTAAGAAGTGCTCTAACAGTTTCAGTGGGCTGAGCGCCGTTGCTAAGCCACTTTGTAGCCTTATCAGCGTCGATCTTGATGTCAGCGGGGTCTGTAAGAGGGTTATAGTAACCAATCTCTTCGATAAACTTGCCGTCGCGGGGAGATCTCTCGTCTGCTACTACTACACGGTAGAAGGGAGACTTCTTTGCACCGATTCTCTTAAGTCTGATTTTAACTGCCATTGTTTTTTCCTCCAAAAAATGTAATATTTATTATTTTAAAAATAATTCTGTTTAAAAGGGAAGCTTTAAGCCGCCAAAGCCACGGCGCTTACCCATACCGCCGCCTGTAAATTGCTTCATCATTTTTTTCATCTGTTCAAACTGCTTAAGAAGCTTATTTACGTCCTCAACTGTTGTTCCGGAGCCGTCAGCGATACGCTTTCTGCGCGAACCGTTAATAATAACATCGGGCTTTGTACGTTCTGCCTTCGTCATAGAAAGAATTATCGCTTCAATTCTTACCATTTGCTTTTCGTCGATTTGCGCATCCTTAAGGGCACCGGGCTTTACTCCCGGCATCATACCGAGAATTTGCTCGATATTACCCATTTTCTTAAGACTTCTCATTTGAACGAGGAAATCGTCAAGAGTGAAGGTCTGCTCTCGCATTTTCTTTTCAAGCTCTTTTGCGTTTTTCTCGTCAAAGGCTGCTTCTGCTTTTTCAATGAGAGAAAGTACGTCACCCATTCCGAGAATTCTGGATGCCATTCTGTCGGGATGGAAGATCTCGATAGCATCCATTTTTTCACCTGTACCGATAAACTTGATAGGCTTGCCAGTTATATATTTGACAGAAAGAGCCGCGCCGCCTCTTGTATCACCGTCTATCTTTGTAAGAACTACACCCGTGATATCAAGAAGGTCATTGAATGATTTTGCAACATTAACGGCATCCTGACCTGTCATAGCATCAACGACGAGCAGAATTTCCGCAGGATTTACGTTCTCTTTTATCTTAACGAGCTCCTGCATAAGCTCTTCGTCGATATGAAGACGTCCCGCCGTATCAATGAGCACCATATCATTGCCGTTTTTCTTGGCGTGCTCAACTCCTGCTTTGGCTATTTCAACAGGAGATATCTTTGTTCCCATTGAGAAAACGGGAATGCCTATTGTCTCACCCACTATCTTAAGCTGGTCTACTGCAGCTGGTCTGTAAACGTCGCAGGCAACAAGAAGGGGATTTTTTCCTTTACTCTTATACATAGCGGCAATTTTTCCCGCATGAGTTGTTTTACCTGCGCCCTGAAGACCTGTCATCATAATGACCGTGGGGGGCTTCGGACTGATATTGATTTTCGGAGTTTCTCCGCCGAGAAGCCTGACAAGCTCTTCGTTTACGATTTTAACTATTTGCTGGGCGGGCAAAAGACTTTCGAGAACTTCAGTGCCTACCGCACGCTCTGTTACGCTATTAATAAATTCCTTTACTACCTTGAAATTAACGTCAGCCTCAAGAAGCGCAAGCTTAACTTCACGCATACCTTCTTTAACGTCGGATGAGGTAAGCTTTCCTTTGCCTCTGAATTTTTTAAACGCATTCGCTAATTTTTCCGTAAGGCCTTCAAACATATTGACCTCCGTAATTATAAAATACTAATTGCTTTTGTTCAGAATTTTTTCAATCGCACGACCTATTTTATCAGCCATCTCTCGATGTTGTTGATTATCTGAGTGAGAGAGAATTTCTTTGACCTCTCCCAACGATTCTGCAGCTTCTTGTGTTTGCGAGAAATATGACGCAAGGCCGAGCTTGTTTTCCAAAAATTCAAGCTGCTCCTCGCATTTTTTTATTATATGGCGAACTCCTTGGCGAGATATATCCTCACCATCGGCAATCTCCGAAAGAGACAGGTCGTCTTCATAATAAGCCCGCATAATGCTTTTTGCGTGATCATCTAAAATATCACCGTAAAAGTCAAGTAAATAAGCTATTCGCATATTTTTCTCAAACATATACGTATATCCTCCAAGCAAAACGAAGCTGTAAAGCAATTTGCTTTACAATTATAACATAGACAACACCGTTTGTCAATACTAAATATATAAAAAAACAATCTTTTTTATTTCTGAAGAAAAATATTTAAACTTCTGCAAAAAAATATTGAATTTTTTGAAAAAAGGACTTGATTTTTTATATTCTTTATGTTACAATTATCTGGTGAAAAAATGTGGCTGCGTTGTGATGCAATCAAGGATGGACCCTCTCAGCTGTCTTTGAGGAGTTGCAACGGTCGCTTTTAAAAATAAAAGGAGACTAAAATGGCTAATATCAAGTCCGCTAAAAAGCGTATTCTTGTAAACCGTGCAAAGGCACTTCGCAATCAGATCCAGAAGAGCCAGCTCAAGACCTTCATCAAGAAGTTCAATGCAGCAGTTGCGGCAGGCGATAAGAACGCTGCTACCGAGCTTTATCCCGTAGTTATCAAGAAGATCGACCAGGCATCCGTTCATGGTCTTATCCATAAGAATAACGCGGCTCACAAGAAGTCAGAGCTCACACTTAAGCTTAACAAAATGGCATAATTTAAAAGCATAATTAAAAGGTCGGTTCAAAAGAACCGGCCTTTTTGCGTGTAATTCACGACCTCTCATCTTATCAATTATAATTAAGATAGTGTTTTAGTGCTAAAAAACACCCTCGTATTTTTAATTTTCTATCTTGCACGTTTGCGTTTTTTGCGACGGTCAATAAAATCGTTGATTTTGAGTTTTATTACGACCTTGCTTCGAACTCTTTCGTAGAGATTATCCTCTTCGGGGAACGGAAGAAACGATCCGCCAACACGTTCACGAAAAAGACGGTTCATTTGTATCTTGTGCCGTTTGCTTGGCGGCGGTGTTTTAATATTTTTGACTTCTTCCTCGATCTTGTGGATTTTCAAATCTAACGCTTCTGATAATGCGCATCGGAAAAGCTCGCGTGTCTTGTTTGACATGCACCGAAAAGAATTCTCCCCGTTTATATTTTCAACATCTTGGATTGTCATTTTACCATAATTGCTCATTTTCTCCCACCTCGGTGAGTTTCTCTAAATTAAAAAGTGCGGCAACCGGAGTTGCCGCACCGAAAAACGCAAACTCCGATTGTTGTCACACAAACTAATCGGAATAGGAATATTTCAGCCACACCTAAATTAGAGGAGCTTGCATTTTTACCAAGTTCATAAATTTAGGTATGGACAAAAAAGGGTACAATATTCCCTGTAAGCAGAAAATAACCCTTATACCGAATATTCAGTTTGTGTGACAAGATTATTATATCAGTTTTTTAGCCATTTGTAAATACTTTTCAAAAAATTACATAAGTTTTCTTGACAGCACTGAATTCGTGGACACAAATAAAAAATACGGCACATCTTTCAAGATATACCCTCAAAAAAATCCTCATCATTTATATTTTTAACATCTTGCTTTGTTATTCTATTATAGTTGCTCATTTTCTCCGCATCGGTGAGTTCCTTTAAATTAAAAAGTGCGGCAACCGGAGTTACCGCACCGAAAAACGCCAACTCCAATTGTCGCCAAACAAAAAACTAATGATACGGATAGCACCATACACAAATTAGCGGAATCAACGTTTTTACCATTATTCACTAATTTGTGTAAAAAAATCAAAAGGGTATAAAACACCCTATAAAAATAATGCGCTCTCCTCAAAATCATTATTCGTTTTTTGTTTGGCAATATTATTATATCAGTTTTTTAGCTATTTGTAAATACTTTTCAAAAAATTACATAAGTTTTCTTGACAAACACTGCATTCGTGGACACAAATAAAAAATGCGGCATACCTCGAAAGAAGTATGCCACATTTTTATCAAACTGTCCTTTAGAGTATAACTCTAAAGTGAGCCTTCCTTTTTATAGTACGCTGGTTTTACCAAAGCTTTCGTCTAACAAGCCGCGTCGTCCTGAAAAGTACAAAAGTTTTCGACCTCGGCGGCAGGGGAGCGCGGGGGAGAAAGGGATAGCCAAAGGTGAGGCGAGAGCTTTATTAGAGCTTCGGTTTTTCGCCTTTTTTCTCCAAGTAAAATCTCACGAAAAATATGGCAATCGAGCAGAGCGTTATAAACTCGTTTACCACCATAGAAATAGAGTCTATGAATGTGGCGTACGTCATCTGTGTCGCACAAACGAAAACAGAAAGAATTTTAGTATTCATCGGCTTCTTCTGCCAGTATCCCAGCGTTGCGAGAATGCATGAGATAACAGAGCAAATACTGTAAATATCTTTCCAAGTTATAATTATCGCGCTGACACCTACGGTCATAAAGAAGAGAAGCCATATGGGTTTGCTCTCTTTTCCTCGTAGATGAAGCACGAGAAAAACGAGACTTCTCAGTACGCCGACGATTGATAAAATCATACCTGACGTTGCACCGAGAAGCAAAAAGTGAACTATCCATAAAGTGTCGGCAGAAAGTTTAAAGAGAAGCATACCCGTGCGTTTTTTCTGTTGAAATATAAAAAAGCTTAAGCCTATGGCTAAGAAGCCGAATCCCTCGGCTATTATGTTGGTAACGGTCATGTCAGCCTCCGTTTATCTTATAACTGTGTATCCAGAAGGGGCGATTTCTTTGCCGTTATATGTGGTGGTATCGTTACCGAAGTTCGCCACAATCTCGACTCCGTCCTCGTATCGAGTAACGTGAATACCGCCATCGAGTTTTTTATAGCTTTCGATAAAGACGAGCTGTCTATCGCAAAGCTCGCTGTATTCCTTTGCCGCAAGAGCAATAGCCTCGGCAGCAGCCTCAAGCTCCTCGTCACTGCCGGATGTCAAATCTTCATCGCCCATCCAGTTGTTGCTGATTCCGGAAAAGACGTTCTTTTTTGTGCTGAGGAATTTTGAGTTTACGTAAAGAACGGGCTTTCCGCCTAAAAGTGCGAGTGTCGTTCTGGTATCGTCGCCTTTTATTACAGCGTTCACGGTTGCACTCGAAACGTTGTAAAGAAGTATTCCGTGGTATATAAGTTCCATCATCGGAACGATGGTGTCTATCATTTGATAATACTTTGGCAGGAAAGAAAGACTGCTGGAGCGGAAACGGTTATACAGTGAAAAATCAAGCTCTCCGACGGAAAAATCACGCATTCCCTCCGAAGAAAATCCGCCTAGATTATCCGAGTACAGCTTCATTATCTTTCGCAAAATTGAAATAGACTGCGAAAGCGTTACTTTGTGACTCGGGTCAAAACAGGTGTCGGGACGGCATAACGAGAGGCAGTCTACATAATGAATTCCGTGAAATCCAAGACGTACGAGTTGAGAAATATCCCTTTCAGCGTATCTGTACTGAGTTACAGGGCAAGCCGCATAAGAGGTTCCGCCGCTCCATTTTCCGTGTAGCTTATATGAGCCGTCGGCACACTTTGCCAAATCGTCAAAATTGAACGTGCTCGCTATCTCGTAGTGGTCGGCGTGATTCGTATGGCAGCTCATACGGTATCCGAGTGACTCCACATGAGCTATAGTTTTCAAAAGCTCCGATTCACCGCCAAGAAGCTCTTCGACAGGTAATAGGTCGGGCCATCTTCCGTCGTGTCCTTTTGCATTCCAGCCAACGAGAGAAATCTCCGCACCCTTAATTCCGCGGAGCTTCATTTTATCAGCAAGCGCCCTCACATCCGCAAAGGTGCAGGCCACGTGCATAGGCGGCTCGTTTTCTGCAGTCTGGTGCAAGATCTCTGGCGGTACGGGCTTCCATCCCATACGTATTCTGACAAGCGGATGGCAGCGCGCATATTCGACAATTTCTCGCTCACGGCATTTATCCGCAAGAGGTTTTATCTCCCCAAGATCCAGACGGTAATTTCTCACCGCCTTTGCAACGGCGTTATAATCCGCTCCCGAGGGGAGAGTGATAACTCTTATAACAAAATCATCCTCAACGGGCTGTGCTGACGTAGTCACCTTAACGTATATGCTGTAGGCTCCGTCACGGTATTCCACAATCAGATTATAGAGATAGTTGTTTTCTATCATCACTACGTTAGTCGCATCCTTATCTGCTGCGACAAAAAAACTGAGCGACGGATTATCTACATTGAGCTTTTCGTTCTCGTCAAGCTCTTTAAAGCGTATAAGGGCGGTGCCGGATGTCTTTTCGTCACCGGGCACAAGATAGTATCCTTCGTCTCCTGCCTTCATATCGAAGCTCTCTGAGGATATACGTATGCTTTTTGTAGAGGCGAATTTTGATGCGTGAAGAAAGAAGCGGCGTACTTTGCCGCACTCTGCTTCATTAAAACCAAAAACTGTGCCGTCATCACACTCGGCATAAAATACAAGATTTTTCATATAAATATCCTTCATTTTTAAATCATCTGTCAATATGTATTGATTTTAACACCTTTACATGATATAATCAATACAAAAATCAAACAACAATTTTGTAAAAAGGAACATTTTATATGACAATAGAGCAAATCAATCCACATATTCGCTTTGCGATGACCTTTAAGTATCCACTTAAGGAAAGCCCACTCATTGCCTACGACTCGCACATATATTACATTGTTAAGGGCTCGGGAAGCATAACTGCAGGAGGAAAAACAGAGCTATTCAAGGAAGGTTGCGTGATAAACATACCTGCAGGTGTCGAATATCTTTTCGCGTCAGACGGGGATGTAATTTGCACTTCTATAAATTACGATTACACAAAAAGCAACTCAAGTGCAGAAAACGCCATTTTTCCTGTGGAGGTGTTCGAATTCAAGTTTGAAAAAATAAGCGAAGTCGCATGCTTTGAGGATTATCCCGTGCTTAACGGAGTGGCTGTTTTCTCATATGCGGAAGCTTTGAAGGAAAAATTTGAAAAAATAGAGGCGGAATTTGTATCACAAAAGCGACTTTTTCGCGAAGCGGCGTCTTTGGAGCTTGGTGAAATACTTATCGAGCTTCTGCGTATGAATATTTCCGGCACGGAAACAGACAGAAAAATAAACATGGTTCTCCTCTATATACGCAATCATTTCGCTGAGGACATATCCAACACAAGGCTTTCTGAGGTTTTCGGATATCATCCATACCATCTGAACAGACTTATGAAGGCTGCGCTCGGCACTACTCTACACAGGTATCTGATATTTTACCGAATAGAAAAGGCAAAAAGATTTCTCACAGATACACAGAGCACGGTTTTTGAGATAAGCAAGATGTGCGGCTACAATAATTTCAGCAATTTCTCGTACGATTTCAAAAAAAGGACGGGATATACTCCGCTCCAATACAGAGAAAGAGGAAAAATGAGATGAGCTTTAAAAAAAGGCTTAGTCCAAAGACGAAGTGCCGGGGCGCGATATGCGATGGCATAAGAGAACAACGTGACTTTATTACGTATGAGCAAAGAAGCGCTTAGTGTATAAATTTTACATATATTTAGGAGTATGCGGCAGAACTGTATATATTGGTCTGGGAAAAAGGTAAGAAAAAAGCACTTTGCTGGATTTAGCAGAGTGCTTTAATGCTTTTTAGTTGTTTTTCGTTGCTAAAGACAATATATATTAGGTAGAAAGCTTTTGTTGTTTTCGTTTAAAATGATATTGTCTTATAACAAAAAGTATACTATCAGTTAGATACGTAGGGAAGAAGTGCCATCTGGCGAGCTCTCTTGATAGCTGTTGTAAGCTGTCTCTGGTGAAGAGCGCAAGTGCCGGAAACACGTCTGGGGAGAATCTTAGCGCGCTCGGAAATGAATTTTCTGAGCTTTGCGATATCCTTGTAATCTATCTCGTTTACCTTATCCTGGCAGAAGATGCAAAC
>JAZRHO010000037.1:0-27255 GCA_045644805.1 Eubacteriales bacterium | reverse complement strand
CAATTTTAATAGGAGGATTTACTAATGGAAGCACTCGGAATGGTAGAAACCAGAGGTCTTGTAGCTGCTATTGAGGCTGCAGATGCTATGGTAAAGGCTGCAAACGTAGTTCTTATCGGTAGCGAAAAGATCGGTAGCGGACTTGTAAGCGTTATGGTTCGCGGCGACGTTGGAGCTGTTAAGGCAGCAGTTGAGGCAGGAAGCGCAGCAGCAAACTCTCTCGGAGAGGTTATCGCTACTCACGTAATCCCCAGACCTCATGCAGACGTTGAAAAGCTTCTTCCCGTTATAAAATAATTTAAGGATTTTATAATATGAAGGCAATAGCGTTACTGGAAGTGCAGGCTATGGTAGCTGCAATCACAGGACTTGACGCTATGGTAAAGGCAGCCGATGTAAAGCTGATTCACGTGGAAAAACGCCTCGGCGGCAGACTTGTAACGGTTGTCGTCGAGGGCGAGGTTTCCGCCGTGAAGGCTGCGCTTGGGGCAGGCTCTGCCGCGGCAAGCGAGGTAGGAAACGTCAAGTGCTGCGAGGTTATAGCTCGCCCGCACCCCGATGTTATGAAGTTTTTAACAACGGGTTAATTATGATTTTTAAAGTTTAGGCTTTGAAATAAATAAAAGAAAAACAATTTTAATAGGAGGATTTACTAATGGAAGCACTCGGAATGGTAGAAACCAGAGGTCTTGTAGCTGCTATTGAGGCTGCAGATGCTATGGTAAAGGCTGCAAACGTAGTTCTTATCGGAAGCGAGAAGATCGGAAGCGGACTTGTAAGCGTTATGGTTCGCGGAGACGTTGGAGCAGTTAAGGCAGCAGTTGAGGCAGGAAGCGCTGCAGCAACTTCTCTTGGTGAAGTTATTGCAACTCACGTAATTCCCAGACCTCATGCAGACGTTGAGAAGCTTCTTCCCTCTATCAAGTAATAATAGAAGGTGGAACTCTCGGTATCCAAAGGGCTTCTGCCCTTTGGGTACTGCAAAAGAATTTAACAAATACGGTAGGTGTTAAGTTTTTTTGCAGTACAAAAGACTATCTATTACACGGAAGGATATTAAAATGGATATTTCAACAGAAAAAATAGCCGAAATGGTAAAGCGCGCTCTTCTTGAAATGAATAGCTCATCACAGACGCAAAAGATAGAGAACGGAGGAATTCCGATCGGCGTTTCAAACAGACACATACATCTTTCGAGAGAAGATCTTGAAACTCTTTTCGGTAAAGGATACGAGCTTACCCCTATAAAGGATCTTTCTCAGCCCGGTCAGTACGCTTGCAAAGAGGTGCTTACAATTATAGGTCCGTCAATGCGTCCGATAGAAAACGTAAGAGTTCTCGGACCTGTGAGAGGTGCTTCTCAGGTTGAGATATCTGCCACGGATTCTTATATTCTTAAAGTGAAGCCGCCCGTAAGAGAATCGGGTAATATAAAGGATTCTGCGCCAATAAGAATTATCGGTCCGAAGGGTGTAGTAGAGCTTTGCGAGGGGTGCATAATCGCGAACAGACATATTCATATGTCTCCCTCCGATGCAAAGACATTCGGTGTTGTTGACGGTGATTACGTGGATATTGACGTAAACGGCAAGCGCCGCACAAGATGGTTCGACGTTCAGGTAAGAGTTCATAAGGACTTCCGTTTAGAGATGCACGTTGATACCGATGACGCAAACGCCGCGGGCATTGGAAACGGTTTTATTGTAACTGTTGTAAAGTGAGGTAAGGAAAATGTTAAAAGGAATTATCAGAGGAAACATAGTTTCTACAAGAAAGCAGGAATCTCTTGTAGGCAGTAAGTTCATGGAGGTTCAGCTTATAAAAAACGGCAATTTCACCGATGAGTATATAATTGCTATCGACTCGGTCGGAGCAGGTATCGGCGAAACCGTTCTTATTACCACAGGAAGCTCAGCGAGACTTGCTCTTCATAACACGAATAGCCCTGCGGATGCGGTTATAGTAGGTATAGTAGACTGATTTTGAATTTTGAAAGAGTGAAAAAGATGCAGGAACTTAAGAATTTGATGCGCGAATTCGGCATTGTAGGCGCCGGAGGAGCGGGGTTCCCCTCTTATGCTAAGCTTGCGGAGGGGGCCGACCTCCTTCTTATTAACGGTTCTGAATGCGAGCCGCTTCTTTATACGGATTACGTTATTTTAAAAAATGAACTGACCATGGTTCTGTCCGGAATTTCCGAGGTGCTCACTCATACGGGAATACCAAACTCTCTCTTATGTATTAAGGAGCACACCGCCAAAAGGCTTGGTATGGAGGATGGTGAGAGACTGGCGGATAAAATTTTCGTCAGAGTATTGCCGAACGTTTATCCTATAGGCGATGAAGTGGGCCTTATATATGAAGCAACGGGAAGACTCGTGAACCCGGGAAAATTACCTATTACGGCGGGCGTTATAGTATACAACGTTGAAACTATGTATAATGTCGGGAGATCCGTACGATTTTCCGAGCCTGTAACGAAAAAGTGGTTGACGGTTGGCGGAGATATTAAAAATCCAACTGTTATAAAAGTGCCGATAGGAACAAGAATAGCTGATATTTTTACGGCACTCGATATAAAGATTTCGGAGGGATATACGGTTCTCGACGGCGGTCCTTCAATGGGAAAAATAATCAATCCCGCGACGTATTCGGTGACGAAAACTACGAAGGGAATATTGATTCTCCCTGATGACACGCAAGCAATAATTTCTAAAAAAACAAATGAAAAAATGGCGATTGCAAGAGCAGAGACCGCTTGTTGCCAATGTACAAGATGCACCGATATGTGCCCGAGAAATATGCTCGGTTATCCGCTTGAGCCGCATAAAATGGTGAGAACGGCAATGGGTGCAGCAGAGGTTATGCCACTTATGGTTCTCAGTGCAACGCTTTGCTGCGGCTGCGGAATTTGCGAGAGTCTTGCGTGCAGCCAAGGAATATCGCCAAGAGCTGTTATCGCAAATTATAAAGGACTTTTGGCAAAAAACAAGCTTCGCTTTGATGTTCCGGGTGAATACAGTGCAAGATCCGAAAGAGAGTACAGAATGATACCATCTAAAAAATGGATAAGTTCTCTTGGTGTGACTAAATTTGACACGGTAGCGGATTTTGGCGGTGAAATGAAAGAATTTTCGAGAGTGGATATCCCGCTTTCAGGACATATAGGAATACCTAGTATTCCGGTGGTTTCGGATGGTGACAGCGTTACGGAGGGTGAGCCTATCGCAAAGGCAGCGGACGGTCTTTCTCTGCCTCAGCATGCTTCCATATCCGGTACAGTTACATTGAGTAATGGGAAAATAATAATTGATAGGGTAAGATAATAATGTATAAAGCAATAGGCGTTATTGAATTAAAGAGCATACCTAAGGGTGTTGAGGCTGCTGACGCTGCGTTAAAAAGCGCAGGTATCGAAATGGTGTCGGCGCATCCCTCGTGCCCGGGAAAGTATGAGATCGTGCTTACAGGATCAATATCAAACGTGACTGCGGCGGTTACTCACGTTACTACCAAATTTGACGGTTACGTTATAGATTCCTCGGTGATGGGTAGAATAGACGAGCAGGTTATTAAGGCTCTTTTTGGTACTCAGACGGGTGAGCGTGTGGGGTCTTTAGGACTCATAGAAACCTATTCAGCGGCAAGCGCGATTAAGGCTGCCGACATAGCTGTTAAGACTGCAAAGGTGGATATATACGACCTCCGTGTGTCAAGGGGAATGGGCGGAAAAGGTGTGGTAATGCTTACCGGTGACGTCGGTGACGTCTCAGCTGCAATAGAGGCAGGCGCTGATTACGCAAAGAGTGTTTCGACACTTTCCTCATTCACGGTAATAGCAGCTCCCCATGAGGAGTTATGGAAGCAAATGTAAGGAGAGAGCAATTGTGGAAAACATAAAATTCGTAATTGAAAAGAGCTCGAGAATACAAAAGCTTATAGATAATCTTTACGAAAAAATGCCTGAGATAGAATCGGCAAGAGGTAAGCTTGTAACAGAAAGCTACAAGATGACGGAAAATCTCCCCATAATCAAGCGCAGAAGTGCTGCGTTTGCTCATATTCTCAGAAACATACCGATAATTATAAGAGATGGTGAGCTTATAGTAGGAAGCGCTACGGTAGCTCCGCGCGGCTGTCAGGTTTTTCCCGAATATTCTTACGAGTGGCTTCTTTCCGAGCTTGATACTGTTTCGACGAGAGCTGCCGATCCGTTTTACATAAGCGAGAAAACAAAAGCCGAGCTTCACGAGATATATCCCTGGTGGAAAGGAAAAACCACAAGCGATCTTGCAAAAGCAAATATGGCTCCCGAAGCATACGAAGCGTTTGCGCAGCATTCCGTATTCACTCCCGGAAACTATTTTTATAATGGAATCGGACACGTATGTGTAGATTACGGAAAGGTAATGAAAATCGGTTACAGAGGCATTATCAGGGAAGCACAGCTCGCTCTTGAAAAGCTTGAGATATCCGACGGTGATTATGTTTCCAGAAGTAATTTTCTGACGGCGGTAATAGAAAGCTGTCATGCGGTGATTGAGTACGCTCGCAGATACAGTGCGCTTGCTCGCGATATGGCATCCAAAGAATCGAATCCCGAAAGAAAGCGCGAGCTTGAGATAATTTCACGCAACTGTGCAAGAGTTCCCGAATTTCCCGCAACAAGCTTCTATGAAGCTTGCCAAACCTTCTGGTTCATTCAGCTTCTTTTACAGGTGGAGTCGAGCGGTCATTCGATTTCTCCCGGAAGATTTGATTGCTATATGTATCCTTATTTCAAAAAGGATATTGACGCAGGAAAAATCACGTACGAACAGGCGCAGGAGCTTCTTGATTGTATTTGGGTAAAGTTTAACGATATAAACAAGGTCAGAGACGCGGCGTCGGCAGACGGCTTTGCCGGATACGGAATGTTCCAGAACCTCATTGTAGGCGGTCAGAATATTCACGGAATGGATTCCACGAACGATCTTTCATATATGTGCATTGAAGCGGCTATGCATGTTCCGCTTCCTCAGCCTTCTATTTCTATCAGAGTATGGAACGGCTCTCCCGAGCCTTTGCTAATTAAAGCGGCTGCCCTTACCAGACTCGGAACAGGTCTTCCCGCTTATTATAACGACGAAATAATCATTCCTTCTATTATGTCAAGAGGACTTACGCTTGAGGATGCCAGAGATTATTGTATAATCGGATGCGTTGAGCCACAGAAGGCAGGAAAGACGGACGGTTGGCACGATGCGGCATTCTTCAATATGTGCCGTCCTATGGAGCTTGCGTTTTCTAACGGATATGATAAAGGCAAGAAAATAGGTCCTGACACGGGGGACGTGTCGGAAATGAAGACGTTTGAGGAGTTTTACGAAGCGTACAAGACTCAGCAAAGCTACATGATAAAACTGCTTGTAAATGCCAATAACGCAATAGATATGGCTCATGCGGTGAGATGTCCGCTTCCTTTCCAATCGTGTATGGTAGAGGACTGCATAGGCAG
Organism: Eubacteriales bacterium; assembly: GCA_045644805.1. Classification (GTDB taxonomy): domain Bacteria; phylum Bacillota; class Clostridia; order Oscillospirales; family CAG-272; genus UBA1740. Next base: position 21,758 of record JAZRHO010000037.1, on the reverse strand, counting down.
AGGAAAATCATTGCAAGAGGGCGGAGCTGTATATAATTTCACCGGGCCTCAAGGCTTTGGTATAGCAAATAACACCGACGGTCTTATAGCGATTAAGAAGCTCGTATTTGAAGAGCAGAAATTTACTCTCACGGAGCTTAGGGAAGCTTTGAAGGCGAACTTCGGATACGGAGTTCACGGTGCTCACGCTGAAAGACTTACGACCGAGATTGCCGCTGAGCTTGTAAGTCAGGGACTCGAAATAAACGAGTCAGCTATACGTATGATTTATGATGAGGTAACGAATCAGACCTCTATTAGCGCTGATGAGAAAGCAAGATACAAGGAGATCAAGCGTCTTATCGAAGAGGAATCTCCTAAGTACGGAAACGATATTTACGACGTCGATATGTTTGCGCGCGACGTTGCTAACAGTTATACAAAGGAAGTTGAAAAGTATAAAAATGCGCGAGGCGGTATCTTCCAGGCAGGACTCTATCCTGTATCGGCCAATGTTCCGCTTGGAGCAAGCACCGGAGCAACTCCTGACGGAAGACTTGCTTATACTCCGCTTGCTGACGGTATAGGCCCGGCATCAGGAAGAGATACAAAGGGTCCGACCGCAACAGCAAATTCCGTTGCGAAGCTTGAGCAGGGTGTTGCCTCTAATGGAACTCTTCTCAATCAGAAATTCCATCCGTCAGCGCTTGCCGGAATGAGCGGACTCTCAAAGTTCGTCGCTCTTATTCGTTCATATTTCGATCAGAAGGGCATGCACGTTCAGTTCAACGTCGTAACCAAGGAAACGTTGATTGACGCGCAAAACAACCCCGAGAAATATAAGACGTTGGTGGTTAGAGTTGCAGGATACAGCGCACTGTTTACAACGCTTTCGCGTTCGCTTCAGGACGATATAATTAACAGAACAGAACAAGGTTGGTAAATCAAAGTTTACAAAAAAGGAGGTGATTGCATGCGCGATGACGTAAAAGGAAGAATATTTAATATTCAACGCTTTTCAATTCATGACGGCCCGGGAATAAGAACTATAGTATTTTTCAAAGGTTGCTTTATGAGGTGTGCATGGTGCTGCAATCCCGAATCTCAGAGCCGCAATATTGAGACGATTATTGAAAAAGATAGGCAAAAAACGGTTGGCCGTGATGTGACTGTTTCGGAAATTATGCCGGAAATTTTATCTGATCTGCCGTTTTATCGCAGAAGTGGAGGAGGCGTGACACTCTCCGGTGGTGAGATTCTTTGTCAGGCGGATTTTGCGAGAGAGTTGCTAATTGCTTGCAAGGAAGAAGGACTGCATACAGCAGTAGAATCAGCGGCATCGTCAAGCTTTTCTGAGATAGAAAAAATTCTTCCTTACCTTGATCTTTATCTTATGGACATAAAGCATATGGACAGTGTCAAGCATAAGGAATACACCGCTATCGGCAACGAGCGGATACTTGAAAACGCAATGAAAATCGCACAGAGCGGAGTTGAGCTTATAATAAGAACGCCTGTGATACCCGCTTTTAACGACACACCCGAAGAGATAAGGGCTATATCTCATTTCGCAAAAACATTACCCGGTGTGCGTGAGCATCATCTCCTTCCGTATCATAGATTGGGCACAGACAAGTATGCGGGGCTTGGAAGACAATATTTGCTGCCGGAAATAGAGCCGCCGACTAAGGAAAAGATGGAATACCTTTTATCGGCTGCCGAAACCTCGGGGCTTAAATGTAAAATTGGAGGCTAAAAAATGGAGCTTAAAGAAAATATGAGAATAGTGCAGGAGCTTGTTCCGGGTAAGCAGATAACTCTTTGCCATATAATTGCAAATCCCGACGATGTGCTTTATACTAAGCTTGGACTTGATCCAAAAACCGATTATACGAGAAGTGCCATAGGTGTTCTGACGATTTCTCCGGCTGAAAGCGCGGTTATTACTGCGGATATCGCTATAAAATCTTCGGGTGCGGATATAGGATTTGTTGATAGATTTACCGGAACTCTTATTATTTCGGGAAGTGTATCAAGCGTGGAGTCGGCATTTTCAGCAATAAGAGAGTATTTTACAACGAAGCTCTCCTATGTGTGCTGTGATATAACCAGAACGTAATGAAAAAAATTATTCTTATAGGTAGAGTTGCAGCGGGTAAAACCACCTTAACTCAGGCGCTTAACGGTGAAGAAATACATTACTATAAAACGCAGTATATAAACTATCTCGATACCATAATAGATACGCCCGGTGAGTACACGGAGCTTAGGCAAACGAGCGGAGCGCTTGCACTTTATGCGTATGAGGCTGATGTGGTTGGTCTCGTTCTTTCAGCAAATGAACCTTATTCGATTTTTTCCCCCTGTATTACGAGCCTTGTAAACAGAGAGGTTGTAGGTATTATTACCGGTATCGATAAGCCTGACGCAAATCCCGAGAGAGTCGAAAGATGGTTAAGGCTTGCGGGTTGTAAGCGGGTATTTCCGGTAAGTGCTTACACGGGTGAGGGCCTAGATGCTCTTATAGAATTTCTCGCTGATGATGAAAAGGAATTGGAGGCTATGCGAAAAAATGAGCAGAACTAAGATAATTGCGTTCGCGAATAACAAGGGTGGAAGCGGAAAAACCACAAGCTGCTCCAATATAGGCTGTGCACTTTCGATCATGGGCAAAAAGGTGCTTATGATAGACGGTGATATGCAGCTTAATTTGACGCTTTCCTTTTTTGATGAGGAAAGAGCGCTTGAACATGCCAGCAACGGAACGAATATATACACGGCAATAAAAGAAGAAAAAGATCTTTCAGATTTTGTTGTACCGACAGATTATGATGGGCTTGACATAATACCTTCAACTTCGCTTATGAGCTCTATTGAGTTTGATCTTTTTTCAAAATGGCAGAGAGAGTTTATACTAAGGAAATGCCTTGAGCCCATAAGAGCGCGCGGTTATTACGATTACATACTGATAGATTCACCGCCTACTCTCGGAGGGTGGGTAATGAACATAATGTGCGCTTCGGATTTTGTGGTGATTCCTGTTGAAGCAAGTCCTTGGGGACTTTTCGGACTTGCAAATATGTTCGACTTCATTGATAAGGTTAGCGAAATCTCTCCGCGTCTTGGAGTCATGGGAATTATGATAACCAAGGCTGACGAGAGGAAAAAATACTTTAAGGAAACTCTTAAAACACTCAGAGAATCGGATGTAGCGAGAGTTTTTGAAAACTACGTAAAAGTGGATAGTGCTATTGAGTGGTCGCAAGATAACAGCAAGCCTGTTGTTGCATACAAGAAATACTCGAGAAGCGCTATAGAATATAAGAAACTCGCAAAGGAGATGGCGGAATATGCCGATAGGTAAGAACGCGATAAAAAGAGTTACAAATAACGGCTACTCAAATATGAAAACATCAGCGCCCGATATGGAAAACAGTATAGTAGTCGAAGAGAAAAAAACTGTTGTAAAAAAGAAATCAACCTTGCCTGCGACATCTAAGGCAGAGGTATCGTCAAAAACAAAAACACCAAAAAAAACGTCACAGGCAAAGCCGTCTTCAGTCCCTCAAAAGAGCATGGAAACAGAGCCCGAGCTTGCGCCGGTCAGAACGCTTGAAAAGATCGTAGAGAGCGAAGAAAGAGTGGGGGGCGGATATGTTAATCTCGGCGGAAGCCTTCCGTATTATCTACTTTAATATCGAGGTAGACATGTTCTCTTACAGAGAAACAACGATATATGAATAACACTGAAATGTTAGATTTATTGGTATACGGGTAACATATAAACTTAGAATGTAAAAAGGAGCAGAAAAATGGAAAGATACGCTTGGAAAGGCAGAGTAAAGGGAGATATCGCAGAGTATAAGCGTCGTCACGACGAGATATGGCCCGAGATGAAGGAGGTTCTCTCGGCAGCAGGAATCACAAACTATTCGATCTGGAATGTAGGAGACGAGCTATTTGGCTATTATGAGTGTAAAAACGGTGTGGAATATGCCGCAAAGGTTCAGAATGATAGCCCTGTCATCGCCCGCTGGAATGAGTATATGGCAGATATTCTCGAGCTTGAGATGGAGCCAAATGGAGCACAGAAAAAACTCGTTGAAGTGTTTCGTTTTGAATAATTTGGTAATTTGACCATATCGTCACCGAGCTCGCTGTAGATTCTTACAGCCTCGGGTTACAGCCAAACAAAATCATTTGGTCAAAAATAAAGGGTAATTACTATTTAGAGCACGCGGATAGACTGGTCGAATACAATATGAAAAAATGAGCGTGGCTTTTGGTAGAACTACGTAGAAAAAAGCCGGTTGTGGATCAGTGCCTTTTCCGTAATGTCGATTGTAGAGGCAATCTATCATTCAAAGAAAAACTGCAGTAAAAACATAAAAGGCACAGAAAACATCTGTTTTTTGTGTTTTTTATATAACGAAAACCACGCGATAGCCGCGTGATTTATAAATGTTAACCGTTGAAAAGAAATAACAAATTAAGGAGAAAAATATGAGTAGCTTTGAAAATCTTAGAATTGTGGACAATTTTTATCAAACATCACTTTATTTTCCCATGCCGACAGTTATAATCAGTACGCTTTGCGAGGACGGAAGTACTAATCTCGGTCCGTATTCCCTGGTTCAGCCGTACTATGTTGCAGGTAAGGATTACTATGCTATGCTTTTGTGTTGCCGTAATTCATCCAATACCGCACAAAACATTTTACGAAACGGCAAATGCACACTCAATTTCATTGATGACAAGCCCTCTACCTTTAAGGAAGCGGTAAAACTTTCGTGGCCCGGAGATAAGCCTTCGGATAAGATGCCGAAGTGCAACTTTAGGTTAGAAAAGAGTATGATCGAAGAAGAAACGGGCGAGGCAAGACCGATGGTTATGACCGATGCCATTGAGGCTATTGAATGTACTTGGATGCGTGAGCTTGATGGCGCGGATAAGGACGTTGCAGGTGAGCTGAACGGATATGAAGGCCCATATCATGATTTTAACGGTATCACAAGCAAATTCGGAGCCCATTTCATTCTCCGAGTTGATAAGATTTTGATGAAAAAGAAATACAGTGATGCTATAATTAATGGCGTACGCGCAAAGGATTTTCCGTCACTTCCGGTGGACTACGGCTACCGCGATTCCAAAAATTTCTGGTTTCATAGAAAATCGAGGATGAGAGCCGAGCTTTTGAAAATGAGAAAAGCATCGCTTGAATCTGTTCGCTATGCTGCGGACCGCGTTGATGATAAGATCAAATTTACCGACGATGCTTTGCAAACGGTTCTGGGCGTTCCGAGAGTATTTCTTCCTCTCGTGCTCAAAGGATGTGTGGCTTGGGCAAAGGAGAACGGCGTTGAGCTTATTACCGCCGAGCATATGCAGATTATTCAGGACAAGCGTGCAAAAGAAAAGAACAAGAAATGACACTTGAAACAAAACGCTGATATTGTGTCTCTTTAAATAAAAATATCGAGTGTTCTAACAAAACTCAGTTTCGCTATGAACACTCAATATGATTTGAGTGACAAGACTTGAACTTGCGGCCTCTAGCACCCCAAGGTAGCGCGCTACCAACTGCGCCACACCCAGATGCGAATGTTTTGCGTTAAAGACTTCAAGCGTTGCGGTAACGCTGCGTTTTGACAGGATTTTATAAGTGTGCAGGCTAATAGCATCGGTTAAATCAAGCGCTTTAAAAGTCATTTTGTGGCAAAACCTAGCATGAGCGTGCTGCGTTTGGTTTTTCCATAACAGAGTATATTGCGTGTGGCGGTGCGATATATAAAATGCATTGAAGCTTGATTTGCTTTCCCTTTGGCGCTTTGTGCTTTAGGCTCGAAATTTGCTTGACAAAAGCTGGGTTTTGACAACAAGAATTTACATATTCATGTTATTTTGCTCTTCTGATAGAAAAAACGTGAGCATAAAGAATATTATTACTTGCAGAAACGCGCTTGCTCTTTCCCTAGCTTGCATTTGACCAATTCGTCATAAGTATAGGCGTGCGCTTTTTTGAATAAGTGTGCGGCCGTGTGAAAATTCATCCATTGAGTGAATTTCTTATAGCAAAAAAAGATTGCATTTAAAGCGCAAATGCAGTGCTGCTCTTCTTCCAAATGCTTGACAAAAATATATAAATGATATATAATATATAAAATGAACATCAAAGGGCCAAGGAGGAAAAGCCATGCCGAAATTATCAGTAATAAGCGGAGCTTATAATATCGGTAATTGCTATTCCTTTTCAAAATCCATGGAGAGTGTTTTGTCGCAGACGCTTGGGGATTTTGAGTTTATAATATGCGATGATGGTTCGCAGGATAACACGTTTGACCTGCTTTCCGAGTATGCTCGGGTAGACAGCCGAATAAGAATCATTCGAAATGAAACAAATTTGGGTCTTGCCGCCTCACTCAATAAGTGTATTGACGTCGCACGGGGTCAGTTTATTGTCCGTCATGACCTAGATGATTACAATGCTCCGGACAGGTTTGAAAAACAGCTTGCGTTTATGGAGTGTCACAGCGAAATTTCAGTGCTCGGCTGCTGCGTTTATCTTTTTGACGAGTCTGGAATCTGGGGGGAAGAGAAGTACCCTGCCGAGGTTCAGAACAAGAACTTTTTGTTTATGACACCGTACAAGCACGGCTCTGTCTTTTTCCGCAGAGAAGCGCTTGAGAAGGCGGGCGGATACCGTGTAGCGAAAGAGACGTATCGCAATGAAGATTACGATTTGTTTATGACGCTGAAGACCTTTTCGGAAGGCGCAAATCTTCAAGAAAAGCTTTATTACTTTTGCGAAGACAAGCAGGCACGTCGCCGCAGAAAATATCGCTACCGTATAGACGAGGCGAAGGTAAGGTATAGGGGATTTAAGAAGCTGGGGCTTCTCCCACGGGGAATACCTTACGTAATCAAGCCGCTTATAGTGGGATTAATACCCACGTTTATACTTGAGTTTTTAAAAACATGCACATCAAGACGTAAAAAATACAAATAAATCTACTTTTAGCCTAAAATCTTTTAAGTGCAGCGAAAGGGAAACAAATGAACAAGCTCTTATCAATAATCATTCCGATGTACGGAGTAGAGAAATATATTAAGAATTGCCTTGATTCGATAAGCAAGCAAACCTATAAAAATCTTGAAATCATATGTGTTGACGACGGAAGCCAGGATAAGTCGGCTAAAATCGCAGAGGAATATTCAAAGAAGGACAACCGATTCTGCGTTATTCACAATCCGTCCAACATGGGCCTTTTCCGTGCGAGAGTTGAGGGAATGAAGGCCTCACACGGCGATTATGTTGCATTTGTGGACGCAGATGATTCGGTTTCTATTGATTGGTTCAGGCTTTTGATGAAAAAGATAACCGATGAAGATGCAGACATAGTAATAGGAAACGATATCAGCATCAATGAAAAGGATGAAAAGTACTATCATAATAACTACCGTTATCTTCTCTCGTCGCAAGAAACGGTATGCAACGATGACGTTTTAAACACGTACTATGAGCGTGTTGGCGGTTGCTACGTTTGGCACGTTGTTTGGAACAAGGTTTACTCGAGAAGACTGGTTGAAAAGTGTCTTCCTTACTTCAACCGAGTTGATTATCATTTGATTATGCTGGAGGATATTGCGTTCTCCTCCGTGTTCTATACTCATGCGCAAAAGCTTTGCTTTGCGAACGTAGACGGTTATTTTTATTATCGTCATGAGGGCGCATCTACCAGTACGGAGCTTCCGACAAAAAAGATTATTAAAAATATTTCCGATGCCGGAAAAGCATTTAAGTTCCTTGAAGAATCATTGAAGTCGCACTCACTCGATTTGTTTGAGAGATATGAGGAAAAAATAGAGGCTCTGAAACAGAGATATTACAGAATATGGTGCGGTGTAGCGGCTATTCCGAAATATGCAAAGGATAGTTCTGTAAAGGAAGCCTTAAAGGAGGCATTTGGCTATGACAAAATCGTTTTGCCGAGAAAGGACGACTTTTACTTCTATGAAGCGACTACCGGCTGGGACGGACGCCAGGAAGAGCTGAAAAAGCTTGTTTACTGGGGCTCTAACGAGAAGGAAACCGATATGGATATAAAGGTTGTTTCCTTTGACATGTTTGACACGCTTATCACCAGAGCGGTATATAATCCCACGGATATATGGTGCTTTGTAGGAAAACGCATTCACGAGGAAATTCCGTTTATAACAGAGGATAACTTTGTTAAAATGAGAACTGATGCGGAATCTTACGCCAGGTCCATATCAAAAAAGCAGGATATAACGCTTACCGAAATCTATGAATCATTTTCCAAAATGTATCGTGTGCCGATAGACAAGGCGCTTGAGATTCGTGATTTGGAAAATGAAATGGAAATCAAGTATTGCGCACAGCGTAAGTTTACCAAGGAAATCTTTGACTTGGCACGCCTGTCGGGCAGAAAAGTCATTATAACGTCGGATATGTATCTTGAGCGCAAAACAATCGAAGCGATGCTCGAAAAATGCGGTTATACAGATTACGACAATTTATTCCTCTCGAGTGACGTGGGTCTTCTCAAGAGAGATGGCGACCTTTTCAAGCACGCTGCGAAAACAATGGGCGTTGAGTGCAAGGAGATTTTGCATATCGGCGATAGCTGGGAGGTTGACATTCTCGGTGGCAAATCGGCAAACGTAAACACCTTCTTCTTACCGAAGGCAACTTTGGTGTTTGAGAATAACTTTGGAGATTTTTATACCGGAACGGGCTTCTCACCGTTCAAGCAGAATCAATCGCTTCTCGCCAATACTACGGTTGCGATGAGTCAGCTGCCGATAAGATGTGCTTTGGCGGTAATTGCAAATAATACCTTTGATAATCCCTTCAAGCCATTTCAGAGGGTGTCTAATTACAACGGCGACCCGAACTACATGGGATATTTCCCGCTTGGTGTTTATTTGCTTGGCATAACCGAGTGGATGTATCGCACGGCAATGGAGCACGGCTATAAGAAAATAGTATTTCTTGCACGTGACGGTAAGATGCTCAAGGAGGCGTTTGATAAGCTGTGCGAGATTCGAGGCACTAAAATCGAGAGCGAGTATTTCTACGCAACTAGGAAGTCCTTGATGCCTTACAGCGTAAAAGAGCCGTCTGATTTTTATAACATAAATAAATTCATGGGCGTGTACTATTTGACTCCGAGACGCATCTTAGAAATGTTTGATGCGATTTTGAAGCCCCTTGACAGTCAGATGGAGGCTGAATACGAAAAGCGTGGCATAAAGCTTGACAAGAAGCTGAAGGACTATAAAGCATATTATTCGTTCATAGACGCCCTGATTGATATTTCGTATTCTGAAGAGCGTCGCAAGGAGGCATGGGATATCGCAAGCTCTGCCTTCGCAGAAGTGTTTGATGAAAATACGGCTACGTTTGATATGGGATACAGTGGAAGACTGCAGTCGATTATATGCGATCTTTCGGGTCATGCCGTGGACGCCTTCTTCGACTATTCAAACGGATATAACACGGATATACTTTCTTCCGGAAGCTTTGACGTTCACACCTTCAACGATTATACACCCACCATGGCGAGCATAACCCGTGAGTTCTTTATGTCGGATCCTGCTCCTTCGTGCAGCGGATATGTATTTGAAAATAATAAGGTTATCCCTATTATCAAATCCAAAAAGGACGAGTTTAACGAGGAGTCGGTAGCTTCTATCAAAGAGATGCAGAGGGCGGCAATAGACTTCTGCACTGACTACTGGAACATATATGCAGAGCGTGGCTGCGATTTTGCGGCAAGAAACAATGATTACGCAATTGCGTTCGACTATTTCCTCTTAAATGCAACCGTCTTTGACAGAGCAACGTTCAGATTTTCTATGGAGGATGACGAGGTTTACAGCGGTTACGATGCAATAAGCCTCGCTGATATTTGGGGAAATTACGTCTGGACTACGAAAAATCAGATGACTAACGTTGGCGGCACAGTAATTCCCGCATCAGACGTTGTCAGCATTTTCGGTGTCGGCAAGATAAAGAGCTTTATTCTGTATTTGCTCGTAGACAGAAAAACGCTCAAAGAAAAATTCAAAAAGCGTATGAAAAATCACAAAGTGATTTACGCTATATGCAAGTTCTTATACAGTATTCCACGTTCAATAGTACGTTTGTTTAGAAAGCGTTAATTCGGAGCACGATATGAAGCTGTCAATAATACTCTGTGTGTATAACACTAAAATTGAATATGTTGAACAGTGTCTTGATTCGGTATTCTCGTCTACTGCCAAAGATTTTGAAGTGATATTTGTTGACGATGGGTCGGACGTTGATTATTCGTCGGTTTGCGAGAAGCATCCGATTAAATATCTCAAGACGGAAAACAGAGGATTGTTAAGAGCGAGGTTGCTCGGCATAGAAGCGGCTTGTGGAAAATACGTTGCCTTCGTTGATAGCGATGACAGAATATCAATAAATTATCATCTCCCCATGATTGAGGCGGCAGAGCGCTTTGATGCGGATATAGTCTTTAACGATTGGGCGTTTGACTTTGGCTCATATCAGAACTACCCTTTGCGAGATAGCACGATGGCTTCCGACATAGACTGCTCGGGTGAGGATGCTTTAAAATTCTACACCTCGCAGCAGGGAAGAGAGCAGTCTTATTTCGTTCAGTGGAACAAGCTGTTTTCAAGAGAGCTTTTGCTTGCTTCAAAATCCGAAATGATGAGAACGGAGCTTCCTCAAATGGAAATTACCTATGCGGAGGACGTAATATTCAACTTCTTCAATTTTAAAAACGCAAAGCGAGTAACAAACGTTCATACCGGATTTTACTTTTATAGAATACACAACGAGCAAAGCGTTTCTATACCCGATTTTGCAAAGCTTTGTTGGCAAATCGATAGCATGGTATATGCTTTTGACCTCATGGAGAGAAACGTAGGCGGAAACATAAACGAAAAGGCAATAAGAGAAAATCTTCTAAAATGGAAAGGCCATATGGCTCGATTCCACTATGGGTATGCCGAGAAGCTCTCGGATAATAGCGCTACGGATTACGTGTGCGAAAGGTACCAAATGAAGCCTTTATCCTCTCCGCTGAAAAAGGATTCGTGGGCATATGAAAGGCTCGAGTTTATCGGCAGTAATTTTGCCGAAACGGACAAGGTGTTAGCCGAGCTTTATCTTGCCGGCAAAGCTTCTGCCCGTTACACAGCACGTGCGAAGTATATAAAACGTTTTCTTTGCTATATTTTAAGGTTTAAGGGCGAGCACGTTCAAAGCGGAAAAAGCACTGTGCTTAAAAACATCATTACGCTAAAGCAGAAAATACTATCGTCGAATATAGGCTCGAGGCTTGCGTCGACGTACCGTGCTGTAAAGAAGCTTTTTAAGTGAAGCTGAGGGCATCTGTTTTTAGTTTTATCGCAGATGTTAAAGTCTAAGAACAAAATAAAAAAAGACTAAAAGCCGGTCGAAATCCGACTTTTAGTCTTAAATTTAGAATACGGGTAAAACCTTTGTTTCTAGGAATTCCTCGTACTTGTCGCATATCTCATCAACGTTATCTCCGAAAACAACCTGTTCGCCTCTGTTAAGCCAAAGAATCTTGTTGCACATCGAGCGAACTTGAGATATAGAATGAGAAACGAGAATGGTGGTAGCGCCACCGGAAATTATAGATTTCATTTTTTTCTCGCTCTTTGCTCTAAACGAACCGTCACCAACCGAAAGGACCTCGTCGAGAATGAGTATATCGGGGTTGACGAGTGATGCGATTGAGAAGGCAAGGCGTGATTGCATACCCGAGGATAGATGCTTAAAGGCACGGTCCTCAAAGTCCTGAAGCTCGGCGAATTCTATAATCTCGGAATAGGTTTCGTCCATGAATTTTTTAGTATATCCGAGCATAGCTCCGCGAAGATAGGTGTTTTCCTTTACGGTAAGGTCGCCGTCAAAGCCGGAAGCGAGCTCGAGAAGAGCTGCGATTTTTCCACGGCATACCACGTTCCCCTCGGTGGGAACCATGATTCCCGAAATTGCTTTGAGAAGGGTTGACTTTCCCGCACCGTTAGTTCCTATAATACCGAGCATATCGCCTCTGTCGATTGAAAATGTGATGTGCCTATCTGCCCAAAACTCTTCGACCTTGTAATTTCGAGTTATTTTTCTGATAAGATATTCCTTGATGCCGATTTCCTTAAAATCTCCGCTCATATAACGAATGGATACGTTGTTTAAGCTGAGAATCGGCTCGGAATTGCTTGTTATATTGGTGCTCATACGTTCCTCTTATAGATAGTATAAAAACTTGTGATTGAATTTTTTGTATATTAAAGCTCCCGTTAAGAAGGCGAGCAGAGCATATCCTATCGCCAATAAATTAAACTGCAGCGAGGGGATAGCGTTGTCTATAACGATAATACGGAAATACTTGATATAAACGTAAATAGGGTTGCACAAGAACAACTCCTGTATCCATGGGTCGAAGGACGTTATCGTATAGAATATTGCTGACATATACATAAGGAGCATCGTGAATACGCTCCACAGATATTTCATATCTCTGAAGAAAACGAAAAGTGCGGAGAGAATAAGACCGACACCGAGATTAAATACTATCAGCGCAACGATGGGAATAATGAGGAGCACGAACGCCCACGTAAACGTAATACCGTCGATTATACAGAATATAAAGAAAACGCAAAGCGTTAATCCGAAGTTTATAAGAGAAGAAATATTCTTCGAGAAGAGGAAAAGATACTTCGGCACGTTAACCTTGGTGAATATCGCAGAGTTTTCAATCAGCGAGCCCATTCCGCCGTTAGTTGCGTCGGAGAAGAAATTATATATTATATTTCCGCAGAAAAGATATATGATGTAGTGCTCGGTTTCGTCTGCGAAGAAATTGGTAAAAATAACGCTCATAACGAGCAGGGTAAGCAACGGAGATAAAATGCTCCAAAGCATACCGAGATAGGTTCTTTTATATTTCTTTTTGAAATCTCGTTTTACGAGCTCGGAAAACAAGAAGCCGTATTCCTTGAAATTTCTTATAAAAGATGATTCTTTAATATGAGCCATAAGACCTGCAACCTTCTTTTTTTGCTTCTGATGTACTAAATAAGTATATCATGTTTTATTATTAAAGTCAATGATACGCCCAAAATAATTGCGCTCTCATATGTGGCGCTTTAAGAAGCTTCTTAAAGCAGAGCCCTTTTTGAAGAATATCATTCCCAGCGCATAGACCAGGGTGTTATATATAATTTTATCCTTTAGCGGTATCCGTGGGCGAATAAGCCTTTTGCCGTTGGAGCTGATTTTCACGAGCTGACTGCCTGCCGAAATGTATCTGAGGCAATTTCTCTGGTATTTGCAAGTGTGCGCCGTGCTTACCGAAAGCTCGGTGTCGGTATGATAAATTGAGGCGAGCTCCTCGTCTATTTCAAATATATTGGCTGGTAAAAGCGTCTTTTTTAGATATGCGCTGCCATCCTTGAATTTTGCCCTTTTGAGCTCATCGACGCAGTATGCGTTGCGGATAAGCTCGTATAGCTCGGAGTATTTCATGTTCACGGCGTGCGAATAGTGCGCTCTTGCCATCAGCTCACGCCATTTTACGATACATGCTGCGATAATATCCTTATGTTTATTTTCGCCAATGCTGCCAAGCATAACGTCGAAGGTCAAAGCCATGCATTCTATCTGACCTTTAAGGCGCTCGGGAGTTGTAACGTTTACGCTCTGAGAGGAATGTATTCGGTAAAAGTAGTACCCCGTGTGAATATTTTTAATGTTTTTTGCCTCTTTAAATGCGAAAAACGTGATTAAAGTATCTTCGGAAAAATTGAATCCGGGATTTTTCTTGATTATGGCGTCGGTATGCTCTATGGCGTATTTAAGAAGGCTTGATTTGAATATTTTGTTCCAGAGCACGAAATATGAGTGCTCTCTGCCGCATGGCTTGCTATACGCAAGAAGCACGTCGTCGTCCTCTGCGGATATATCAGTGCGAATTGTGCTGTCGCTTCGGCAGAAGTATCTTGCCTTTGGAGTATTGAAGGCCCAGTCGTTGAAAACGACGTCGATACCATCACCGCATGCAAGCTGAAGCATGGGGGCGTGGTAATTAAAGCTTATGGAGTCATCGCTGTCAACAAAGGCTATATAATCTCCCTTTGCCAGTGATATTCCAAGCGCACGTGCGGCGAAAATTCCTCGGTTTTCCGTTTTAGTGTAGGTAAGAGAGTACCTTTCAACAAGCTTGGAATAATCAATTTTCGACCCGTCGTCAATTACCACTATTTCGTAGTCCTCGCTACTTAGGCTGCTGCGCCTTATTGATGCTAAACATTCATCAAAAAGCGAATATTCGGTGTTGTAAACGCAAACGATTATTGATAGCTTCATAAAAATACTCCTGTATTAAGCAAAACCTGTCGATACGTTGATTTTATCATATTCGGACTAAAAAGTCAATTTGTTTTTGCATCCGAGTCTAAAAGCTTACAAAATAGTTCATATATTATCACAATTTTTAAAATTCACTTTGGAGAGTGCTTATGTTTAACCGTATCAAAAACAAAATTCAAAAGGACAATAAGACGAGATTTGCATTTTCGTGCGCATGCTCCTTTATTCTGTCGCTGGCAATATCGCTATGCTTTGTCAGGGGAAGAGCTGACGGTATTGCGATTGGCGTTTGCATCGGAATGACGCTGATTTTATCCTTGATTTTCTCGCTTGTTTGCTATGCGGCAATTTTTAGCGATGGCACGGGGGCGGGACCTTTAGACAAGCTATGGCGATTCTTTACAGCTTTAAGCTATGATAAAAAATGCAAATTGCTTTTGCATGCGGCTGTTCTTTTTACCTGCTGCTTCGTCTTTTTAAGACTTGATTTCTGCGGCAAGCTTTTTTCCTATCATGACATAGGTGCAGACACCACCGACCAGTATATTCCTTGGTACGTTCACGTTATCAACAGCATAAGAGACGGTAGCTTCAGCTTTTGGGAAAACGAGCTCGGACTCGGCAATTCCGTAGCAATTCGACTCGGCAACATGAACGACCCGTTTATAATATTCTCAATACTTCTCGGCATTGTTTTCGGAAGTAAGCATATAGTGCTTTATCTGGTTATTTCGAGAATCTTGATTTTCGTGTTCACAGCAGAGTGCTGTTACAGATTTTTGTCGCTCTTCTGTAAAAACCCCCTGGCGTGTGCGGTTTCGTCGTATATATTTGCATACAACAGTTTTAGCGTTATATGGGGTCAGCATTATATGTTCGCTCCGTATCCGCTTTACACCGTACTGCTTCTTTATTTTATCGAGCTTGCCTTGAGAAGAGAAAAGTGTGGGTGCGAGCTTGGGCTCGTTCTCATTTCATTTGCAGCCTTGGTAAACGGAGCATATTTGGTTTATATGATGTATCTTCCGGCGGCGGTATATACCGTTTTGAGATACGTTTATATTAACGACAAATTCTCGATAAAGCATATTATAGCAAAAGGATTTTCCATCGTTGCAAGCATATTGCTTGGTCTTATGGGCGGTATGATTACGGGTATTTCCACCATCAAGGCTATACTTTCATCCGGTAGAGTCGGTGCGGAAACAGGCGGTGGTATTCGGGATTTGCTATCAAGGTTCTTTGAATGGTTCGGTTTCGACGAGCTTATTTTCCGACTGCAAAGAATGATTTCGGGAAATCTGAACGGTGTTGGCTCGGACTTTGAGGGAACGGTATACGGCTTTGACTACTACAATGCTGCACAAATATATTTTTCGGTATTCTTTATAATATTCGCCCTTCAGTTCATCGCGACACTCCGCAAGACGTCAAGCAACAGAAAAACTCTTATTCTTAATATAGTATCCGTGGTGCTTGTGCTTTGCGCTTTGTTCAACCAGGGCTTTACCTACGTAATGTACGCCTTTTCGGGCATGTCATCAAGACCTGTATTTACGTTGCTTCCTTACTTTGCAATACTCACTGCGGTAGTATTTGACAATATATTTAATAAAAAAATCATCAACAAGCTGGCACTGCTGATAGGTTTAGTATTAACTCAAATACTCCTCTTTAAAGCCTATTTTGGATTAAAAGAGTCAACTCTTACGCAGCCTGTAATTGATATTATAGCGGTTGACTGCTTGCTTGTGATTGCAGTAGGGTATCTTATCCTGTTGTTTGCTGATAAGCATCAGAATAAGGTGATTCAAAAAACTGCAATTCTTATGGTTTGCTTTGGATTGATTTTCAGTGTAACGCTTGAATTTGACGTGTCAACTAACCGTTCCGGCAATTTTGATAAAGCGGTGTACGAAGAAAAATATGCGCTTGCCGATGACGTTTCTGCGGCACTTGAATATATCGAATCAATCGACCCGGATTATTACAGAATAGAGGAAACGTTTTATACATTTAAGCCCGTAGCCGATTCCTTGATGCTCGGCTTTAATTCTGTAACCATGTACGATTCTACTCTCGGCGTAGGACTCAAGGAGTTTAACAATTATTATCTTGATCAGAGCAATTCAAGCTATCCGTCGTGGATATTCCCGGTATATACCGATTCAACCCATGATCTGACCGTATATTCCACCCTTTCGCTGAAGTATTTGCTATCACAAAATGAAGGTGTATATCCTTCACCGCAGGATAGCGATAACTACGAGTATCTTGCTACTGTAGAGAATATCAGCATATACAGAAACAAGAACGTAAATTCATTTACTACGTTTTACACTCAGGCAGTTAAAAAGAGTGAATTCCTCGCTCTAACGAAACCCGAGAGATTGCGCGTTTTGTCCACGTGCGTTATAATAAACGACGAGGATGCCGATAAATTTGCAGCTTATCTTATCTCTGCCGAAGAAGCGCTGGCTCTATATAGCGAAGAGGATATAACCGAATCTGCGCTTGTATCGAAAACTGCGCCTATTTCCAGCGATAGCTCGGGATATATCGTTATAGAGCTCAAAGAGGGCTGGAGTGACGGCTGCTTAAATACCTTTATGGATTTTACTGGTGTTTCGCACGGTGGTGCATACGACGTTTTCTTTAATACGGGAAACGGCTTTGATTGGAAAAATCGGTATTTCGTGAGGTCCGATGCCGAAGAGGTTACCGCGCACAGGATTTATATGCCAAAGAATACCAAGTCCATTCTTTTTAACTTCAACGGAAGTACGGGTGAGATTTTTGAGCTCGGCATATATAATGCGAAGGAAGAGATAAGACCAAGTGCAAACCCTTCGGTAATGGAGCTTCATGAAAAGGATTCGCACCTTTTAGCAAGTGTGACGTGCGATAGTGACGGAGTATTGTTTATTCCGATTACTTATAGCGAGCAGTGGCATGTTGAAATAGACGGTGAGGAATGCGAGGTCATGCCTGCCGATTCCGGATTTATGGCGGTGAATGTAAACAAAGGCTCTCATAATATAAGCATAAAATACGTTTCCTCATCGCTTAAAGTCGGTGCCGTTCTCTTTGCAGGGGCGCTGCTATTAACGTTGGCTTGGTATTTTGAGCCGAAAATAAGAGAAAAAATCAAAAACAAAATAACGGCAAAAAAAGATAATTAAATAAAAAGCGCCCTATAGCGAATGCGTTTTCTGCTATAGGGTGCTTTTTATAGTCGCAGCCGCAAAGGATTAACGGTTGCCATACATTTTTTCGTAATAATTTTTATATTCGCCGCTTATGATATTTTCCCACCACTCACGGTTTTCAAGATACCATTTTATAGTCTTCTTGATACCGTCGGCAAATTTGGTAGCGGGAAGCCAGCCAAGCTCGTTGTGAATCTTCGTGGGATCTATTGCGTATCGCATATCGTGTCCCGCGCGGTCTTTTACGAATGTGATAAGCTCCTCGCCCTTTCCGAGCTCTTTAAGTATAATTTTAACTATATCTATATTCCTCATCTCGTTGTGACCGCCGATATTGTATACCTCGCCGACAGTTCCTTTGTGTATAATAAGGTCAATAGCACGGCAGTGGTCCTCGACGTAGAGCCAGTCACGAACGTTTATGCCCTCTCCGTAAACTGGCAGAGGTCTGTCGTGAAGCGCATTTGCTATCATAAGAGGGATAAGCTTTTCGGGGAAGTGATAAGGACCGTAGTTGTTCGAGCAGCGTGATATTGTTACCGGAAGACCGAAGGTGCGGTGGTATGCCATAACGAGCAAATCTGCGCTTGCCTTTGAGGCAGAGTAGGGGCTCGAGGTGTGAATAGGCGTTGTTTCAGTGAAGAAGAGGTCTGGGCGGTCGAGTGGAAGATCTCCGTAAACCTCGTCGGTAGAAACCTGATGGTAGCGTAAAATACCGTATTTGCGGCATGCGTCCATCATAACCGCAGTTCCCATAATATTGGTGTTGAGGAATACGCCCGGGTTCTCGATTGAACGGTCAACGTGGCTTTCTGCAGCAAAGTTAACTACTATATCGGGGTGCTCCTCCTCGAACACCTTATACACCGCATCTCTGTCGGTAATATCCACCTTGCAGAAACGGAAGTTTGGATTGTCCATAACGGGTGCCAAAGTTTCAAGATTTCCTGCATATGTCAGGCAGTCAAGGCAAATGATTCTGTATTCGGGATGCTCCTTCAGCATATAGTGAACGAAGTTTCCGCCAATAAATCCGGCTCCGCCGGTAACGACTATTTTCATAATTGCTTCTCCGTTAATGATATAATATATTTTCCGTAATCGGTCATACTGAGCTCCTCGCCAAGCTCACGCAGCTTTTCTGTTGAAATAAAGCCACGGCGCCATGCAAGCTCCTCTATGCATGAAATGTAGAAGCCCTGCATGTCCTGAACCGTTTGAACGAACTCGGCTGCCTTTAGCATGCCCTTTGGCGAGCCCGTGTCGAGCCATGCCATACCACGTCCCATAAGAGTAACGTTGAGCTTTCCTGCCTCAAGATAAGCATTGTTAATAGAGGTTATCTCTATCTCGCCTCTTGCGGAGGGCTTTACTCCCTTAGCGATTTCAACGACGCTGTTATCGTAGAAATAGAGTCCAGGAACGGCATAGTTTGATTTAGGCTTTTGCGGCTTTTCCTCAATGGAAATTACCTTCATGCTGCTGTCAAATTCAACAACGCCGAATTCACGTGGATTTGCAACGGGATATCCGAATATTGTAGCGCCGCCACGAGCGACGTTTTCTTTTGCACGGTCAAGATATGCGCTGAAGCCCTGACCGTAAAATACGTTATCACCGAGAACGAGGCAGACGCTGTCGTTGCCGATAAAGTCTGCTCCGAGAATAAATGCGTCTGCAAGTCCGCGTGGCTTGTCCTGTATAGCGTATGATATGCTTATACCGAGCTTTGAGCCGTCGCCTAAAAGCTTTTCATAATTCGGAGCATCCTCGGGAGTTGTAATCACGAGAATATCTTTTATACCTGAAAGAAGGAGGACGGATAACGGATAGTAAATCAGCGGCTTGTCGTATATCGGAAGAAGCTGCTTTGATACTGCAATGGTATTCGGGTAAAGGCGTGTTCCTTTACCGCCCGCTAAAATTATTCCTTTCATGCTTTTATGATTCCTTTCAAATTTTATCCTATCAGATTGAATATATGAGAACTTCCATAATTATGAGAATAGTTCCGAGCATTTGTCTTTTTGATAACGATTAAATGGCATCGATAAGAACTATTGCAACGCTCGAATAAATCTCCTTTTAAAGATAAAAAATGACGATGCCAAGAACAACAAGAGCATTACCGATAAGCTTTTTTTTCGTGATCCTCTCTCCAAAAAAAGCCAGTGAGAGAAACATAATAAGAACGTATCCCAATGATTCTATCACAGGACCACTTTTGTATTCCAAGCCAAATTTGTAAGCAAGAATAGTAAAAATTGTTGCCAATACCATCATGCCGTAGCCTGAGATTACATACGAATTTAAATACTCTCTTAAAGCAGAGCTATACTGCTTTTTTGCGCTTTTTTTGAGAATTATTTGCGAAAAAGAAGAAACAATGACAGATGTAAGTATCAATATCCAAGGTAGGTATTTATTCATGGTCGCTATTCACAATCATCGTTCCGACAATAACGACGATGACTCCTATTATATTTTTAATCGTTATATCCTCGTTGAAAAACAAAAATGCCCATAGCATTGACCATAGCAGAGCCACTGCTCTGTTGGCGTATGCAAGCGACAGATCTATCCTTTTTATAATCTGTTGCCACAAAACCGCATAAATTCCAAGGATACAGATTTCCCCGCCGTAGAACAATATAAATCTCCACGACATAAAGCTCTCTCCCGAGGCAAGCTTGGCGAATATACCCGAGAGTGTGTATATCAACACCACGCACTGAAGCACAAGACTCTGTTTAATGTGGCTGTTTTTTTTGTTTTCCGATTCGATAGGTTTCATTCTGATAACTCCAAAAGATCAACCAATTGCTCGTACGAACGAGCGCACACAATATAGAAGCCAAGACGTGTACCGCTATCTACAATCTCATGTTCTCCCACCGGTTGCAGATCACTCACAAAAGACAACGACTCAGGAGCAGTGAGACGAACTTTTTCAAGAATATCAATATCCCTTTGTGTAAACACAAATCTGATAGCAGCGAATTTCGGTTCTTCGATAGGAGTAAGATCCGGAGCCTTTCCGGATGCCACATCAATTACCATTCTGACAAAATCATATCCCGTAGACATTCTTACAAGATCCGAACCAATGCAGTCACCTCCCATACGCGAGCCTATTTCAATAATACGCACGTTTCCGTCGGGAGTAATCTTAAATTCCGAGTGCGACGCGCCGAAGCGTATCTGAAGCGCCTTGAGTCCCGCAAAGACCTCAGCCTTTACTTTTTCTAGCATGCTGTTGCTTAAATTTGCCGGTTCAATATGCGCTGTCTCGATAAAATGAGGGGCTCCCGTGGTAAATTTTTTTGTTATGGTGAGCATCGTATGCTTTCCGTCAAATGAAATACACTCACAGCTATATTCGGGTCCTTCAATGTATTCTTCAACCATGGCTTTTTTCTCAAAAGAATGCTTGATTGCGGCCTGCACGGCGGGTTGAAGCTCGTCCTGTAACATAATCTTCGTAATTCCTCGGCTTCCGGATCGATCGGTAGGCTTCACTATAAGAGGATATGAAAAGGCAGATAAATCCCCCAACTCTGATATATCCGATACCGAAGCAAAGAATGGTGTACTAACGCCATGTTTTTTAAACGCAGTGCGCATTTTGTATTTGTTTGTAGAGGCTTCAATACATTCGTCACTATTACAGGGAAGCCCCAAGTTCTTCGCAAGATACTGAACCGTGATATTAGCAAGATCTGATGCGATTGTTGCTACGGCATCCGGTTTTATTTTTTTACATTCGGTCAAAATTTCGTCTTTTTTCACGATGCTGATCGGATAGAAGTAATCCGCCGTTATCTCCCCAATCGAGCCGTCCTGCCAAGCAAAAACGTGCGTTTCGTATCCCATTTCCTTCGCTTTCAAAATCAAGGGATTCTGAAAGTCATTTGCACCTATAATAACGATTTTCTTCATTGTACCACCGTTTAATTCTTTATTTGTTCCAAAGGCCGTCAAAGCGATTTTGCTCCATCTCCGATTTATAATCCTTCAAATAAGAGATATAATCAAATTCAGGCTGATACCCTAACTCAACCTTCGCATTTTCAATATCCATAACGAAGCTGGTAAACGAAGGCTTTTCCGGACGCTCAATGATTTTTGAAGGACAGTCCTTAGGAGAGAACACG
>JAZRHO010000036.1:0-70938 GCA_045644805.1 Eubacteriales bacterium | reverse complement strand
TTCCTACAGTAACGAGAGAAGATATAGATAATTTGTTTAGAGTTGAAAACGAGACATTAATAATAGGAAATCCAGGAGGCAACAAGTCGGTTGTAGGCCAAGATGATGTTGGTAGTATTCCTGTAGATTCAGCGTTTCTGTTAGTGTATGCAGCTGATGGTGACGGACAGATTTTAAAGATTCGGACACTTAACTCGCCTACCCAAGTAATTACATCTGGTAAACAGTTTATGGCTGATAATTCCAAAAGAGAATCTGCAAGATGGGTTGAGGCTTTAGACCGACTTGTAGAATGGGGATGGGTTAAGGCTCTAGGGTATAAAGGTGAAGTATTTGAATTAACGGGCACGGGTTATGATAAAGCAGATTGGTTAAAAGAAGGTATGGAAATTGATACTTCAAAAGCTCCTCTTGAAGAGCTAAAAGAGTTTGAAAGCTAATGATTTTTACAAGCGCTCTCAAATTTTAGTTTGACAATAGGCTTGAAAGAGGGGTATTCACCTTTGGTAAAGATTTTTCGCCTTGCCGCTTACAAGCGAGCTTGACGCGCTCTACGGCTCAAATGCGAACCCCTCTCCTCGCGAGTTCGCTCGGAGAGCGGATTCGAGAGCCTCTGACTGTGGCAAAAAATAAAGGACACCCGCGAGGAGTGTCCTTATTTTTTGGCGCAGGAAGAGGGATTCGAACCCCCGTGCCTTTTGGGCAAACGGTTTTCAAGACCGCCTCGTTGTGACCGCTTCGATATTCCTGCATATAACTGCAACCCATAGGGCTGCGGTTATATGCAGAGAATATCTACACGGCTCTGAAAAATTCATTTTTCAGAATCCGCTTCGCATACCCCATGAAGTCATCGGGGAGCTTGCTCACCAGTGACGAATGTGGGTATTCTCGTCTTTGACGAGATATTCCGTTACAGCCTTTTTGGATTGTAAATTACTATTAAATTGTGATTTTGGAAAGTGTTAGATATTACGTTAGATGTGCGTAGTTTTGCATTTTTCGGAGTCTCGAAATAGTCAGTGTTTTCAAGGGGTTTCGGCACTTTTGCTTCCGCTTGACCGACAAATTTTCAAGACCGCCTCGTTGTGACCGATTCGATATTCCTGCGTATTAAATTGTTTTTTGAAAAGTGTTAGATATTGCGTTAGATGCGAGTATCTTCGGCAAAGCCGAAATATTCCTGCGTCTGAAATTGCTTTAAAAAAGCATAAAACACGCTGGAACGCTTAAATATGATAACATATTTTTGTGAGGATGTCAATATTGAAAAAGAAAAAAACCAAAAAAATCCGCAAACGGGTGTTTTCATTTCGTTTCATTACAGATAAAAGAGTCAAGTCATGATTCGAGGGGGAAGTGTTAAAAGCTAAAAAGAACTGTTGCGTTCGGGTTTTCATGATACTTTGT
This sequence comes from Eubacteriales bacterium, assembly GCA_045644805.1. Taxonomy (GTDB): domain Bacteria; phylum Bacillota; class Clostridia; order Oscillospirales; family CAG-272; genus UBA1740. Next base: position 69,528 of record JAZRHO010000036.1, on the reverse strand, counting down.
TCAATCTTTTAGTCACTACATCTTGACAATAAGCTCTCTTTTGTGTTAAACTATGTAGGTTAAAATATAAATATTTTATCTTCAGGGAGGATAAATTACAATGAAATGGACATCTTTAAACGATTTGCGTGAGAAGTATCTCTCGTTCTTCGAGAGCAAAGGGCACCTTCGCCTTCCCAGCTTCTCGCTTATTCCGAATAATGATAAGTCGCTTCTTCTTATAAACTCGGGCATGGCGCCGATGAAGAAATTCTTTACGGGAGAGGAAGTTCCGCCTCGTAACAGAGTGTGCACATGCCAGAAGTGCATAAGAACTCCCGACCTTGAGCGCGTAGGACACACCGCGCGCCACGGTACGTATTTTGAAATGCTCGGAAACTTCTCGTTTGGCGATTATTTCAAAAACGAGGCTATTCCGTGGGCATGGGAATTCCTTACTAAAACACTTGAAATCCCGGCAGACTTGCTTTGGCCGTCGGTTTACGAGCAGGACGACGAGGCGTACGCCCTCTGGCGTGACGTTATCGGTGTTCCAGAGGAGCATATAGTCAAGCTTGGCAAGGCAGATAATTTCTGGGAGCACGGCTCAGGTCCTTGCGGTCCTTGCTCGGAGATTTACTTCGACCGAGGAGAGAAGTACGGTTGCGGCTCTGCCGATTGTAAGCCCGGTTGCGATTGCGACAGATTTATGGAGATATGGAACAACGTATTCTCTCAGTTCAACAATGACGGAAACGGCAACTATACCGAGCTTGCGCAAAAGAATATTGACACGGGTATGGGACTTGAGCGTCTCGCGTGCGTTATGCAGGGTGTGGACAACCTCTTTGAGGTCGACACGGTAAGAAATATCCTTAATACCGTTTGCAGTATTGCAGGCAAAACGTATGGCGAGGATAAGAGCGACGACGTTTCAATCCGCGTTGTTACAGACCATATAAGAAGCGCAACGTTTATGATATGCGACGGAGTTATTCCTTCAAACGAGGGAAGAGGTTATGTGCTTAGAAGAATTTTGCGCCGCGCGTGCCGCCACGGAAAGCTTCTCGGCATTAACCGTAAGTTTATGACAGAGCTTTGCCGCGTGGTTATTTCGCAGAACGAAAGCGCTTACCCTGAGCTTGTTGAAAAGAGCGAATATATACTTAAGGTTATATCTCTTGAAGAGGACCGCTTCAATGTTACGGTTGATTCGGGACTTGCAATTCTTGCAGGTATCATAGAGAAGGTAAAGAGCGCAGGTCAGAACGTTATTTCAGGTGATGACGCGTTCAAGCTTTATGATACGTTCGGATTCCCAATAGACCTTACGAGAGAGATTGCAGAGGAAAGCGGACTTTCTATAAACGAGGAAGAATTTGCCGCTCTCATGCAGGAGCAGAAGGTAAGAGCAAGAGAGGCAAGGGGAAATATATCCGGCTGGTCAGACTCCTCCAAATCCCTTCTTGAAAACATTCCCGCGACCGAATTTCTTGGATACGAGTCCACCGAATGCGAGGCAAAGGTTCTTGCGATTATCGTGGGCGATGACTCCGAAGAGCATGTGAGCGAGGGCGAATGTACGGTAGTGTTTGACAAAACCGTATTTTACGGAGAAGGCGGCGGTCAGGTTGGCGATAGCGGTACAATCGGAGCCGATGGTGTGATGCTTGCTGTTACCGATACCAAAAAAGCAAACGGCATATACCTTCACGAGGCAAAAGTAGAGTCAGGAATTCTTAAGGTAGGTGACGTGCTTACGCTTAAGATTGATTCTCTTCGCCGCGATGCTATAAAGAGGAATCACTCGGCATGCCATCTTTTGCAGGCGGCTTTGCGTTCTGTTCTCGGAACTCACGTTGAGCAGGCGGGCTCGTATGTTGATGAGCACCGTGTTCGCTTTGACTTCTCGCATCTTTGCGCTATGAGCGCAGAAGAGATAAGCCGTGTTGAAGCTATCGTAAACGCGAATATTCTTTCCGCAGAAAACTGCTCAACAACGGTTACAGATATTAACACGGCACGCACCATGGGTGCTATGGCTCTCTTTGGAGAGAAGTACGGTGACACTGTAAGAGTTGTTAAAATAGGCTCGAGCTCAACCGAGCTTTGCGGAGGTACTCACGTGTCCTCTACCGGCAACATAGGTCTTTTCAAGGTTATCTCCGAAACGGGTGTCGCTGCGGGTGTTCGCAGAATTGAAGGAACTACGGGCCTTGGTGTTCTTGCTCTCCTTGCACAGCGCGATGCTCTTATCACGGATACCGCAAAAGAGCTTAAGGTGCAGAATACGAGCTCAATTGCCTCAAAGGCATCTGCTCTTCAAAGTCAGCTTCGTGATATGAAGAGAGAGCTCGACAGCGCAAATTCTAAACTATCCGAGCTTAAGACCGCATCCTTGATGGATTCTGTTAAGACGGTTGGAGCTTACAAGCTTCTTTGTGCAAGACTTGATGATGTTCGTCCCGATGCCGCAAGAAATCTTTGTGACACGTTTAAAGCTAAACATTCCGATGGTGTTGTCGTTTTCGCTATCGTTACCGACGGAAAGCTGAACTTTGTTGCTGCGGCAGGTGCAGATGCTGTTAAGGCGGGAGCTCATGCAGGTAAAATACTTTCTGACATATCCGTTATATGCGGTGGTAAGGGCGGCGGTCGTCCTGACAGCGCTATGAGCGGCGGTAAGGACATCGGAAAAATTAAAGACGCCCTTGCCAGAGTCGAAGAACTTTTGAAGTAATTTCAGACAAATAATAAAGAAAAAGCAAACTATTGTTCACAATTAAGTGTATCAACGGTTTGCTTTTTTATTGTTTTTTATTGTTTGTTATCCGATTTTGCGGAGCTTTGACTGTTTGCGCTGCAGCATCCGCATGCTTCGCAGTTTCCGCCGCAGGAGCAAGAATGCTTGCCTTTTTTCTTGTCGATTATTATTTTTGCGACAACTGCCACGAATGCAGCTGCAATCGGAATTGCTATAATTGCCGTTAAAGCGCCGGTACCCATAATTTTAATCCTTTATATTAATTTTGTTTTCGTGGGGATTTTTGCGCACAAGAAGATAAACTGTACCTGCGATGATAGCAAGGGATAAAATGGCGGTAATAGGTTCCCACCAGCGGAATCCTCCGGTGAAGAGCGCGCCTATGTTGTAAATGCAGAACGAAGCGCCATACGCAAAGGCACACATATAACCGATCGCGAACGCGGTCCACTTGCCGTTATTCATTTCGCGTTTGATAGCACCCATTGCAGCAAAGCAGGGAGCGCAAAGAAGGTTAAATACCATGAATGAGAAGCCCGCGAGCTTAGAGCCGCCGAAAAATTCGGACGCTATGATAGCATACATAGCCGAATCGCCTTCCATAGCGAGGTCAGCACTTGCCAAAGAGGAAAGAGTTCCAAACGTACCGACAACCTCTTCCTTGGCAACAAGTCCGAGAACGGTAGCAACGGCTGCCTGCCAGTTTCCAAAGCCGAGAGGTGCGAATATCCATGCAATGCCTGTGCCGATGGCTTCAAGAATTGAGATACCGCCGAAATCGTCGGTTATGTAGTGGAAGCCGCCTTCAAAGGAAAGACTGCTTAAGATCCAGATAATAACGCTTGCAGCGAAGATAACAGTACCCGCACGCTTGATGAAGGACCAACCTCGTTCCCACGTTGCGCGGAAGGTATTACCTGCAACGGGAGCGTGATACTGAGGAAGCTCCATAACAAACGGAGCAGGATCGCCTGCAAACACCTTCATTTTTTTGAGAATTATACCTGAGATAACAACTGCCGCAACACCTATAAAGTATGCGCTTACCGAAATAAGAGCAGCTTCAAAAGCATTGTCTCCGAAGAGCGCGCCCGCAATCATGCTTACGATAGGCATTTTTGCTCCGCAGGGCATAAAGCAGGTAGTCATAATGGTGAGCTTTCTGTCTCTGTCCTGCTCGATTGTTCTCGACGCCATAACGCCGGGAACACCGCAGCCTGTCGCAACGAGCATAGGGATGAAGGATTTACCCGAAAGGCCGAATTTGCGGAATATTCTGTCCATAATGAACGCAACGCGTGCCATATATCCGCAATCCTCGAGAAGCGAGAGGAGAAGGAAGAGAATAATCATCTGAGGAACGAAGCCGAGAACTGCGCCGACACCGCCGATGATACCGTCTTGAATAAGAGAGTAAAGCCAGGGCGCGATTCTTGGGTCGCCTGCATTGTCTAAAAGAGCTAAATCAAGAAGCTCTGGAATGGAAATCCAGCCCTCCATAAACGTGCCGGGATAAGTTTCGGCAAAGGAGCCGAAGAGAGCATCGTTCATAAACGTTACGGTGAAATCACCGATAGAGCCTATTGAAATGAAGTAAATGAGGAACATTATAGCCGCAAAAATGGGAAGCGCGAATATGCGGTGCGTAACTATTCTGTCTATCTTATCTGATATTGTGAGATTTTCCGTGCTCTTTTTCTTATAGCACGCCTTCATAAGACCTGCTATGTAAATGTAGCGCTCATTTGTGATTATCGCTTCGGCGTCATCGTCGAGGTCTCTTTCAACCTTTGCGATGTCGCTCTCAATGTGTGCTTTTACCGTTTCGTTAAGGTCAAGCTTTTCAAGAACCTTTTCGTCACGCTCGAAAATCTTGATGGAATACCATCTTTGCTCTTCTTCGGGAAGGTTATGCACTGCCGCCTCTTCAATATGCGCGAGAACGTGCTCAACTCCGCCTGAGAAGGTATGCATAGGAACAGGCTTTCCAAGCTTTGCCGCTTCAATTGCCGCCTCTGCCGCCTCTGCTATACCGGTTGACTTAAGTGCTGAAATCTCAACTATCTTGCAACCGAGCTGACGTGAAAGCTCTTGGGTATTTATTTTGTCTCCGCGCTTGTTAACAACGTCCATCATATTGATGGCGATGACTACGGGGATACCAAGCTCTGTGAGCTGAGTGGTAAGATAGAGGTTTCTTTCGAGGTTTGTTCCGTCAACGATATTCAGTATCGCGTCGGGACGTTCTGTTATGAGGTAGTCGCGCGCAACGACCTCTTCGAGAGTGTAGGGGGATAGCGAGTAAATACCCGGAAGGTCGGTTATGATAACGTCATCATGCTTTTTGAGCTTTCCTTCCTTCTTCTCGACGGTAACTCCCGGCCAGTTTCCAACGTACTGATTTGAACCCGTAAGAGAGTTGAAAAGCGTTGTTTTACCGCAGTTGGGGTTACCTGCAAGGGCTATTTTAATACCCATTGTTCTTTCCTTTCATATATAAATGGTGATAATTTCTTCAGTTAGTCATCGCTAACCGAAGGGGATTGGTTATGGGGGTATATCCCCCATGTGAAATTTAATTTACTTCAATCATTTCGGCATCGCTCTTGCGAATGGAGAGCTCATAGCCGCGTACCGTCACTTCGATGGGGTCTCCGAGCGGAGCAACCTTACGAACGTAAACGTCTGTGCCTTTGGTGATACCCATATCCATTATTCTGCGCTTCGTCGCGCCTTCGCCGTGAAGCTTTACAACGGATGCGGATTCGCCTATCTTTATATCCTTGAGTGTTCTCATGCTTACCTCCTTATAGAGTAAAAGAGCTTAAATCATAATTTTTTGTGCCATCTCGCTGCTTATTGCGATTCTTGATTCCTTGACCTTTGCTATTATGTTACCGCCGATAGTGTTTATGACCGTAACGGTGCCTCCGACGGAAAATCCGAGGTCCTCAAGATGCTTTTTTGTTTCCGGACCGCCACCGACTCTTTTTATGATGTTTTCTTCTCCAACCGTGGCAAACGTTAAAGGTAACATAGCAGGTCTCCTTGTAACAAAGTGCGGTTAGCATATGCTAACTCTATTAAGAATTATACTACCGTGTTAACAAAAAGTCAACAACTTTTTCTCCAATTTTGAAAATTTGTTAAAAAAGACCAAAAAATCCCAAATCAAATACGGTTGTTTTGTCGAAAAACAGGAGATAAAAAAGGCAAACGAGCGCATCTTTGCTCATCTGCCTTGTGAGTTATTTTTTCATGTATCTTTGTATTGCTGTGAAGGATTCTTCGCTTATTACGTGCTCTATCTTGCACGCGTCTGCGGAAGCCGCCTCGTCGGTAACACCGAGCTGAATAAGAAAATCGGTAAGAAGCATATGGCGTTCATACATGCTTTTTGCCACTGAAAGCCCCTTGTCGGTAAGGCGTATGCTTCCTTCCTTGTTAACAGTTATATATTCTCCGCTTTTGAGAATTCCCATAGCGCGGCTTACCGAAGGCTTGGAGTAACCCATATATTCGCAAACGTCGATAGCATGAACGTCCCCCTTCTTTTTCGAGAGCATATAAATGGATTCAAGATACATTTCTCCCGATTCCTGCAAAGCCATTGGTAACACCTCTTTTCATAATATTTTATATATTTTATCACACTTGCTGTTGTTTGTCAATGCATAAAATCCAAAGCTACCTCATCGCCGAGATGAAGAGAATAAATGCCTACCCTTGACGGAGATTTTCCGAATATCAGACTGACCGCGTCGCTGTAATAGGAAAGCTGACGGCTGTGCGCCGATCGAAGCCGCGCTTTTGCAAGCTCTACGTCAAGGAGCTCTTCCTTTGTCAGCCTGTCTGTTTTGTAATCCACAAGGTGCAGGCTTCCGTCGGCACGCTCTATTATGCAGTCGATTACGCCCTGCACCAATATGTCGTGTCCCGAAAGAAGCTCTTTTTTATCCGAGTCCTCGGTAAAACGCTCTGCCGGGAGCTTAAGATTAAAGCGAAGCTCACGGTAAACCTGCTTTGCTTCCTTGAGCTCTTTGAAAAGAGGGGAGAGTATAAATTTGTCTATCTCGCGGCGCCTTACGCGCGCGGCATCCTCTGTTCCGATAAATTCAAGGGAGACAAGACGCGCAAGCTCTGCGTTGGTTCCCCTCTTTTCGAGAAGCTCAAAATCGCAGAACTGCATAACCATATGAGTGGCAATACCGCGCTTTGCGCTCTCCTTTTGAGAGGTTCCGGTCATAAAAGAGGGAAGCGTTTGACGCTTAGTCCCGTCGGTCTTGCTCTCATCCTGAATTCTGTCAGGGTCGGATATGAACGCTTTTTCGGAGAAAAGCGAATCGAGCGGCATATCGTGCTTTTCGTTTTCGTCAAGCACGGTTGGCGATAGCTTTGATATAGAGACCTTTTCAGGAACTCTTTCGAGATAGGATAGCGGGTATTCGAAAGAAAAACGTTCGGATAGCTTTTGCTTTAAGCTGCCGCTTTCCAAATCAGAAAGAGAAGCTGAAGGTGCGCAGCTGACGTCTGTTATATCCGTGCAGCTTTCCGTTATATCCTTCGTATCATCCTTGAAGGGTGGGTCGATAAATACTCTGCCAAAGCTTTTTGAGACCATTATTATATCAAGGAAGCTTTTTGCTTTTGTCGCAAAGTACGGGGAAATAATGCTGCGAAGGCTCTCGATTCCCTCGGTATAATCTTCGACGGCAGCCTTTGGCGAGGTTGCGTAGATATATAATCTTTCTCTGGCTCTTGTCAGCGCAACGTAAAGAACACGGAGCTCCTCTTCAAATTCGATTCTTTCGATGTAGTGATTTATCGCGTTCACTGCGGGATTGTCTACGAGAGCTAGCCCGCTGTCATCCTTTGCCTTCAGAGCGATACCGAAATTTTCGGAGAAGGTGACTCTTCCCTCATTTCCTCCTCCGCTTTTTGCCGAAGCGTTGGCGATTATAGTAACAGGGAATTCAAGACCCTTTGATTTGTGCACCGTCATAATACTTACGGCATTGGCTTCTTCCGGCGCGGTCGCGGCTGGATATTCTTCCTTCTTTTCTATTACTGCGTTTATATAGCTTATAAAGCTGTAAAGTCCCTTGAAGTCGGATTTTTCATATTTTGCGGCGTACGAGTGAAGGAGTATCAGATTGTCCCGCCCTCCGCTTTTTGCCGCGAGAGCTAGAAGTCCGCTTTCTCGGTAGATAAATCCGAGAAGAGTATCCGTAGGCATGCCCTCGGCAAGTCTTCTGTAACGGTAAAGTGAGTCGATAAAGCGCTTGCCTTTTTCATAGTCGGTGTGTTTTTCTGTATATTCAATGAGTGAGTCCCAGACTGTATCAGCACTCGATTCTTTGCGTATTTTCAAAACCTCGTCTGCACTGAATGAATATATGGGAGAGCACATAAGCGCGACAAGATATACGTCCTTTTTTGGATTATCAATACTGTAAAGAAATGAGAGCGCAAGAAGAACCTCGTTGCTCATAAAGAGATTTGAATTATCTGTAAGGCGCGAGCTTATTCCGATGCTCTTAAGCTCCTCGACTATCGCCTCGGAGTGTGTTCCCTTTACAGAACGAACGAGAATTGCGATATCCTTGGGCTCAATACGCGCTCCGTTTGCAAGAGTGCCTGTTTCTATAAGCTCGGATATCTTTGCACTTATACGCCTTGCCATTATATGCGCGTTGCTCTGATTTTCTTCTGCCGCTTGCTCCGAGGCATCGTCCGACTGCTCGGCATGCTTGATTTTTTCCGGTCTTTCAATAATATGAATTTCGGGTATATGGTGTACTGGCGTGTCGGATTCCTGATATATTTTTGAGAATTTGAGCTTGTCCTCGGGGATATAGCCTATGCTGCCGCCGAGAAGACCGAACATCGTATCAAAAACACCGTTAACAAAGTCAACCACTCCCTCGTCGCATCTGAAATTATCGGACATGAAAAGTGACGCGCACGGATAGTCACCATCATCCCCGAGAATCGGAAAATCATTCTTCATACCGGCAAATATTTCGGGGCGCGCCGAGCGAAAGCCGTAAATGCTTTGCTTTATATCCCCAACCATAAATCGGTTATCATCTCTCGATATAGCTGAAAAGACCTTGTTTTGCAGAGCATTGACGTCTTGGTATTCGTCAACATAGACAGAGTCAAATTCACGGGATATTTCTTCTGCCAGATCGCTCTTGCTTCCGTCTTTGTTATAAAGCGCCTCGTAAGCATATCTTTCGACGTCAGAAAATTCGCATATGCCGCGTCTCCGCTTTTCTTCCATGAACGAAGTGTAGAATTTCTTGAGAAATTTATAGAAAATATTGAGCAAATTGTAAAGCTTTGCGTACAAATCTCGCCATTCTTCCTCGCTGTATGAATAGAATTCGAGATTAAACTCTTTGACATCTTCGCTTAAATAAGAACGAATCTGCTTAAGCCTTACGTAAAAATCGGTTATAGGCTCTCTGCCTGAATTTGATAGCGAAGCACTCTTGAAACGGTTAATCACAGAGCGCCTTTGAGAATAGCTTTCGGCAGCATTAAATTCTCTGATAAAGGCAAGGTCGCTCTCTGCCTTTGGCAGGTTCTTTTTGTCTATTCTCTCCGTACCTGCGAGCTTTATAATGGAAGCGTAAGCCTTTTCATACTCCGAAAAGGCGTTCTTTGTGTGATTTGTTATATATTTTCCTATTCGTGTGTTTTCGGCTGAGGTGAATTTTTTTGGGTTATATTCCTCTATAAGAGGTAGGAGCGTGTCAATTCCAAGCTCGGTGGATTTCAGCTTTTCAAAGACGTAAGAAAAGGATTCGGAAAGCCCCTCCGAATATCTTGCGCTGCAAAGAACGTCGGTAAGAGCAATAAATTCATCTGCGGAGCAAACCTCGCACAGCTCTCCCTCGTATGCCGCGTTAATAAGAGCTTCCATAACGGAAGAGGAAAGTATTTTTGCCTCTGCAGGCTCAGCTATTCTGTAATTCGGCGCAAGACCTATACTTTCTGCGGACATGCGTAAAATACTGTTGCAAAACGAGGTTATAGTGAGTATTTTTGCGTCTTTTAAACGTAAGAGCTGCTCTTCAAGACGCGCATTGTCGGGGTTTTCGCGAGCCGCCTTTTTGATAGCTCTTCCGATTCTTTCACGAAGCTCGTCAACGGCTGCGTTCGTGTAGGTCGCTATCAGCATTCTGCCGATGTCGGCGGGGCTTTTGTCATCGAGTATGGATTGTATTATTCTCTCGGTGAGAGTCGCTGTTTTTCCAGAGCCTGCCGCTGCGCTGACAAGCAGAGTTCTGTCTCTTGTAGCAATAGCGAGAGCCTGTTCTTTTGTCCATGCCATAGCGGCACTCCTTTCAGATATTGAATTGCTTTATAGGCTTTATTGCGAGTTCCGTGTCAAATTCACGCACCTCTCCGAGGGCAAAAAATCCCTTTTCATCATAAAGAGTTACGAGTGTACCTAGGGGAAAAGATACCCCTATTTTTTTAAGATAAATTTCAAGTCCGGAATGAGCGAGTTTTGCAAAGAAGGGAGCGAGCGTTACGGCGGGGTAAGACTCGAAGATGCGCTCTGTCGGAATAATAAGTGCCTCTCTTTCTTTTTCGCTCATCGCTTCTATCTCTGATAGCGTGTGCGCGTCGGAAAGAGTAAATACAGAAGCCTTTGTTCTTTCGAGAGTCTCCATAACGGCACCCGTGCCGAGTTTTGCCCCTATATCTGCGCAAAGCGTGCGTATATAAGTACCCTTTGAGCAATGAACGTCGAGGAAATAGCGCAAGGCGTCGATTTTTTCGACCTTTATTTCGTGAACGTTTATGAGTCTTGCTTCGCGCTCGACAGTCACACCCGCTCTTGCCATATCGCAAAGCTTCTTGCCTCCGATCTTAAGTGCGGAGTACATTGGGGGAGTTTGATATATTTCTCCCACAAAGGAGCTTATCACCGCACGCACAGCCTCTTCCGAGGGGGTTATATCCGACACCGTCAAAACATTTCCGGTAATATCCTCCGTATCGGTGGTAATACCAAGCCTTAAGGTCGCTCTGTAATACTTATCCGAGGAAAGCATATATTCGCTTGCCTTGACCGCGCGCTCAATGAGAATGGGCAAAACTCCTGTTGCCAACGGGTCAAGAGTTCCCGTGTGACCTGCTTTTTTTGCGCCAAAAAGACGTTTTACACGGTTCGTAGCTCCTTGCGAGGTAATACCTTCTTCTTTTTTTAGTACGACGATTCCGCTTTTCATAGACCGTCTCCTTAAATCAAATATATTTTATTCTACCACACAAATATAAAAAATTCAACCAAAAGTATTGCAAAATCATAAAATATATAGTAAAATAAATAATCATGAATTTAAAGTACAAGCTTGATTATGAAAGGATTGTTAAAAATGAAAGCAGTGATTACCGTTACGGGTAAAGACAAAGTAGGAATTATTGCGCTGGCGAGTGCCCAGTGCGCAAAATACGGTGCAAACATAATAGATATCAGTCAGACCGTTATGAAGGAATATTTTGCAATGATAATGCTCGTTGAGCTTTCGGGCCTCAATGTTGATTTTGCAAGCTTCGCCGATAATATGCAAAGAGTCGGCAAGGATAACGGTGTCGATATCCGTGTTATGCACGAGGACATTTTTAATTCTATGCACAAAATCTGATTTGGAGGAGAAATATGCTGAATACAAGAGATATTCTCGAAACAGTCAGAATGATAAGAGAAGAAAATTTGGATATAAGAACGGTCACTATGGGTATATCTTTGTTTGACTGTATATCAGATGACCCTTCCCGTCTTGAACAGAAAATATACGATAAAATAACCTCCCTCGCAAAGAATCTTGTCAGCGTCTGCGAGGAGCTTGAGAAGACGTACGGAATTCCCATCGTAAACAAGAGAATAAGCGTAACGCCCATTTCTTACGTTGGAGCAGGACTTAATTCCGATGGCTTTGTCCGTCTTGCCAAGGTGCTCGAGCGCGCAGCGCAGACTCTCGGTGTTAACTTTATAGGAGGCTATTCGGCTCACGTTCAGAAGGGCGCTATTAAGGGTGCTTCGGCTCTTATTGAGTCTATACCTCAGGCTATGACGGAGACGGAGCACGTATGCTCGTCGGTCAACGTTGCTACAACGAAGGCGGGCATTAACATGGATGCCATAAAGCGTATGGGCGAGATAATCAAGGATACGGCTTACCTCACTCGCGAGCGCGATTCGATAGGCTGCGCGAAGCTCGTTGTTTTTGCGAATATGCCTGAGGATAACCCCTTTATGGCGGGAGCGGTGCACGGCATAGGCGAGCCTGATACTGTAATCAATGTCGGTGTCAGCGGTCCCGGTGTTGTTGCGGCGGCTATAAAGGAGGTCGGCCATTGCGACTTCTCGGTGCTTGCCGAAACCATAAAGAAGATAGCGTTTAAAATCACCAGAGTAGGTCAGCTTATAGCTGCGGAGGCGGCAAAGAGACTCGGTGCGCCTTACGGAATTGTAGACCTTTCGTTAGCTCCGACGCCTGCGGCGGGAGACTCTGTTGCAGAGATACTTGAAAATATGGGCCTTGAATGTACGGGTACTCACGGAACAACTGCCGCGCTTGCGCTCCTTAACGATGCTGTCAAAAAGGGCGGAGTTATGGCTACGAATCACGTTGGAGGACTCTCGGGCGCATTTATTCCCGTTTCGGAGGACAGAGGTATGATAGCCGCTGCGGATAAGGGTACTCTTACTATTGAAAAGCTTGAGGCAATGACCGCTGTTTGTTCGGTCGGACTCGATATGTTCGCAGTGCCGGGAGATACCAGCGCATCTACGATTTCGGGAATAATAGCCGATGAAATATCTATCGGTGTTGTTAACAACAAGACAACAGCGGTAAGGGTTATCCCCGTACACGGAAAGGGTGTAGGAGAGTATTGCGAGTTTGGCGGACTTCTCGGTTACGCTCCGATTATGAAAATACACGGTGAATCCTGCGAGGAATTCATCAAAAGAGGCGGAAGAATACCCGCTCCGATACATTCCTTGAGAAACTAACCTGTAAAAGCAGACGGATATTCCGTTTAAATATCGCAAAAAAACATATAAAAGACGAAGGATATACCCGCTTTTAGGGAAAAAGCCTTCGTCTCTTTTTTTTCGTCAAAAAGCAATAATATTCATTCGTCGGCAAACGACAAAAACCATACGTGCTTTGAGTTTACAATATATAAAAGATAAAAATTCGGGATTTTTCACCCGAAAAACAAAGAAGGAGAAGCACATGGACGTTAAAAGAAAGGAAAAAACAAAAAAGCACCCATACTTTTTCGGTGCGGCAAACACCGAAAATGAAAAAAAGACTCTTACGGAGGGGTGTGAGGCGAGCGGAAATTTGCGCATATGGCTGAATCTCGGCGCGGCGTTGATAGGATTCCTTTTTGGCGGGTGTCATTTAATCTTTGGCTCCTATCCATTAGGCCTTGCGCTTGTAAGCGCTCTTCCGTATTCTGTCTGGTTTGCGCTTCTCGGTGCGGTATGCGGTTCGCTCACACTGGGACGGGCGGGAATAATTTACGGTATGATATGCGTGCTTGCGGTGTTTCTTCGCGTAATTATATCTGGCGGAGAAAAAAGAGATGGAGAGGGAGCGAGAGTGTCGGTTCTTTTTTCCGAGGGGGTAATTCTTCGCGTGTGCAGTGCGGTAATAAGCGGATTTGTTGCCGCAATTTATGAAATACTGCTTGAGGGTATAAGCGCGCAGACTGTTCTTTTCGGTGTATCTATGGTGATTTTGCCGGGAATAGTGACGCTTATTTTGTCGGGCGCGTTCTATGTCAATATAGGAGTAAGAGAGCTGGTGTTCGGGGGCAAGCGGATATTCAGCGTCTCGGCTGATTCTCGTGATAAATTGAGGCTGGCATTGTTTAAGGCTTCTGTGCTGTCGTTTATATTGCTCACATCGGTGAGCCTTGAAAAATACGGAATTTTCGGAATTGATTTAAGCCTGATTTTCGCTTCGGTAATAACTCTTTTTGCGGCAAAGCGGTTTGGCTCGCTATACGGTGCCGTGGTAGGCTTTGTGTCGAGCGTGGGTATATCGGGGCTTTACTCTGTTGCCTTTGCGCTTCTCGGAGTTTGCGCTGGGGCACTGTTTGTTTTCGGTACGTGGTATGCCGTTGCGGGTGGAGGACTCTTACTCTCTGCTTGGGGGGCTTACGCCGATGGCGTGTCGGGTTTTCTCACTGTTTTTCCCGAATTTATCATAAGCCTTTGCATTATGATGCCGCTTTTTCGTTATTTTGAGCGCGAGAGCAGTGAGGATGTAAGTGAGAGCGTAAAACGCAAGGCGACAGATATGGTTGGAACTATGGCACTGTCATATAGGAGTAAAAAGGCACTGTCGATAGAAACCGTTGAGAGCGTCGTATCCTCTCTCGTTCCCAAAATTGATACGTTTATTGAAAACGAGATAATGACCGAAACATATACGATTTTTTCAAAGCTTCTAAACGAAGCAAAAAATTCGGTTCTCCGAGACCGAGAAATGGATGAGGCGCTTACCGACGAGCTTGAGATAGCATTTGCTGAGTGCGGCTTCACCGAGGGTGTTATAAGAGCGTTCGGCACAAGACAAAAGTACGTTATTTGCTCTGGCGAGGATAAAGAGGGAATAAAAATAACCTCGCCCCTTCTCAGAAGAAGCATCGAGGAGGCGTCGGGGCTTAAGTTTGCCGCCCCCGAATATTTCAGACGTGCGGATATGGTGCTTATGGAATGTGAGAGCACGAAAAAATATCAGCTCAAGGGAGCATATTCTAAAAGCGCCGGCTCAAGCGGAGAAGTCAGTGGAGACACCGCTGATGTTTTTGAAAGTAAAGAAATGTTTGCATATGGGTTAATTTCCGACGGGATGGGAAGCGGGGTCGAGGCAAAGAGAACTTCAGAATTTGTCCGCGATTTTTTAAAAGACGCGTTAAACGTAGGAAACCTGCATACTACGGTTATGCATATGCTCAATGCGATAGTGAGAAGAAATAAAGAGGAGTGCGGTGCGACGGTTGACCTTTTTTCGTTCGATGAAATAAACGGCGAGGCAACCTTTATAAAAAGCGGTGCTGCTCCGTCATTTATAAAGCGCGGCGGCTCTCTTTTCAGAATAAAATCAGAAACTATGCCGCTTGGCTTTATAAAACAGGTCGATGCTGAAAAAATTGCGGTAAACGTCAGCGAGGATGACTATATAATTATGGTCTCCGACGGTGTGTGCCAGATAGGCGAGGACGCCTCGTGGCTTATAGACCTCCTAAATAGACCTGCCCCCGCCGAGCTTTCGGAGTATGCTGATATGATACTTTCCGAAGCAAAAGCAAACGGCAAGGGAGACGACGATATGACGGTGCTTGTTTTAAGGACCGAAAGAACAAGGAGTGCGTAGTCGGACGGTATCTTAATATAATGTTTAGCATATAAAAGGTGTTGAACTTTTGCGTTTTCCGTCTTACCTTTATAGAAATAAAAAATACGTGATGCGTGCGTATCTTGAATTAACTTTTTTAAATTTGCTTCATATACTGTACCGAGGAGATTCCTCTCATCCTTTTTGCATAAGCCAAGGGAAGGTATACGAATGAAGATTATACTTATACGTTCACCAAAATTTTTAACACCTTTGCTTAAAAAGATTTTCGGTGTAAAATAATAGTTAAAAGGGCAGATGAACATAAATTCGTTCATCTGCCTTCTTCTATTGGAAATCGTCCGCGAGAAAGTACGTCATAAATAAGCGACACCTGCAATATCGCGTTCGGGAACAAAATCGTCGCTTAAGGGAATCTTGTATGCTTCTTCGTAAACAAATTTCTTAAAATTGTAATCTTTTATTTGCATAATATCACGGTTTTCATGAACTGAGAGATTAGGATTCGGGTATATCGGATTGCCTACATGAAGAGTGTGCCTAATAGGAAGGAATCCGTCAGAGTCACGCTCTCCCTGCAAGGTCGTCATTTCTGTAAAGGTCGGAATAATCGGTACGCCGTAATAGGCTGCCCAATAATAAGCTCCGTCGCGAAGCATACGGGGTTTTTTGTAGTTGCGCCACATTTCTTGCTCCGGGTATATGAGAAGAAAGTTATCATCTTTAAGTATATTCTCAACGCAAGGCTTTAAATTCCTTACCGTATATTCTTTATTTTTTGACACGGGGTGCGTGTTGCAGTTTTTCATAAGAAAACCGAAAAGTCCCGTCATAAAAACGTTGCTTTCCTGGACTATGATATGGAGCTTTTTTCTTTTATCGCATATTTCAGCAAGCATACGTATAGGAGTTGAGTCGGTAGGGGCATAGTGATTTGAGGTAATTATCGCGCTGCCGCTCACAGATAAGGCATTTTCAACTCCGACAATTGACGTGCGCTGATTAACCTTTTTTGTAAGGCTCTCGGCAAGGCGGCGCGCTATATGAGCTTTTACCTTTGCTGCGGCGGATTTGCGCATGTTGTCAAATCCGAGTATTACCTTTTTTATATCGTCATCGGAAAGCTGCGGGTCACCGAGCTCTGTCTTTTTAAACGTGTCACCCTCGGCTGCTGCGTTTGCTATATTTTCAATGACAAGGCGACGCTCGCGTGATATTTTTTCAATATCTGTCATTTTGTTAACTCCTTTTATCTAGATGCGCACAGATTGGAAATATTCTTTTTCGATGGATTCGGATATGCTTTCTCCGTGCTCAAAAATTTCCTTTGCGCTGTCGACGAGCCTTTTTGCGCCTGCTATGTCAGCGGATCTGTCCTCGTCCTTGTAATTTTCTTTTTCTGCAATCATTTGCTCATAGAATGGGGTTTTCTTTGCCTCGTCCCAGAATAAATCGCTGTCTGGAACTCCATCGTAGTGCCAGGGCTTGTTAAACATATTGTAATGCATAATATGGAGATCGTTCTTTGAAATTTCTCTGCCCGGAATCGGATGCTTGTTCCAGCCCGAGGGAAGATAGTATATTTTTCCGCGGCATAAGAAGTTAAGATAATCCTGGTCAGGAGCAACCGTGTTAAAATTATACCTATCAAGCAGATGAATGAATTTCCCTTCAATATCCGAATCTCTCATTCTCTTAAGATTCATCAGAAGAACGCCCGAATTGAAATATTCATCTGCGAGCGAAAGACCTATATGGCGCTTTACGTAGTTGCAAAATACAGGTTCGCATATTACCGATTCGTCTGTTACAGCGCCGAGAAGATTTTCACCTATGTCAAGAAGGAAAAGCTTGGCAACGTCGTCGCAAAGAACTATATCGGAGTCAAGATATACGGCTTTTTCAATATCGGGAAACAGCGACGGAATAAACATTCTGTAATATATTGATTCCGAGTAGTAGTCGCGAAGACGCAGCGAGAGCTTTTCACGGAAAGAGTTTATTTTTTCGTCAATGTTAAAAACAGATACTCGAATATTCGGCTTAACTATCTTTTTTATCTCTTCGAGATTGTCTTCCGCGAAATTCGCTGTCAGAATGTTTACGTTGTAAACGTAAGAGCTGCTTGAGTGCTCCGAGAGAGAAGAGAGCGCAATACCGAGATATGGCAGATACCTGTCATCCGATGCGAAAAATATGTTTATCTGTTCTTTCATAAATTTTGATAATTCCTTTCATACTCGTCTAAAATATCGTCAAACGAGCGGTCGCAGAGTTTACCTCGGACAAGCTCCGTCTGCCACGGCTTGACCGTCTCAGTATGAAAATACGGAAACCACTTGATAGTCATGGCAAAATGGCGTACGAGGGTGTTTTCAAACGTTTTATGCTGTTCGTTAAAGCGTCTGTTTAAAATGAGCTTTCTTTTTGCGTATTTATTCAGAGCGTGTTGGTCAAATAAAAGCATTTTTTTGTTGTTACAAAGAACTCTGCATTTCTTAAATACCCCGTCTCTTATCATCATGGGCATATTAAAAAGCAAAACTCCCGAATTGAGGTATTTTGGAGAAAAGAAGAATTTGCCGAAGAAATCTCTTGCTCCCGCAAGGTGGTAATTTTCTATATTGATATCGTAAAGCTCGCGGACGTCACCATTGAACAGAACGTCTGTATCAAGATACAAAAGCTTATCGCCCACACCGTCTATTTCATCGGCAAATAGCCTTATCATAGCGTACGGAGTGTAATCGGTAGATAAATTCTTACTGTTTATAAGCTCACGGCGGAAGCTTTCCGAAAAATCGAGAAGCTGCGCGCGAGAATCGGGGTTTGCGCTTTTCAGTATCTTTTCGAGCATCGCTCGCATATCCTCGCTTATCGGGAGATAACGGCTGTCCTTATCGCATAGGTCCATTGTGCCTATATAAAGAGTTATAGGGTCTTTGTTATATTTTGTAATCGAAAGAACCCCAAGAAGCATACCGCGGAAAACGTTTTTGTTACCGCACATCAGTATTTTTATATCTGTCACTCTGTATCACTCCTTTTTTCATAACGTATAACCTCTATATCCGAAAGGGCGCATCCATGCTCCATAGACGACCTTACCTCTTCCAGAAGCTTTTCTTTCGCTTGCCCCGGGCAAAGTGAGGCGTCGGGGAAGAAGGGGCCATCTATATAGAGCTCGCAGCGATATCCCC
This sequence comes from Eubacteriales bacterium, assembly GCA_045644805.1. Taxonomy (GTDB): domain Bacteria; phylum Bacillota; class Clostridia; order Oscillospirales; family CAG-272; genus UBA1740. The sequence continues at coordinate 51,184 of JAZRHO010000036.1, read as the reverse complement.
TTTTTGTCTTTTTATACGTTCTGGTAAGCGTAAAGACGGGCGCTGCCGTTCTTATCGGATAAATAAAGCTTGAAGCGTCAAATGGGCGCAGGTCCTTCATAAACGGCCAAAGGTGAGCTTCGGGATATATGATTACGGCATCCGAGCTTTTGATTTTGTTTTCTATGGCGCGTGAAAAATTTCTGACAGCCGACCTCTCTGTCGGAATGGGAATCGCTCCAAGGTACGGAATAAGCCTTCCCAGGACAGGTATAGATAAGTTTTTTGAGCTGACGATTATATGTCCGCGCTTCGGAAATATCGCTGTGTTGGGTGAGAATGCATCTGCCGCCGCGCGAGTATGGTTTGCATAAATGAAATATCCCTGCTTTTTGAATTTGCGGAGTTTTTCTTTCCCGTATACTTTGTCGCGAAGGATTATGCGGGTATAGATGAGGGCGGCAGGCGTTGCTATGATGCGGTAAAGGAAGAAACGCAACACGCGAAAAGAAAAAGAGCTTTTTTCGTAGTTATAATTTCCGTCTGTTTTTTTCTCGGGGAACGCACCATGGTCAAAGTCCTGCGAAAAGGATGAAAAATATTCTGTTTTTTTAGGATATTTACTCATAATACATCCTCCGCTTGTTTTTCTTTTTTGGTGAGAGTTTAGCACAAAAGGACATCGAGGTCAATAGTTTAAGCTCTCAACCTGTTTCTATCAAAAATAGAATTCTCACATAGCGGTAAACACAGGTGTCCTATGCCACTCCACAAAAGTGAGAATTTCGAACGCGTGTTGACTTTCGGGCATTTTTGTGCTATAATTCTTAATACAGAGCGTTTTTTTGGACGGAAAAATAATTTTAGAAAAAGAGTCGCTCTCACGCGAATATTTCGAAAGGTAAATAAAAGTTTACACTAAATTTTGTCTTGAAAGGGGGATTTTGATGGAAAATATTAAGGAGATAATAGCCTTTAATCTCACCGAGCTTAGGAAAAAGAACAAGCTTACCCAGCAGCAGCTTGCCGAAAAGCTCAATTATTCGGATAAAGCAATATCTCGCTGGGAGCATGCGCAGACGCTTCCCGATATTGATACCTTATGTAAGGTATGCGAGATATACGGAGTGAAATTTGAATATCTTTTGCAAAAGGAGCAGCCTAAAAAGAATAATCCCTATATAGTGAAAAACAATATAGCAAATCGCATTATAATTATGTTTATCGCAGTGTGCGTTGTTTGGATAAGCGCAATAGTTGCATATACGTACGTAAACACCATATTCAATATAAACGCGTGGACACTCTTTATATGGGCAATCCCGATAACCTTCGTTATATGCCAGATATACAACAGATTTTTCTTTGGAAACCGCGTCTTGAAATGCGTGCTTAATTCGATAACCGTGTGGACGTTACTTCTCTCGTGTTATCTTCAGCTTCTTGAATATAATATATGGATGCTTTTTATAATAGGAGTTCCGCTGCAGGCGATGATTATTCTTATGACTATTCTTAAGATAACGTCTGCGCGTGAGGGCGCGAGCCGAAGGAGTGAGAGAAAATGAGTCCGATAATAATTGCTGTTATCCTGCTTGCGTCGGTTACTCTTCTGATTCTTTTGTTATCCTATATTACTTATAGAATGGCATTTTATCAAAACCCGAAAAAGCGGGAGATTGACCCTTATCGCCACGTTAAGAATGACGGAAAGCCGACGTCGGTTTTTTCAAAAAGATTGATTGATGAAATACTTACCGTTCCTTATGAAAATATATACATAACATCTCACGACGGTCTTAAGCTTCGGGCAAGGCTGTATATGAGGGGCAGGGGATTGCCCTTTGCTATTCAGGCTCACGGATACAGAAGTACGCCAATGCTTGATTTTTCCGGAGGAGGCGCTCTTGCCATGGAGATGGGCTTCAACGTTATTATGATAGACGAGCGCGCTCACGGAGAAAGCGAGGGAAAAACAATTTCCTTCGGATATAACGAGAGCAGAGATTTGCTTTCTTGGATAGAGTATGTTATAAAAACCTACGGAGCTGATACCGAAATTATGCTCTACGGAATATCTATGGGAGGAGCAACAGTGCTTATGGCATCGGGGCTTGAGCTTCCACCGAACGTCAAGGGCATCGTCGCCGATTGCCCGTACACTTGTGCGAAGGATATAATAAAAGAGGTAATATCAAAAAAGATGGGACTTCCCAAGAGTATCTTTTATCCGTTTGTTCGGCTCGGAGGGGTGCTTTTCGGACACTTTGACCCAAATCTTGCGGATGCAAGGGCAGCCGTCGAGCGAGCTAAAGTTCCTATACTCATTATTCATGGCGAGAGTGATACCTATGTTCCGCCTCGTATGAGTCTTGAGCTTTTTGAAAGAAACCGCGAAATAGAGCTTCATACTTTCCCTGACGCGAATCACGGACTAAGCTTTGTGTATGACTACGATAGATATCAAAGAATTGTATATGAGTTTTGCGCAAAGTGCCTTTCAACTAATATAAACAACGAAAATGTAAATAATAATTAACGAAATACAATGTAATAAAATTCAGAGGTAAGCGTAATGAAAGAAAACGAAATAATTCACGGCTTTAAATTTACAACGGAAAGGGAGATTCCGGAGCTTCGCGGAACGCTTCGCGAGGCAACCTATGTCAAAAATGGCGCAAAGCTTTTGTTTATTGACAGAGAGGATGCGAACAAAACGTTTGCGATAACCTTTAAAACTATCCCTACAGATGATACGGGAGTTTTCCATATTATTGAGCATTCGGTGCTTTGCGGCTCTGATAAATACCCTGTAAAGGAGCCGTTCGTCGAGCTTCTCAAGGGTTCTCTTAAGACCTTCCTTAACGCATTTACATTTCCCGATAAAACGATGTATCCCGTATGCTCGCGTAATGATAAGGATTTCCTTAACCTTGTGAGCGTTTATATGGACGCTGTCCTTCATCCGATAGCTATGAAGAAGCCCGAAATATTCTATCAGGAGGGCTGGCATCACGAGCTTCACGAGGGCGAAGAGGAAATGCTTTATAAGGGCGTCGTTTTCAATGAAATGAAGGGCGCGTATTCTTCTGCTGACGAGGTGATGATGGAGAAAATGTCATCGCTTTTATACAAGGACAGCACCTATGGAAAAGATTCGGGAGGCAACCCCGTGTCAATTCCAGACCTTACCTATGAGCAGTTTGTCGCATCTCATGCAAAGTATTACCATCCTTCTAACGCAAGAATAGTTCTTGACGGAAGCGTTGACCTTGATAAAACTCTCGCTCTCCTTGATTCCTTCCTCTCGGAATATGAATATCTTGACGTTGATTCGGATATTCCTATGGTACCTCCGATGGGACATACCGAGTGCACTATGGAATACGAGATATCTCCGAGCGATAGCCCTGAAGGTAAGGCTCGTGTTTGCCTTGGCTTTGCGGCATCAGATTTCAGCGAGCGCAAAAGGATATTTGCGATAAACGTTATAAATGACGCTATTGCAGGAAGCAATGAAGCTCCCTTCAAAAAGGCTATGCTTGAAAGCGGCATTTGCGAGGACGTAAACTTTATTCCCTATGACGGTATTCAGCAAAATTCGCTTCTTATAGAAATAAAGAACGTTAAGAGAGAAAGACTTGAAGAGGCAAAGGCGCTCGCTCTTAAAACTATCGCCGATATAGTAAAAGAGGGAATCGACAAAAAGCTCCTCGTTGCAACCTTCAACAGTCTTGAATTCCGCGTAAGAGAGCAGGATATGGCTACCTTCCCCGCAGGTATTGCTTATGCGATAAGCGCAATGGACACCTGGCTTTACGGCGGAGACCCGAAGGACGGACTTGCCTTTGAAGAGGATATAGAATATCTGCGTGGGAAGCTTGATACCGACTATTACGAAAAGCTTCTTTCATCAATAGTTCTTGAATCTAAGCACAGCGCGACGCTCTATATGCTTCCTTCCTCGGCTCTCGGTGAAAAGAAGGTTAAGGAAGAAAAGGAAAAACTCGCCCGTGCCAAGGCGGCGATGAGCGAGCAGGAAATAAAGAACGTTATTGAGACAACTGCTAAAATAGAAGCATGGCAGCAGCTATCCGATACGCCCGAAGCGCTTGCTACCCTTCCTAAGCTTGAAATATCAGACATTGAAAGCACTCCCGAAAAATATCCCACCGAGGAATATCAAATAGGAAGCACTCCCGCGCTTTATATCAAGGCGGCATCAAGAGGAATTACCTATACGAATCTTCTCTTCGACGTATCCGATTTCTCTGAGGATGAGCTTTATTACGCATCGTTGCTTTCTGAAATCATAAAGAACGTTGCAACCGAAAAGAACGACGCTATATCTCTTCAGACAAAAATAAAGACCGAGCTTGGCTCGTTTTCGCTTTCCTCACTTGTCAGCTCGAGGGATGGCGTTGTCAGTCCTTATCTCAACCTTTCTGTCAGCTGTCTTGATTCAAAGAGGGACCGCGCGGCGGCGATAATCGAGGAGGTGCTCCTTCACTCTGTATTCACCGACAAAAAGACGATAGGTATGCTTATAAAGCAGCTTAAGGCGACCGGTGCTGAGATGATTGCGGCATCCGGACACGCGGTAGGACTTTCCAGAGCTTCCGCATACGTGAGTGCCGAGGCTGCTATCGGAGAATACTTTGACGGTCTTGAAAATTATTTACGGACAAAAAATCTTGATGCGAAATTTGAAGAGATGTCCGACGAGCTTGTTAAAAATCTTGCTCTGGTTGCTAAGAAAGCGTTTACTCGAGCACGTCTTATCGCATGCCACTCGGGTGAGCGCGCAGACTCATATATGGAAAAGCTTGTTTCCCTCTTCCCCGAAGGAGAAAGCTACAAGAAGGGAAGTAGTATTGCTCCTCTCGGAGTAAGATGCGAGGGTATTCTTATTCCTGCCGGTATTGCGTTTGCCGCAAAGGCGGGCAATGCGCTTAAATATGAGAACAAGGTCCATGGCTCGATGGGAGTTGTCCGTTCGATACTTTCGTTTGGCTATCTTTGGAACACTATAAGAGTTCAGGGCGGCGCATACGGTGCCGGCTTCCTCAAACGTAACAACGGCATGTGTGGATACTATACCTACCGCGACCCCAATCCAAGCCGTTCTCTTGACGTGTTTGATAAGAGCTCCGAGTTCCTTCGCTCGTTTGCCGAGTCGGGTGAGGATATAACCACGTTTATCATAGGAGCTCTGGGCGATTCCGACCCTCTTATCACTCCTAAGGTTATAAGTGCTCTTGCGATAGGCTCGTATCTTCGCGGTGAGACGTATGAGGACAGAGTTAATTCGAGAAAAGAGCTTCTCGCTACCTCGAAGGGCGACCTTCTTGCCGCTGCCGACTTGCTTGATAAGATGGCGGTTGAGGGAGGACTTTGCGTAGTAGGCTCAAAGGAAAAGCTCGATTCCTGCGGAGAAAAGATTACCGCTGTGATAGAGATTTAATAAAAGCAAAAGCTACTGCTTTAAGACTATACTCAAAAGGATAATTTTTAATTTAGTACATCATAAAATGTGTCTTGTGTCAAGACAAAATATTATGATTGAGATAATGTTATGGCAAGAATAATAGATGGCGAAAGAAAAAATCTTATAGGCGGAATTTTGAAAAAAACTGCGCATGAAATTAAAGGTTAGTCAACAAGAACTATCCAACAAACTTGAATTGCTGGGAATTTACGTTTGCCGAGGCTCTATATCAAGGATCGAAGACTACTCTCGTACCGTAACCGATATCGAGCTTTTTGCGATAGCGGAGATTCTCGGAGTTGATCCCAAAGAGCTCTATCACAGATAATAATGTTAAAACGCCTCAAAAAAGAGTCTCTTATCAGAGCATAATATAATTACCTATGGAAAAAGGACAGAGAATTTTTATCTTCTCTGTCCTCTTTTGTTGACGTGCACTGCATTTGAGTTCGCAAACGCGAATAATGAATTGCCTTATTTTTTAATGCCGAAAGCATTATTATGAGTACGCTTTATCCTGAAGCATAAGACGGAAAACGTTCTCGTTGTGCGCATAGAATTCGGTATCCTTTTTGTTCTTTCCTATGCTTGAATATCTTCTTATGCAAAGAATCGTATCCTCGTCAAGATTTGAAAAACCTGGGTTATCCCAAAGAGGGGTAGACGATAGATAAACACCGAAGTCTCCCGCAAGCCTGTAATTCGCTTCCTCGGCATTTTCGGGAAGGAGAGAGGATATTGGCGCGAGTGGATTGTTGTTTTCGTTCGATATAAGACCGTCGTAAAGCTCCTCGGATATCATAACGATATAGTAATCGCTGTAAAACATATACTGATTAAAGGTGTCCTTTTGCTTTGCGAGCAGTGAGTAGTCCACTACCGTGCCGTCTTTCGCACTCTCAATCTCGCTTATCTGCTCCGACGATGGGATGTATAAATTCAAAAGATTTACGTTTCGGTTTCCGTCATCATCATAATCGCAAACGAAGCGCTTCGTTGCGCTCAAAAGCTGAACGTGTCTGGAATCTGCCTCGTTTTCGTAGGGTGTCAGCGGAATGCTCGTGCCGCCCGCGTACATTATATAGAGGTCGTAGGAGGTCTTGCTGCACATCTGAAAAGAGCATATTGAAATCGTAAAAACTAAAAACAGCGCAATCAATGTGTGCCACTTATAGTGGTAAAAGAAGTTTTCAAGCTTTTCCAAAAAAGGAGATTTTATCTTTACGTCTCCGTATTCTTCGGGGCTTTCATTGTTAAGGTTATCGGACATTAAAATGTTCCTTTCGCTCATTTTATGTGGGTAGTATAACATAAGGGAAGGGAAAAGTCAAGGCGGGAAAATTTAATAAACCTTTATAAAAAATTAAAAACTATTTATTCGCGCATACTTGTATTAATTTGCTTTTTTTGGTATAATGAAAAAAACTTCATTTGAAAATCCAAAGGAGATTTTGCCAATGAAAAGAAGCAACATGGGAAAAATAATAACACTGTGTACGTTGATTTCTGTTTTCCTTGCGTTCTTTCTTGCTTCCTGCTCGTTTGTTGAGGATGAGGGCAGAAGCATTGTAAGATCCGCTATAAACGAAAACGGCGAGCTCGTTTTATATTATTCGGACGGAAGTTACGATAACGTCGGAGCGGTTGTCGGCGCTGACGGTAAAGACGGAGTCGACGGCATCGACGGAGTCAACGGAGTTGATGGAAAAGACGGTATTAACGGTAAAGACGGTATCGACGGTGTTGACGGAAAGAACGGTAAAAACGGTAAGGACGGAATCAACGGAGTCGACGGTAAGGACATCAAGGAAACCGTAATCATAAATACCGATGAAAGCGATGTTGCGATTGCCGCGGCAAGGGGATTGAGAAGCGCCGTGAGCATCACCTGCGCATTCACGGATAAAACTACCGATGAGGAGTACGGCTCTGCCGGTTCAGGTGTGATATATACGCTTGATAAAACCGAGGGCGATGCTTTTATCATAACCAATTATCATGTGGTATACGACGTCGACAGTGAGACAGGCGTCAGCGAGAGCATCAACGTTTACCTTTACGGCGCGGAATATGCCGACACCGCCATAGAAGCCACATTTGTCGGCGGCTCGCTTTATTACGATATTGCGGTTTTAAGAGTCGAGAACAGTGAATTGCTTAAAACATCCCCCGTCTTAGAGGTCAGCGTTCGCAACTCGAACGAGATTTCAGTAGGGGATACAGCGATAGCGATAGGTAATCCTATGGGAGAAGGAATTTCGGTAACATCCGGCATTATAAGCGTTGATTCGGAAAATATAGAGATGACCGCGAGCGACGACATAACTGAGATAAAAATGCGTCTTATGCGTATAGATACACCTGTAAACTCCGGTAATTCCGGAGGCGGACTTTTCGATGAGATCGGCAACCTTATAGGTATAGTAAATGCGAAAATAATTGACACGGGTATAGAGAATATCGGTTATGCTATTCCGTCTAACGTGGCGATTGCGATAGCAAATAACATCATTGATTATTGCTACGGAACATCGCTTACCGCGCCGCAGCGCGCGCTTCTCGGAATAACCGTTACGATTTCCGATTCCAAAATGGTCTACGACGCGAATACTGCTTCGGTAAGCATTGAAGAGACGAACATCGTATACGAGGTAAGCGCAGGCTCGATTGCCTACGGAAAGCTTTTGGCAGGCGATATTCTTCTCGAAGCATCGCTCGGGGGCGGTGAATTCATCAAGCTTTCGCGCCAGCACTCTCTCATAGACCTCATGCTTGACGCAAGAGCAGGGGATACCGTCACCCTCAAAATAAACCGCGGTGGAACAGAGATGTCGGTAAATATTACCGTAACCTCCGATTGCATAATACCTTATTAAGCTAAGGCTTCTTCAAAAATACATAAAAAAGAGCTATGATGGGCGCATAGTACGCTTGCTTCATAGCTCTTTTTATTTTTAAGTTTCCGGCTTCATCGTTGGGTAGCAAACAAAAAACAACTGAGTGTTATTTTTTGCGCAGCGAAACCGCCCAAAGCAAGAAGCCGAAGGAAGCGAGTGGACCGAGCGACGCGCGGCGACTATGCGACGGTGGAGGGGCTCGGTTCGAGGGTGCTGTGCAGTATTAAATTTCCGGCTTCATCGTGGGGAACAGAAGTACATCTCTTATAGATGCGGAATCTGTCAGAAGCATAACGAGTCTGTCAACTCCGAATCCGAGACCGCCTGTCGGAGGCATGCCGTATTCAAGGGCGGTTACGTAATCGTAATCAACCTCTGCGTTGCATTCGGGCTCTTCAAGCTTTTTCTTTGCAACCTGCTTTTCAAAGCGTTCCTTCTGGTCGATGGGGTCGTTAAGCTCGGAGAATGCGTTTCCGTACTCGGTGCAGTTGATGAAATACTCGAATCTTTCGGTAAATCTATTGTCCTCGGGCTTTCTCTTTGCAAGAGGGCTGTTTTCAACCGGATAGTCGTAAATGAAGGTGGGCTGAATGAGCTTGTCCTCTACGTATGCGTCGAACAGCTCAACGAGAACAGTTCCTGCCGTTGCATCCTCGGGAACTTCAACGTGCAAACGCTTTGCATCTGCTTTTGCGTCCTCGTCGCTCTTCCAATCGTAGTAGTCAACTCCTGCATACTTTTTGACCGCCTCAACCATAGTAAGGCGCTCCCAGTGGCCAAGGTCGATTTCAATGCCCTGGTATGTTATCTTCGTGTCGCCGCAAACTTCCTTTGCGAGCATCTTGTAAAGCTCTTCGACGAGGTCCATCATTCCATAGTAATCGGTGAATGCCTCGTAAAGCTCAATAGTTGTAAATTCGGGGTTATGCTTAGGGTCCATACCTTCATTTCTGAAGATTCTTCCAACCTCGTAAACCTTGTTCATACCGCCGACGATAAGACGCTTGAGGTAAAGCTCTGTCTCGATACGGAGGTACATGGGTATATCAAGAGTGTTGTGATGAGTCTTGAAAGGACGCGCCGACGCACCGATTTCGAGAGGAACGAGTATGGGCGTGTCAACTTCGAGATATCCCTTCGAGTCAAGGTATGAGCGTATAAGAGAGAGAATTTTTGAACGCTTAACGAACGTGTTCTTGACGTCGGGGTTGACTATTAGGTCAACGTATCTCTGTCTGTATCTTTGCTCAAGATTTGTAAGACCGTGGAACTTTTCGGGAAGGGGAAGGAGTGACTTCGCAAGAAGAGTTGCTTCCTTTGCGTGAACGGATATCTCACCCGTTCTTGTGCGGAAAAGAATTCCCTCAACGCCGATAATATCGCCAACGTCCCATTTCTTGAAGCCTGCATACGCTTCTTCTCCAAGGTCATCGCGGGATACGTAAAGCTGTATTTTTCCGTCTCCGTCGAGAAGGTGGGCAAATGAAGCCTTACCCATAACTCTCTTTCCGACCATTCTTCCGGCAACGCGCACGGTGATGCTCTTGCCCTCAGCCGTAAGAGTCTGTTCGTTCTCTTCAAATTCGCGAATAGCGTCAACGCTTGAATGGGTAACGTCGTATTTTGTTATTTCAAAGGGGTTTTTGCCTGCTTCGCAGAGCGCCGCCAGCTTGTCTCGGCGGATTTTAAGCTCGCTTGTATCGTTCAAGCTGTTAACTGTATTTTCTGCCATTGCTGTTTTCCTTTCTTCGGCTTATGATTAATGCTGTTCCTTAGCACGGGTAACGCTCTTTACCTGAAGAACCTGCTCACGCACACCGGGAACAAAAACCTCGTCTCCCGCTCTAGCTCCGATAAGAGAGCGTCCGATAGGAGAGTCGTCAGAAATCTTTCCGTTTATGGGGTCTGTCTCATAAGAGCCAACTATGTGATATGTGAATTCTTTAGCACGGGTAACGTTGTAAACAACTACGATTGAGCCTACGCTTACCTTTGACTCGTCTATTTGAGATTCGTCTATAACCTTTGCGTGAGCTATCATTTCACGAAGCTCTGCGATTCTTGCGTGGATTTTGCCCTGTTCTTCCTTTGCTGCATCGTATTCGCTGTTTTCCGAAAGGTCACCGAAGGAGCGAGCGGTGGAAATTTCCTTCTTATTCTCTTCAACGCGTACGTTTACGAGATAGTCAAGTTCGTCCTGAAGAGCCTTGAAGCCTTCGGGTGTGTAGATTTTGGTTTCTGCCATTAGTGTATATCTCCTAGTTTTTATAATCTTTTTAGTTCTGCGATTTAAGAGCTTCAAGCGCGATTTCTATATAATCGTCACCGTCATTTACGAGAATATCGGGAGTCACTCCGACACCGTGGAAGTTCTGCTTTGAGGGCGGATTGTAAAGTGCAGTTGTCAAAGTGAGTGTAGAATTGTCTTTAAACGATATCGTCGTCTGCATTATACCCTTCTTATAGGTAACTTCTCCTACGAGCGTTGACTTTAATATTCCCATATCGTTGTAATCTCTCATTGCTCCCGCAAAGAGCTCCGATGCGGATGCTGAGGAATCATTGCAGAGGACTACTGAGGGCACGGAAAGCACGTGATCAACGGGCTCCTCGTCGGTCTCGCCATGAGTTGCGTAAATAGTGCTCTTTCCGTTAGAGAAGGAGACTATTTCCGTTCCCGTGGGAACGAGATACGAAAGCATTGATACTACCGCTGAAAGATAGCCGCCGGGATTTGAGCGAAGGTCAAATATAACCGATTGGACTCCGGCAGCCTCCAGAGCGTTAACAGCGTTTATAAACTGCGATGCCGTGTTGCCTTTAAAGCTTGTTATTTTAATATATCCTACCTTACCGCCATCAAGAAAATCGTAGGATACGGTGGTTTCGGTTATCTGCTCTCTTATCATATCGAGAGAGATTTCCTCTTCTCCGCGGAGAATCGTGACGTTGACGCTCGTTCCGACCTCTCCCTTGATTCTGTTTATCGCCTCACTGACGCCAAGGTCGGTGACGAGTTCACCGTTAACGGCTACTATATAATCGTCGGCTGTGATTCCCGCTTTATCAGCAGGGGAGTCTATCTCAACCCCGGAAACGAGAATAGTGTTTTCAAGATAATTGCAAAGCACGCTTACACCTATTCCGACAAAGCTTCCGCTCATATCGGTTGTATAATCCTCGGCTTCGTCTGCGGTACGGTAGAAAGCGTATAAGTCGCCGACCGCATATATATAACAATCTATCAATGCGTAAGTGACTTCGTCTTTTGAGGAAGTATCAATATCCTCCGCGCAAAACTCGTAGTATGCGTCAACCGTCTTTTTACAAAGAGTCTCAGCGTCTTCAAGCTCGGTGTAATAATATGAGTTAAAGCATGCTTCAATCGTGTAGAAGAGCTCGGTGTCGAATTCGGGAAGGTCCTCTTCAAGAAGATAGTCCGCAACGGATTTCTTGAAGTTGCACGAAACGAGGGACGCGAGAAGCGCAAATACGAGAATTAGCGATATAAAACCGCGTGATTTAAATTTTTTGAGCATTTTCTGTTTACCTTTGTGAAATATATTCGCATGAGTTGGGGGCTAGTTCAATCTTCACTTAAGATTCGGCTAGCCCCGACAAGGCGTTTTTAGCAAACGTCTCGGTTATCAATTATAGCAAATGAATATCAAAAAGTCTGTCGAAAAAACATCAGAATTTCGTGGGCTTGCTAGTAAGATACTTCTTAACCATAAGAGCTACCTTAAAGGTAACGGCATGGTCGAACTCGCGAAGGTCAAGTCCGGTAAGCTTTCTGATTTTTTCAAGTCTGTAAACAAGTGTGTTTCTATGTACGAAAAGCTTTCTTGAGGTTTCGGAAACGTTAAGATTGTTCTCAAAGAAGCTCTGAACCGTCATAAGCGTTTCTTTATCAAGCGATTCGAGAGAGCCTTTTTTGAAGACCTCTTGAAGGAAGATTTCGCAAAGCGTTGTGGGAAGCTGATAAATAAGTCTTCCTATACCGAGATTTTCGTAAGACATTACAGGCTGCTCGATATCGAAAACCTTACCTACTTCAAGAGATATTCTTGCTTCCTTGTAAGCTCTTGCAAGGTCCTTGAGATTTTCAACGACAGAGGATATACCGATAAGAACCTTTGCGCCGTATTCTTCTGCGGCTGCCTTAAGCATTCCTTCGGCAAATGCCTCAAGTCCTTCAACGCCCTCGTTTCTATCGACCTCTTTTACTACTACGATATCCTGCTCGCTTATGCTGATGACGTAATCCTTGGTGTTTTCATCAACGACGTTTTGGATTATTTCGTAAGGAGGAATCTCTGTCGAGCCATGGAATTTGATAACGAAAACGGCACGGCAGTCTTCATTATTGAAATGAAGCTCGTTTGATTTAATGTAAATGTCACTCGGAAGAATATTATCAAGAATGATATTCTTTATGAAAGACCCCTTATCGTATTTCTCGTCGTAAAGGCTTTTTATATTGCCAAGAGATATAGCGAGAAGCTGAGTAATTTTATCCGCCTCGGAATCTGTACCCTCAGCGAATGCGATGCAGTCATTCTTGCCGGTAGAAGTAATGAAGCGGTAGAAATAACCGTCATAGCACATAGCACCGTGCGAGAAAGCAAGCTCTTCTCTTATGCGCTGGCGTGACTCTCCAATTTTTCCGAGCTCGCTGCAAGCAATTATAATTCCGTTTTCGTCAATAACACCTATGGTGCGACCGAGGACGGCTTTCATCTGGTGAATGACGGTTTGGAACAAGCGGTTGGACATATTATATCCCCTTTCTGATTGAAAAAGAATGCATTTTGTTTATACTGTACTATATTTTAGCGTATTTTTTAGCATTTTTCAATAGTTTTTTCAAAAAAGTTTTCTTTTTCCACAAAAAAATTATAAATCTTTTGTAAAAATTGTATTTTTTATACTTTTAAAGCTCAAAAAAGTATGAAATGCAAGCCAATGCATAATCGGGAGCGGTCTCGCAGCGAAGAATTCTCGGACCGAGATTTGCCATTCTGAGACCCGCTTCTTCGGCAATGAGCGCTTCCTCTTTTGAAAATCCGCCCTCTGAGCCTACAACTATGCATATATCGCGCGGAGCGTCGGAGAACTCCTCCAGTATTTCTTTTAGCGACCTTGTTCCTTCGCCCTCGTAACAGAATATGGGAAGCTCGAAGCCCTTTGCCTCTTCTATCATCTTATTATATAATATAGGAAGCGAAACGCAGGGAAGAGAGGCTCTTCCGCATTGCTTTGCCGCCTCGGCGGCTATCCTTGATAGCCTTTCGGTGCGCATCTTCGCTTTATCAGCATCAGGGCGCTTAATGCACCTTGACGATTCAAATGGAACTATGCGTGACGCGCCAAGCTCTACCGCCTTTTGAATGACCGTTTCAAGCTTATCTCCCTTCGGATATGCCATATAAACGGTTATTTTTGATTTTGGCTCACTTTTTGATAATCTTTTTTCCTTGATTTGAGCATCGCATCTTTCATCACGGATACGAAGGAGCGTACAAATATATTCCGCGCCCTCGCCGTCTGTAACGGTTATCTCGTCTCCGACTGCCATACGCAGCGCGCGGGCTATATGCCTTGCATCATCGCCCTGTATGAAGAGCGCGCCGTTTTCTATTTGGGATTTTTCTATAAAGAATCTAGGCATAAATGATAACTCCTTTGCTTTACGCTTTTCTTATCATTATGGCAACCCAGTCGTTTTCTCTTTCGATCCTTGTAACCGTATATCCTGAAGCTACCGCCGCGCGGATTATATCATCTTCACGTTCGGCAACTATACCGGAGAGAATTATCGGTGCTGACGGCGCAAGGTATCTTCCGATGTCGGGAAGCATGCGTAAAATAATGTCTGCAACGATATTGGCAACGCATATGCTGTATCCGTCTGCCCTGTATTCAACACCGCAAAGAAGGTCTGAAAGCCCTGCGGTGATGTTATCGCAGCCGCTCGCTTTTGCGTTTTCGCGGGTTACCTTGACGGCAACGGGGTCAATATCGTAAGCATTGCAGGATGCCGCACCGAGCTTTGAAGCGCAAATCGAAAGTATTCCCGAGCCGCATCCCACGTCAAGCACGCGCTCGCCGCCCTTTATTTCGTCCTGCATTATTTTCATAACGAGCCTTGTGGTCTCATGAGTGCCCGTTCCGAACGCCATGCCGGGGTCTATTTTTATTACGACCTCACCGTGCTTTTCATGATAGTCTTCCCATGCGGGAACAATAGTTACTCTGCCAAGAGGAATGGGTTTAAAGTATTTCTTCCAAGAATCTGCCCAGTTTTCCTCCTGCATACCAGAAAGCTCCTTTGAGTAGGGGATACGCAGAGATTCGAATTTTGCTTCTATGAAGGTTACGTATTCCGAAAGATTTTTCTCTTCAGGGACGAAAATTGATATTTTTGCGTGATTTTTGTCTGCGCTGAGAATAGAGTCGTCAACCAGCTCTCCATACATTCCGTTTAATGAAAAATCGCTGTAATCCTCAATCATGAGTCCATTGTCCAGCATGCTTATAACCGCTGCCGCACGGTCTGTATCTTCGACTTTTACAGTAACAGTCAGTTTAGTCCAATTTCCTGCCATTTTAACTCCTCTATAAGGCTTTTAGCTCTTGTTTTGTCAATATCTATTTGCATAATAAGTTCTTTTTTGCTTGAAAAAGTTTTTTCTTCTCTCAAATAATCTATAAAGTGTATTTTTATTTGACGCTCATAAACATCACCGTCAAAGCCGAGAATAAAGGTTTCTGCGTGCATATCCCGCTCACCGAAGGTCGGGCACGTTCCTATATTTGTAATAGCGCAATACTTTCTTCCGTCAATGACGGCAACGGTTGCGTAAACTCCGCGGGGAGGTGAAAATCTGTCGGCTTGAAGCTCGGTGTTTACCGTAGGCAGACCCATGGAAGAGCCAATTCCGAGACCGTGGGATACCTTGCCCGTTATAAAGTACGGCTTTCCGAGAAGCGCTGCTGCGCCTCTGGTATCCTTTTTTTCTATCAGTGCTCTTATACGTGTAGAGGAAACGAGTACCCCCGTGTGAAGAAATTCATCTATTTTAATGCATCTTCCGCCAAGATTTCTCATAAGAAAATCAAGGTCGGAGGCATTTCCCGAAGCGCCTCTTCCGAAACGGAAGTTGAATCCGCATACCGCGGTTTTTGCTCCCATTGTATTTACAAGAAAGTCCTTGACGAAGCTCTCCTTTGAAAGAGATGACAGCGCGGAAAAATCGCAAAGCAGGGTATAGTCAGCTCCGCATTCTGCAAGCAGCTCGCATTTTTCTTCGTCGGTGTATATTCTGCCAGTGTTTGATTTAAAGTCTTCGCCTTTTCCCGAGAAGGTAAATATAACAAGGGGAAGCCCGAGTTCACGCGCTTCTTTTTTGGCAACGCTTATCAGGGCGCGGTGTGCTATATGAACTCCGTCAAAAAAGCCGAGCGCCGTAACGCAGCCCGTATCACGGAACGGAAGCTTTTTTCTAAGCTCACCGAAGCCGTCGCTGCTTTTATATTCGACAGTTATCATAACTCACCCCTCCCTTCAAAATTTCAACGTATCTATTATTATACTATTTTGACTCACAAAAGTCAATAGCGGACTTGACCGCTTATTTTGTATTCATTTTGCATTTGTACGCAAAATAAATTTAATTTAAATATTTTGTTTGACAAACGGTAATAAGTATGTTATCATAACAGATGATGGGAAATCAAATAAATAAAAAAGAGGTATTTTTTATGAAGCTCAATTACAAGCGTACAATACTTGTCGGCTTTGCGTTTTTCCTTATAAGCGCGTTCTGGCAAGCGTATGACACCATCGTTCCGTTGATTTTAACCAATAAGTTTGGCATGGGGCAGACCTGGTCGGGAGTTATAATGTCTCTTGACAACGTGTTTGCGGTCGTTCTTTTGCCTGTATTCGGCGCACTTTCAGATAAAACGAGAACAAGATTCGGAAAAAGAACTCCTTATATCACGATAGGCACGGTTTTTGCCGCGTCATTCTTGATTATTCTCGGATTCTCTTCCTCACTCGTGCTCTTTATTCTTCTGTTGCTTCTTTGTCTTCTTTCGATGGCGACCTTCCGTTCTCCCGCGGTAGCTCTTATGCCCGACGTTACGGAAAAGCCGCTTCGCTCGAAGGGTAACGCTATTATAAATCTTATGGGAACCGCAGGCGGTATGATAGTTCTCGGTCTCAGTATTGTCTTTAAGACGAACACTCCGGGAAAGACCGACTTTTCTGTATACCTTATTTCTGTAAGCATTCTTATGATTGCCGCGCTCGTTGTATTTCTTCTTACGGTAAAGGAGCCTCTTTGGTCTTCTGAGGCAGAGAAGAAAAACGATGAGCTTGACAAAGCAAACGAAAAGAAAGAGGAAACAGAGCCTGCCTCGGTAGGCAAGCTTTCACGCTCTAAGCTCGTGTCGCTCATTCTCATTCTTGCGTCGGTTGCTCTTTGGTATATCGGTTATAATGCCGTTACCTCAAAGTATTCGGTATATGCGACAGAGGTTTTGAACGTTCCCTATAACGTGACGCTTCTCGTGGCGCAGGGAGCTGCTATAATAGCTTATATTCCCGTTGGTATCGTCGCATCGAAGTTAGGACGTAAAAAGACTATCCTTATCGGAGTTGCAATGCTTACGTCTGCGTTTGGCGCGGCTTCGTTCATAAAAGCGGGAACTCCTGCTATTGTAATGTATCTTCTCTTCTGCCTTGCGGGAATCGGTTGGGCAACTATAAACGTAAACTCCTTCCCGATGGTCGTTGAGCTTGCAAAGGGCGGAGACGTTGGTAAATATACAGGATTTTACTATACGGCATCTATGTCCGCTCAGATAGTAACTCCTATTTTGTCGGGTATACTCATTGATAATATCGGTTGGTGGGTATTCTTCCCGTATGCCGCATTCTTTGCCGCGTGCGCGTTTGTCACGATGTTCTTTGTAAAGCACGGTGACGCAAAGCCTGAGGCTCAAGGAGCTCTTGAGAGTCTTGGCGGTGCTGACGACTAAGGAGATATTTGAATGATAGCTGTATATATTTTAGCGCCTATCCTGGTCATTTTCGGTATATGGCTGTTTCTTGTCGCGCCGAAAAACGATAAGGGGATGGAAAAATATAAATCCGTAAAGTATGCGCACAGAGGTCTGCACGGCACTCTTGATTACGGTGAGTATGCCGCAGAGAACTCGCTTAGTGCCTTTGCCCGCGCTGCCGAGCGCGGATTCGGAATAGAGCTTGACGTAAGACTAACCAAGGACGGTGAAGCGGTAGTTTTTCACGACAATACGCTTGACAGAGTCACAAGCGGCACGGGCCGTGTCAGAGATTTCACTCTTGAAGAGCTGAAAAAGCTCTCGCTTGAAGGCACTGACGATACTATCCCGACCTTCCGCGAGGTTCTTCAGCTGGTAGACGGAAGAGTGCCAATTCTCGTTGAGCTTAAAAGCGACGGTACGGAAGCTTCCGTTGCGATAGCCGCTGCGGAAATACTGAATGAATATAAGGGCGATTTTATCGTCGAATCCTTTAACCCTATCGTGCTTGGAGAGATTAAGAAAAGAATGCCGTCCGTTTTGCGCGGCTTCCTTTCCGATAAGCTTACGGATAACGAAAAAACCCGTACACTTACGCACCGAGCAGTGCAAAGATTTCTTCTTAACTTTATAGCGCGTCCCTCATTTATCGCTATGAGGAATACGCGAATAAATATGCAGCCCTTACCCATTATACGCAAATTGTTCGGAACTCCGTGCATTGCATGGACAGTACGCTCTGAGGCGGAAGAGAGGGAAGCGTATGAGAGTGGATTTTCGGGTGTAATTTTTGAAAATTATATTCCCGATAAAAACGGTATCGGAGATAAAAATTAATGAAATTGCAGCTTGTGGCAACCTGCCTTTTCGGGCTTGAGCATCTGCTTGGCGAGGAAATAGAGGCTCTCGGATATGAAAGAGTATCAACCATCGACGGCAGAGTTACCTTCATAGGCGATGAAGAGGCGATAGCTCTCTCAAACGTTTTTCTCAGATATGCCGAGCGTGTGCTTATAAAAGTAGGCTCTTTTGAAGCGACCAGCTTCTCGGAGCTCTTTGACGGCACTTATGAGCTCCCTTGGGAGAATTTTATCGGTAAGCTTGATGCTTTTCCCGTCAAGGGACACTCGATAAAATCAGACCTTCACTCAATACCCGATTGCCAGGCTATCATAAAAAAAGCGATAGTTAAAAGACTTTCGTCGGTCTACGGTCTTTCGGTATTTTCGGAGGAGGGCGTAAAATATCAGATTGAATTTTTCATACTCAATAATGAAGCGGCGCTTATGATAGACACCTCGGGTACTCCCCTTCATAAGCGTGGATACAGAAGGGAATCGAACGACGCTCCTATACGCGAAACTCTTGCCGCGGCGATAGCAAAAACCTCGCGTCCGAGAGAAGAGGTCCTGCTTTGGGACCCGATGTGCGGAAGCGGAACTATCGCGATAGAAGCGGCAATGCTTATGAATAATATCGCGCCCGGCAAAAAGCGCGCCTTTGCCGCCGAGAGCTTTCCTTTTATAAGCAGGAGGCTGTGGGCAGACGCAAGGGAAGAGGCAATAGCGGGCGAAATAAAAAGCGGTTTTGAGGTCTATGCCTCTGATATAGACCCTGCGTGCGTCGCTCTTACTGCGAAAAACGCATCCTTGGCTGGCGTCGGCGGTACTGTCAAAGCGTTCGTAAAGAACGCGACGGAGATAAGTGCTCCCGGCAGACGTGCCACGATAGTAACGAATCCTCCATACGGAGAGAGGCTTATGGATATGAAGAGCGCAGAGGACCTATATAGAAAAATAGGACGCCATTTTCGCTCTCTTGAGCCATGGCAAGCGTATATTATCACTTCTCACCGAGGCTTTGAGGCTCTTTACGGAAAACGCGCAGATAAGGTGCGAAAGCTCTATAACGGTATGATACCGTGTTATCTTTACCAGTATTTTAAGAATAACAAAAAATAAAAACGGAGAAAAATTATGAACGCAAGCGTTAATATTCCAAGGTCTGAATATCCGCGTCCGAATCTTGTGCGAAAAGAGTGGATTTGCCTTAATGGCGAGTGGGATTTCAAAATAGACAATTCACTCTCCGGCGAATATCTTGACTATAAGGGCGCATATAAATTTGATGACAAAATAATTCTTCCTTTCTGCCCCGAAAGCAAGCTTTCAGGTATTGGTAATGTAGATTTTATGAACTGCGTATGGTATAAGCGTGCGCTTGTACTTCCGGATAGCTTCAAGGGTAAAGAAGTAATATTGCATATCGGCGCTTGCGATTGGGAAACAAAGGTCTTTGTCAACGGCAAAAAGGTGGCAGGGCACAAAGGCGGCTACACTCCCATATCTGCAAATATTACGTCTGCGCTGCGCGACGGAGAGAACGTTATTGCGGTAGAGGCTATTGACGATATTCGTTCGGGAAAGCAGATAGCAGGTAAGCAGTCGGTTGAGTTTGCCTCTAAGGGTTGTAAGTACACAAGAACCACAGGAATATGGCAAACTGTATGGCTTGAAGCTGTTGATAAGGCTCATATTGTAAACTATGGTGTGCAAGTTGATATTGATTCGCCATCTGTTTCCTTTGATGTTACGGTCAGCGAGAGAGCGTTTGGAAAGAAACTTTCTGCCTTTGTTACCTATGAAGGCAGAGCGGTAGGCGAGGGCTCTTGCACTATAACCGAAGAGTGCGCCCATCTTGATATCGCACTTTCCGAAAGGCATCTTTGGGAGGTCGGCAAGGGCAGACTTTACGACGTCAGGTTTGAAATTTCGGACACCGACTCTTCCTGTGACGTCGCTGAAGGTTATTTTGGTCTTCGCACGGTTGCTCTCAATAAAAACGGCTTCTTTATAAACGGAGAATATATATTCGGAAGATTTGTTCTTGACCAGGGATTTTATCCCGACGGTATATACACGGCTCCCACTGATGAAGCGCTTCGCAAGGATATAACCGACTCTATGTCCTTAGGATTCAACGGCGCAAGACTCCATCAAAAGGTGTTTGAGCCGAGATTCCTTTATCACGCTGACAAGCTCGGATATATGCTGTGGGACGAAACGGGAAATTGGGGCTGGGATCACTCGAAGTCCGAGAACGTCTTTAATTTCATTCCGGAATGGCTTGAGGAAATGGAGCGAGACAAGGCGCACCCGGCGCTTATCGGATGGTGTCCGCTCAACGAGACGTGGGACATCAAGAGCACGGGTGGAAGACTCAGCGATGAGATGGCATGCCTTATTTATAATGTAACAAAGGCGAAGGATCCGACAAGACCTGTCATTATCAACAGCGGCTTCGTTCCTTCCTTTGACCTTTCGGGCCATATCATTGGTGCGGCTTACGATATTCATGATTATCAGCAGAATCCCGAAGATTTTGCAAAAATATTTGAGGATACGGACAAAGGTATAATAAAAGACCAGCTATACAGAAATCCCCATTATAAGGCACGTCAGATATACGATCCGTCAAAGGCTCTGTTCGTCAGTGAATACGGCGGAATCGGCTGGGTTGAGGAAGGCGAAGGCTGGGGCTACGGCGCTTCGGTTAAGAGCAAGGAGGAATTCCTTGAAAGACTTGAAGGTCTTACATCCGTTCTCCGTGAGAATCCCGACGTTTGCGGCTTCTGTTACACTCAGCTTTACGACGTTGAACAAGAAAAGAACGGTATTCTCACGTATGAGCGCGCGTTTAAGTTCGATCCCGAAAAAATAGCAAAGATATTCGCAGCTCCCTCGGTGAAAGAGAGAGAGCTGAAAAAGTAAAGCGTCTTTACATAAAATTTTTAGGATATTTAGGCTTTATTAACAGGTTTTTCACAATATGATGCTAAAATATGAGTGTGAAAATCCTTTTGTAAAAGTTAAATGGAGGCTTTATGAAAAAAATTACATCTGCAATAGCGTTAGCTCTTGTTATGACTATGCTTATGCTTACGATGTCTTCTTGCTCGGTTATAAACTTTGGCTCCGGATTCGGAGACGGCGGAAGCAATGAAGATTATATGACCCGCGAGGAGGTTGAAGAGCTTATCGGGGGCATATCGCAGAACGTTACGGTAAACGGCGGAGATACTTACGAGGTCAATATTGAATCAAATGGAAACGGTAATCTGCTCGCAGCGAGCAAGGCGTTGCTTTCTGTTGTAAGCATCACCTGTAATTTCAACGTTACGGTAACATATACACCGTCAATATTCGGCTCGTCGCAAACCCATACGACGGAAAAGACCACTGCCGGCTCGGGAGTTATATATTCCTTGGATAAGGAGAAGGGCGACGCGTACATCATAACCAATTATCACGTCATATATTATGCAGGCGCTGATACCGAAAATGATATAAGCGACGACATAAAACTTTATCTTTACGGTCAGGAATATGAGGATTACGCAATCCCCGCAAAATACGTCGGCGGTTCTATGAATTATGATATTGCGGTCCTTCGGGTGAGCGGTAGCAACGTTCTTCGCGAAAGCAATGCCGTCCCGGCGGAATTTTCGGACTCTAACGATATATCCGTTCTTGATACCGCAATAGCGATAGGAAACCCCGAAGCGGGAGGAATATCCGCAACCGTAGGCTCGGTGAACGTGGACAGCGAGTATATTACGATGACGGGAATCGACGGTACGGGAACTGTGAGCCTCAGAGTTCTTAGAATAGACGCTGCGGTTAACGGTGGAAACTCCGGCGGCGGACTTTTTAATGACAGCGGTAAAATAATCGGAATTGTAAATGCGAAAATGTCTGATAGCACGATAGATAATATAGGCTATGCTATTCCTTCAAACGTTGCAAAGTATGTTGCCGATAATATTATTTATTACGATAGTCTCGACCCGGCAAATGACTGTGTATACAGAGCTCTTATAGGCGTCGAGGTCGGTGTAGCTAAGGCTTATACCGAATATGATGACGAAACAGGTAAGGTCCACAAAAAAGAAGACGTTAAGATTAATTCGGTTACACCGGGCGGCTTATCGGAGGGTAAGCTCGCGGCAGGAGATATTGTACGCTCTATTACGGTGGACGGTGTTGATTACGAGATAATAAGGACCTTCAATCTGATAGACGTTATGCTCACCGCAAGGCAGTCGAGCTCGGTAGTGATGCACATCGTTCGCGCAGGAGAGCCTATGGATATTACGCTTGATATGACCGGCGCGGCATTGACAAAATATTGATAGATTAAAGCTTTACAGTTGAATAGGAGAAAGACTTCATGGAAAGAAAAATATACGTTGAGGGACATCGCGGATATTGCGCGAAGTACCCTGAAAATACGCTCATCTCGTATGAAAAGGCAATAGAGCTTGGAGTAGACTGCTTTGAGTTCGATATCTGGCTCTCTAAGGATAAGGTTCCGGTGCTCATGCACGACGGTAACGCAAAGCGTACCGCAGGGGTTGATAAGCACCTTCGTGACATGACGCTTGATGAGATAAAAGAACTTGACCCCGCTTACCGTGGCAAGTTTGGCGATGAATTTGTCGGCAAAGTTAAGGTTCCTACCTTCTATGAGCTCCTTGACCTCATTAAGGAAAAAAATCCGAACATGAAGCTTGGAGTTGAGATAAAGGAGTACACCGAAGAGACGGTTGATATAGCCGTCGCGGCTCTTAAGGAATACGGCTTCTTTGAAAATTGCTGGTTCTATGCCTTCAACGGCAGAATTATCCGTTATCTCAAGGAGAAATACGGTGCAAGAACGATGGGGTATCCCGATTTCCAGATGAAGGAATTCTGCGGTTACGAGTGGTATGACGAGATAGGTCTCGGTATGAATATAGTAAAATCGGAAATACTTCCCATATATGCGGCAAAGGGCTTGCCTATGCATATGTACTGTGCAGATACTGAAGATGACGTGCGTTTTTGCATAGAAAAAGGTGCTGACCTTATCACTGCAAACGATCCCGTTCCTTTGCTTGAGGTGCTGAAAAAGTAAACGGATGTTTGCTTTTATCGCTATTTTGCTTTTCGCGATATGAGCGTTGCCGATTTTAATTATAATATTTTTCGAGGGACAGCTGATTTTTTCGGTTGTCCCTCGGCACTTTTTAAGGTATATGTAAAATTTACAAATTATGTAACAAAACACAGAAAGGGGTTGACTATCTAAAAAAAATATGCGATAATATAAGGGCAATTTTAAAATATATTAATCGGGGGAATTAAGATGAAAGATGTTGTTGTCATCGGCGCCGGTGTTATCGGCGGTGCTGTAGCGCGAGAGCTTTCAAGATACGATCTTGACGTTTGTATCCTTGAGAAGTGCGCAGACGTTGCAATGGGCGCTACCCGTGCAAACAGCGCA
Source organism: Eubacteriales bacterium (assembly GCA_045644805.1). Lineage (GTDB taxonomy): Bacteria > Bacillota > Clostridia > Oscillospirales > CAG-272 > UBA1740. Next base: position 27,424 of record JAZRHO010000036.1, on the reverse strand, counting down.
ATAGTTCACGCAGGCTTTGACGCAAAGGAAGGCACGCTTAAAGCTCTTCTTAACGTAAGAGGCTCTAAAATGATGGAGGCATACGCAAAGGAGCTTGGCGTAAAGTATAAGAAAAACGGCTCTCTCGTTGTCGGATTTTCCGATGAGGACCGTGCGACTCTTGAGGAGCTTCGCGTTCGCGGAGAGAAGAACGGTGTTGAGGGGCTTCGCGTTCTCGGAAGAGACGAAATCCTTAAAATAGAGCCTAACGTCGGAGAGGGTGTTACATGTGCTCTCCACGCACCTACGGGCGCTATAATCTGCCCTTACGAGCTTTGCATGGCGTCAGTCGGCAACGCTATGGACAATGGCGCAGAGCTTAAGCTTAACTTTGAAGTAAAGAGCATAGAAAAATGCGGTGATACATATAAAATATCCTCTGAAAACGAGACGGTTGAGGCAAAGTACGTTATCAACTGCGCAGGCGTCTATTCCGACGAGGTCGCAAAGATGGCGGGTGACGACAGCTTTACCGTTATTCCGAGACGCGGAGAATATATGCTCCTTGATAAGGAGTGCGGATCTCTTATTTCGCACACGGTATTCCGCTGCCCTTCAAAAATGGGTAAGGGTATTCTCGTTTCTCCTACGGTTGACGGAAACCTTCTTCTTGGGCCGACAGCAGAAAACATTGAGGATAAAGAAGATAAATCCACGACTGCCGCAGGTCTTGGCAAGGTAAGACTTCAGGCAGGCGAGCAGGTAAGCGGTATCAACTTTGGCAAGATAATCACTTCGTTTACGGGACTGAGAAGCGTAGGCTCAACGGGTGATTTCATTATAAATGAAAAAGACGGCTTCATCAACTGTGCAGGTATAGAGAGCCCTGGACTTTCTTCTGCTCCCGCTATCGCTGAGTACGTAAGAGAGCTTATTGAAAAGAAGGGCGTAAAGCTTTCGCCTAAGGCTGACTTCAAGGCGAGCCGCCGCGCGATGCACTACTTCAAGGAGTGCTCCGACGAAGAAAAGAACGCGATAATCGCAGAAAATCCCGCATATGCGCACATCATCTGCCGCTGCGAGATGGTAAGCGAGGGCGAAATACTCGAAGCTATTCATACAAATCCCAAGCCCACCGACGTTGACGGTGTCAAGCGAAGAACCCGTTCGGGAATGGGACGCTGCCAGGGTGGCTTCTGTTCTCCTTACGTGGTAGAAATACTTGCGCGCGAGATGGGCGTTGACTACACTGCCATAACCAAGTGCGGCGGTGAATCCTATATTAATATCGGAAAGACTAAGGAGGTATAAGAGATGGCAGTTAAGGCTTTGACTGAATTCAAGTGCGAGCTTGTCATTGTCGGCGGCGGTCCTGCGGGCATGGCGGCTGCTGTTGCGGCATATGAGGACGGACTTCGCGATATACTTATCCTTGAGCGTGACGATAACCTTGGCGGTATTCTCCGCCAGTGCATACATAACGGCTTCGGTTTGCACCGCTTCGGTGAGGAGCTTGCGGGCCCCGAGTATGCGTACAGATACGAGAAGATGGTAAAGGATTACGGTATCCCCTTTATGACGGATACGATGGTAACCTCTATCTCGGCTGACAGAGTAGTTACAGCGCAGAACAGCGAAAAGGGAATTTTCAAAATTCATGCAGGAGCTGTTGTTCTTGCGATGGGATGCAGAGAGCGTCCGAAGGGAGCTCTTAACATTGCGGGCTCGCGCCCTGCCGGAATTTATACCGCTGGTACGGCTCAGAAGTTTGTAAATATGAAGGGTTATATGCCCGGCAAGGAGGTTGTTATCCTCGGCTCGGGAGATATCGGTCTTATCATGGCGAGAAGAATGACGCTTGAAGGCGCAAAGGTAAAGGCTGTTTGCGAGCTTATGCCTTATTCGGGCGGTCTTGCGAGAAATATCGAGCAGTGCCTTAACGACTTCGGTATTCCGCTTATGCTCAGTCATACAGTAGTTGAGATTCACGGTAAGGATAGACTCCGGGGCGTTACCATCGGAAAGGTAGACGAAAACCGCCGCCCTATACCGGAAACCTTTGAGTACATTCCTTGCGATACTCTTCTTCTCTCCTGCGGACTTATTCCCGAAAACGAGCTTACGAAGGACGCGGGAATCGCGCTTGACAGAATAACCAACGGCGCTGTTGTCGACGGTGACAGAGAGACCGAGCTTGAAGGCGTGTTCGCATGCGGAAACGTTCTTCACGTTCACGACCTTGTTGACTACGTTTCCGAGGAGGCAGCAATAGCAGGTCATGCTGCGGTAAGATATATCAGAGGCGAGGCGAAGAAAAACATAAATCTCTCGATTCATACAGACGGAAAGATTCGCTATACTGTTCCGCAGAAGCTAACCGAGCTTTGTGATACGAGAGTTTATTTCCGTGTTGCTGACGTTTACCGTGATAAGAAAATAGTTGTAACAGCAGGTGATAAGGTGCTTTACGAAAAGAAAAAGCAGAAGCTTGCTCCAGGTGAGATGGAAACGGTAGAGCTTACCGAAAAAATCATTGCCGAGGCAAACGAGATTGGCATGCCTGTTGAGTTCAAGCTGGTATAAGGGAGGGTTTTAAAATGAAGAAAAGAGAACTTACTTGTATAGTCTGCCCCAGAGGCTGCTCCCTCGTAGCAGAGCTTGATGATAACGGCACACCGGTGAGCGTTACAGGCAATCTTTGCCCCAGAGGAAAGAAGTACGCTACCGATGAGTGCACTAATCCGCAAAGAGTTGTAACGAGCACCGTAAGATGCTCTGACGGATGCGTTGTAAGCTGCAAAACCACTACTACCGTTCCGAAGGCTCTTGTCTTCTCGGTTATGGAGATTATCAATAAGACCATAGCTCCCGCGGACGTCAAAATAGGCGACGTTCTTGTTAAGAATATTCTTGATACGGGCGCTGATGTGGTTGCGACGAGTAATAAATAAAAAACGGGGGATGCGGCGGCTTACATTCGTTGCACCCCTCTTTTGCGAGTTATCGCAAAAATCTGTATGAAAGGATAAACGCCTATGAAAAGAGGGAGGATGCTTCCCGAGCTGCTTGCTCCAGCCGGAAGTTTTGATGCGCTCATAGCTGCAGTACTCGGCGGAGCTGACGCGGTATATCTCGGCGGACTTCGCTTTGGCGCACGCGCGTTTGCGAAGAACTTCGACGAGGAAGAGCTGTCACGCGCGGTGAGGGTTTGCCATATGTTCGGCGTGCGTATCTACGTCACGCTTAATACTCTTATCTTTGATAAAGAGCTTGATGAGGCGATAAAATATGCAAAAACTCTTCACGGTATGGGGGTTGACGCTCTTATAGTAGCCGATATAGGCGTTGCCGACATGATAAAGCGGGAAGTGCCGGGGCTTGAGCTTCACGCTTCGACGCAGATGGGAGCTCATAATATCGAGGGCGTTAATTTCGCGAAGAGGCTCGGCTGCAGCCGAGTCGTTCTCGCGAGAGAGTGCTCCTTTCAAAACATAAGAGATATTACCGAAAAATCGGAAGCCGAGTGCGAGGTGTTTGTTCACGGAGCGCTCTGTGTATGCCATTCGGGGCAATGTCTCTTCTCTTCGATGGTGGGAGGAAGAAGCGGAAACCGCGGAGAATGTGCCCAGCCATGCAGACTTCCTTACAATTCGGATAAATATCCGCTGTCGCTTCGCGACCTGTCACTGTCAAATCATATAAACGAGCTTATAGACTCGGGCGTTTCCTCACTTAAAATCGAGGGGAGAATGAAATCACCGTTTTATGTATATGAGGTTACAAGGATATACAGAGCCTTGCTTGACGGACACAGATGTGCCAGCTTTGCAGAAAATAAAAGGCTTGCGGATATATTTTCACGCGACGGCTTTACAGACGGTTATTTCAAGGGCGAGCTCTTTTCTAAAATGACGGGTACGCGTACCGAGGACGCAAAAGCAAAGACAAAGGACATTGAGCACGAGAGATTCTCTTTGCCGAAGGTAAGAGTAAGTGCCGAGGCGAGATTTGTTCTCGGTGAACCGTCAGAGCTTGCCATAGAAGCTGACCTATTCTCGAGATGGGATAACGCGCCATCGTCAAAGGAAAATTCGGTATGCAGCAAAATCAAGGTCAGCGTAAAGGGAGAAGTGCCCACCCGTGCCGAGAATTCACCGCTGACCGAGGAAGGTGTTAAAGCAAGGCTTTCAAAGATGGGAAGCACTCCGTTCGAGCTTGCTTTATCGGATATAAAAATAGAGCTTGAAGAGGGTATAAATCTTCCGCCCTCAGCGATAAACGCACTTCGCCGGGATGCCGCGGCGCGCCTTGAGGCTGAGTACGGCAAGAGTCTTGATGAGCTGTGCGACATTCTTTCGTCAGAAGAATGCGCTGGTTTGATTGTTGAAGAAGAATCCCGTGATTCAGGTGATAAAAAGAATATAAAAACCGCGCTCTTTTTTGACACGGATACCCTCTCGGAGCTCGTAAAAATAGCACCCGGGGAGCTTTCTTTGCTGAATACGGTTTTTGTTCCGCTACATAAATATTTTGAACTGCAAAAAGAAATTTTATCGCTTCCGTTAGGTGTTTATATTCCGCCCGTGATTATGGAGCACGAATGGCAGACTGTCAGGGAATCGCTCGTTCGGGCTGTAGAGTGCGGAGTATCGCAGGTTTTGGTTGCTAATATATCGCATATAGCGCTTGTCCGCGAGTGCGGAGGTGTGCCGATTGGAGATTTCAGACTGAACGTGACAAATTCGCATAGCTTTGCGGTATGGCGCGCACTTGGAGTTCGTGATATAATTCTTTCCCCCGAGCTGACTCTGCCGATGGCAAGAGATATCGGCGGCGGAGTTATAACTCTCGGAAGAATACCTCTTATGATAACAGAAAGATGCTTTATGAAGGAGAACTTTGGCTGCCGCCGTTGCGGGAAGGTCAGCTTTACGGATAGGCGCGGTATGAAATTCCCAATAATGCGCGAATACGAGCACCGAAATGTAATTTTTAACTCCTCGGTAACATATATGGGCGATAAGCGAGATGAGCTACGGGCTGCAAAAATTTCTCACGAGCACTTCGTCTTCTCTTCAGAGTCGGCAGAGGAGTGCGCTCGGCTGCTTCACTCATATAAGTCGGAAAAGAAGCTTAATATTCCACACAGAAGAGTTGGAAAAAGATAAAAACAAAAAACGCAAAAGCCTTTTGTTTTGCAATTAAAAACTGCGTAATTTTAGGCTTTTGCGTTTGTTTTTTTGCGATAAAGTAAACAATTGTTAGAATTTAAAGGCTTTTTGGTCAAAGAACTCCTTTGAGGAAATTGATTACGTTTTCCCCTGCAATCTTTCTTACCGTGCTTTCAGGGTAACGTGTGAGCAGCATTTCTACGACCTTATCATGAATGGAAGAGCTCTCGTCAATCCCCGTGGGATACCTGCCGCTTGTTCCGTCAATGTCAAAGCCGAAGCCGAGGCAGTCATCACCGAAGTGCTCAAGGCAATAGTCAACGTGAGGAATAATATCCTCTATTTTGGCGTTTGATTCCTTGACAAATTCAGGATATAGATTCAGCCCGATAACTCCTCCTCGCGAGACTATTATTTTCGCCATATCGTAAGTGAGATTACGAGGATTTTTACATACGTCTCTGAAGTTTGAATGTGTTGCGATAATAGGTAGGGGGTAAATCTTGCAAAGGTCAAAGAAGCTTTTATCCGAAAGATGGGAGACGTCGATGGTAATACCGAGCTCCGCGCAGCGTCTTGCCATTCTTACTCCTTCATCCGTCAGTCCCTCATCGACCTTGTCAAATGCGGTCGAGGCAAGCTCGTTTTTATCCCAGGCAAGACTCATTATGCGAAGACCGGCTTTGTATAGTGTAAAAAGCTCCTCCGAGTCCGCAAGCAGTCCGCCACCGCCTTCTATGGTGAAAGCCGCTGAGGAAAGAGCGTTGTCCGTCGCGTGATAAAGAGAGCGGGCGCTGTCTATGTTTTCAAGGGAGAGCCTAGCCGTCTCATAGATATAAATGTTCAAGTGATGAAGAAGCTCGCGTCTTCTGTCCTCAAGTGTTTTTCCCTCCCTTGGAATAAACGACGCGAAGAATTGAAGATAGGGGTGCTTTTTCGAGGTATTATAGTCACTGATAAGTCCTCTTTCGCTGCTTACAGTCAGAAGACTGTCACTGTGCATATCGGCAATATACATATTCCGCCTCCGAAATGATTTTCGTTTATAATTATACACTATATGACGGAGAATGTCAAATAAGAAACAAATGTCTTGACAAATATACAAAATGAGGATATAATGTTGATACGTAAAATATTTAAATAAACATTTGTGCGTGAGCATATATTTTTACAGCCGCCTCCACGGGGAGCGGGGAAACGGAGATTAAAATGGATAATATCGACAGAAAAATTCTGAAGCTTCTTGAGGCGAACGCTCGCATGCCGCTTTCCGATATAGCGCTCGTTACCGATCTTAGCGAGAAGGAAACGGAGTGCAGAATATCAGAGCTTGAAAAGAAGGGTGTAATTTGCGGATATAAGAGCGTCATTGACTGGGAACGTGTTGATACCGACAGTGTCAGCGCAATAATCGAGCTTAAGGTAACACCAAAGGCGGGACTTGGCTTTGAGGAGGTTGCGGCGAGAGTTGCAAAATATCCTGAGGTAGAGTCGGTATATCTTATGTCGGGTGCTTATGACCTTAACGTTGTAGTAAAGGGAAGAACCTTCCACGAGGTTTCAAACTTTGTTGCGCGCGAGCTTGCCATGATAGATTCCGTGACCTCTACCGGCACGCAGTTCGTTATGCGAAGATATAAAGAGCACAATGTCGAACTGATAAGCGACGAGCGAGACGGAAGGAGCAAGATTTCTTTATGATAGATTATTCCAAGGTTTTGTCGGCAACGGTCAAGGAGATAAAGCCATCGGGAATACGTAAATTCTTTGATATAGCAAATACGATGGAGGACGTAATCTCTCTCGGAGTCGGAGAGCCTGATTTCAGAACACCGTGGCAGGTAAGAAGCGCAGGCATCCGTTCTCTTGAGGTTGGCGACACTCGTTATACCTCAAATCGCGGACTTGAGCTTTTGCGTGACGAGGTATCAAGCTACGTAAACAGAAAATACGGAATTTCCTACCGCCCCTCCGACGAGATACTTATAACCGTAGGCGGAAGCGAGGCTATCGACGGAGCTATAAGAGCTATAACCGAGCCGGGCGATGAAATAATAATACCCCAGCCGAGCTACGTTTGCTACGAGCCTATGGTAAGGCTTGCGGGCGGAGTGCCGGTCATTATAAATACGAAAGCCGAAAACGATTTTAAGCTTACCCGCGCGGAGCTTGAGGAGAAGCTGACCGCGAGAACAAAGGCGATAATTTTGCCGTATCCGTGCAACCCAACGGGAGCTATAATGGAGTATGACGATATACTCGCTATCTCGGAGGTGCTTAAGGATACCGACGTTATGGTAATATCAGACGAGATATACGCCGAGCTGACCTTCGGCGGTAAACGGCACGTGAGTGTGCCGTCGGTGCCCGGAATGAGGGAGAGAACCATACTTATAAACGGATTTTCAAAAACCTTTGCTATGACCGGCTGGAGACTCGGCTACGCATGCGGTCCGTCAGAGGTCATGAGCATGATAACGAAGATACATCAGTTCGCTATAATGTGTGCTCCGACAACATCGCAGTATGCCGCGGTCGAGGCGCTGAAGAGCTGCGACGCGGAGGTAGAGAGAATGCTTGAGGAATACGATATGAGACGAAAAATAATCGTATCGGGCTTCAATAAGCTTGGACTTACCTGCCGTGAGCCGAAGGGCGCGTTTTACGCCTTTCCATGTATAAAGAGCACAGGTCTTAAAAGCGAGGAGTTTTGCGAAAGACTGCTTTCGTCGAAGCGCGTTGCAGTAGTTCCCGGAACAGCATTCGGCGAATCGGGAGAGGGCTTTGTGCGTACCTCGTATTGCTATTCTACGGCGCACATAAAGGAAGCCTTAAAGAGAATAGGCGAGTTTCTTGAAGAGCTTAAGGCTGAAAAAGCTTGAGACGGATAAGTCTTTTGATTTTTATCAATGCTGAAATTAAAAACAACAAAAAACTCTTTCGGTCGAGTAAAATGCGCAAAATGTAAATCATAATTTACAAACAAGCATAAAAGGAATGATAGCTATGAAGTTAAAACGCATATTTTATGTTCTTGCCGTGCTGATTATTGTAGCAGCGGCAATGCTCACTATGTTCTCGTGCATAGGTGAAGGTAATGAGGAATGCAAGCACGAGTTCGGTCAGTGGACAGTAACGAAAGAAGCTACCTGCACTGAGGAAGGTCGTAAGGTACGCACCTGCAATCTTTGCGAGCAGCCTTCTGAAGAGGCTATACCGGCTCTTTCGCATAGCTTCGGTGCTTATGCATCGAATGGCGACGCAACCTGTACCGCAGACGGAACAGAAAGCGCAGCTTGCACGAATGAAGGCTGTACTGTAAAAGATACCCGTACTGTTTCGGGCTCGAGGCTCAGCCATAGCGGAGGATCAGCTACGTGTAAAGCTCCTGCTGTATGCCAAAGCTGCGGGGCGTCCTACGGCGCGCTTAATCCTTTGAACCACGCGAGTGCTGAGTTTACTTATTCACCCTGCGAATCCGACGACGGAAAGCATGATAAAAAGCACGCATGCTGCGGCGCGGTTGCTGAAGCGCTTGCTCATAACTGGGACGGCGGCGTTCCTGACAGTCAGACAGAGGGCGTTACGGTTTATACCTGCCAGAGCTGCGCGAAAACAAAAAAGGAAGGCTCGCCTATCACCGGGCACACGCATAGCGCGCAGTACGTTGGAGCTGTCGCAGCCACTTGTGATACAAACGGAAACGTTGCATATTGGTACTGTTCCGGTTGTGATACAAGATTCTCCGACGAGGCTCTTACGGTGACGGTAAGCGCATCTTCAACTGTGATACCCGCAGCTCATACGAGCACCGATTTTACCTACGCGGTAAATGCTCAGGATTCCTCGAAGCATGATAAAAAGCACGCATGCTGCGGCGCGGTTGCTGAGACTGTTTCTCATTCATATGCGCTTTCCGGTACTGTTGCGGTAAGCTGTACGTCTGACGGTAAAAACAATTATAAGTGCAGCTCGTGCAATGCTACCGTATGCGAGACTACACAATCGAAGTACGGTCACAGCGTTGACCTTTGGTATTTCTCGTCTGAGACTCTTAAGGAAGGCGAGACTTGCGTTTATATTCAGACCTATACCGGCTCTTGCGCAAGATGCGGCGAAGCGGCAAGTAAGACCGTCAGCGCGCAAAGACATACAATGACCGCAGAAGTAACCACCCCTGCAAAGTGCAATGCACCGGGTGTTAAAACCTACACGTGCACGCACGGATGCGCAGGTTCTTCCTACGCCGCGGAATATACCGACACAAGCGCTCACGCGTGGGTAAAAGGAGATACGGTAAGCGGCGTTACGTCGTACACTTGCTCAAATTGTTCGGGTACGAAAACCGTTATAGAATACACCGAAACCGAGGCTACACTCGATAAGAGTCTTCTTTCAGAAAATGAAATTTCATTGAATAACGTATTAATGAAGCTTGACTCGGCAACGCTTGGTCTCGTTTCAGACGGTGACGTTTCACTTGAAGCAAATACGCTCTCTGATGACGATAAGGCTGCTCTTGCCAATGCTCTTGGGGAAGACCTTAAAAATCTTGTACTTAACAGCACGGTATACGACTTCGGACTTAAGCAAAATAATACATATATTTCCGACTTCGAAGGCGGCAAGATAACTATAACAATTCCCTTCGTGGCAAACGCGTCTGACGCGGACCTCGTCGCGGTATGCTACGTTGCGGACGACGGAACTGTGGAGGTCGTAGCCGCTGCGTATTCAAACGGATATATAACTTTTGAGGCAACTCACTTCTCGGCATATCTTCCCGCTGTGGTCTCTGCTGCCGAGGCGTGCTCGGTTTACGGACATAACTTCACCGAAGAGAAGACTTATGCCGACTGTGACAGCCGCGGTTATACCGTTAAAAACTGCGAGCGTTGCGGACACCGTGTAGTAACAGACGTGGTTTATGAGCTTGGCCACCTTTATGATGGCGGAACCGGCACTCAATCTACGTGCACAGTTAACGGAAGTCTGACTTATACCTGCCAAAGAGAGGGATGCTCTCATACTCTTACAGTGGAAGTTGCACTTGTTCCTCATAGCTACTCTTACCTTAACGGTGTGTCGGCTACCTGTACCACGGACGGATATACTACGTATAAATGCATCGCTTGCGGTGACGAGAAGACCGAAGTCTATCAGTCCTACGGACATGATATGTACGGCGAATACGAGTTTACTCTTGCCGAAGGCGCGGAGGATTGCACGGGCGGCGTCATTGAAAAAAGATATTGTTCATATGATGATTGCTCCTACTCCGAGGTAACAGAAACTTATTATGATCACGTAATGGTTTCGGAAAAGCTCTCACCCGATGATTATTCGGAGCTTATAAGCAATCCGATAGTAATAAATCTTCTTGACTATGCGGATTATGAAAATTACTACTACGAAGGCGAGGCTCCGTATATTTCGATAGTTCCCGGTTGCCTTTGCGGAACGCTTATGAGCCGTGTGGAATTCCACGGTGGAAGCTTATTCTCTTACTCTGATGAATTCTTTGAGGGAATGTCTTACGTAAACAGCAGTGATGATACCGTAAGAGCTTACGTGATAGACGGAAGTATGTACTATGACCCAATGAGCGGTACGCACCCCGATAATTTCTACGTAGTTATAAAGATTCATACCGAAACAGACGTTTGCAACAAAAAGGTATATGCTGACATTTATATTGGCGGCGACTCCGAGGGAAATGACGCAAAGCTTTCAAGGAGCTACCTCATTTACGACGTGATTTCCCATACCACAAAAAGGACCGCTCGTGTTCTTGATACGTCTCTGTCTTGCTATGAAAACGGAAGAAAATATGACTTTAAGGGTATCATAGTAACCGATACATGCACGGTCTGCCATGAGGTTGTCAATGAATTCACGGAATCTGTCAGCAGCTCCTCATCGCACTATTATTTACCGACAGGCTCGACGTACAGCTACCGTGTGCAAATCAAAAACACTTCTGCTTATCACTACATCTCGTTCTCGCTTTTAAGATGCCCGTGCGGCACCTTCACGGTGAACAGAACAGGCTATTGCTCTTATTCAGAAACCGGTACAGCTACAGTCGATGGACATGAGATAGACGTTTATACCTGCTACAGCTGCGGATTCACCTACGGTCTTTACACAATTGTTGACGAGTCGAATTGCCGTTACGTTGAAACGCATACCTATTACATAAACTTCAATACCGACGATAATAGCTACGACGCAAAAATGAGCTATAACAAGTATGACTATGTAAAGCATACTGCGGAAAGCTCAACCGAAACAACCACCCCCACGGACGATCCGTGCGTAAGCTACTATGAGAAAACGAATTATTGCAGCGATTGCAACAGAGAAACATATCATATAGCACACAATATCTCGACTCACGATTTTTTGACTGCAACCTCAATCGATGAGCACGGAAACGTGATAACAAATACAGTGTGTACGCATGATGGCTGCGGATATATAGATAACGTAACACGCAGCTCGGACGGAAACGATTTGCGTATTTACCGCGTAAGATACGATAAAGCAGCCGGTACGAGGTCTACGGAGCTTATAACCTATATCGTTATAGACGGAGAATCGTATGTTTCCTTTGAAAGATCGGAGACGTATAATGATGAAACTAATGAGCTTCTCAGCTGGTATCAGAGCGTTTATAAAATAACTGCCGGCGGCAAGGATGGCACATGCGTACGCGTTCAGTATTACTCAAATTCCAGAGGCTATAGCTCTGTATCTGAAGAGCCATTCTGCAGATATTCGGATGAGTACGTATCACAGGATGCGTCATGCGCTCAGGCAGGCTATTCATATACGTGCTGCACTGTATGCGGAAATAAGAATTACTCTTACAGTGAGCCTGCATGGAGCCATTACTATCAACCTATCTATGAGTACGACGAAGAGCTTGGGTATGACGTAGAGGTTGGATACTATTGCGAAAGATGCGGGCTTGAAAGCGCAGACTGCGGCGAGCATTCAACCGAGGTGCAGTATCTCTTTGCAGATGACGAGCGCATAGTTATCGGTTATTGCGACCGTTACGAGGAGGAGGGAAGCGATGGCATTGACGCTACCGTAAATCTTCTTTTGCTTGTATACGATAACGAGGGAAGCGTAACGTCAGAGACGGCTATTGACGGCGTAAGTATTTCGGATAACGGAACGTCTAGGCTTACCGTAAGCCTTGCCGAGCTTAAGGCGGCTCTTTCGGCTCTCGGTTATGACGAGAACTCTGACGAAAGCTATTGTGCTGTTATGAGAATAACCGTTGCTGACGGTGCGGTATGGAATATCAAGCTTATTTAAAATTCTAAAATAAAAAACAAAAATCCCCCGAGCGCGGAGAATCCCAAGATGGCAAAAGCCGTCAAGGTCCGCATTCGGGGGTATATTTTTAATTAAAGATTTTTCAAGGTTTCCATTACGTAATTGCCGAACTGCTCGCAGGTAGCACCCGTGTCACGGCCTGTGATTACGAGCTTCTTTTCCTCAAAGGAGCAAATGTCAAGAGCGCGCTCAAGCCTTGCGGAATATTCACTGTATCCGATGTGGTTGAGAAGCATAACGCACGCACGGAGCATAGAGCAGGGGTCTGCATAGATTGCCCGCCCTTCGCGTACCATTCTCGGAGCAGAGCCGTGGATTGCTTCGAACATGGCATACTTTTTACCGATATTCGCGCAGCCTGCAGTGCCTACGCCGCCTTGGAATTCAGCCGCTTCATCAGAAATAATATCACCGTAAAGATTGGGAAGAAGAAGCACTTGGAAATCGCGTCTGCGCTTCTTGTCAACGAGCTTTGCCGTCATAATGTCGGCATACCATTCGTCGGTGGTTATTTCGGGGTAAAGGTCTGCGACCTTGTGGCAGTCCTCAAGGAAGTTTCCGTCTGTGGTTTTTATAACGTTTGCTTTTGTAACGAGAGAAACTCTTGTCATATTATTGCGCCTTGCGTAGTCATAAGCCAGACGGGCGATTCTGTCCGAGCCTTGCTTTGTTGTTATGGTAAAGTCTACAGCAAGGTCCTCTGTAACGTTGAAGCCCGAAGAGCCTACCGCATATCCGCCCTCGGTGTTCTCGCGGAAGATAACCCAGTTAATGCCCTCTTCGGGAACCTTGACGGGCCTTATGTTCGCAAAGAGGTCGAGCGCTTTGCGCATTGCAACGTTTGCCGATTCTATGTTTGGCATTCCGTCGCCCTTTTGAGGTGTGGTGGTCGGACCCTTGAGTATGATATCGCAAGACTTAAGAGATGCCATAACGTCGTCGGGAATTGCCTTTCCTTTTGCGATTCTGTTTTCTATCGTGAGGCCGTCAATGGTGATAAACTCAACACGGCCGGCAGCCACTTCCTTAGAAAGAATGAATTTCAGTACTCTTTCGGCTTCCTTCGTAATAGTAGGACCTATACCGTCACCGCCGCAGATTCCTATTTTGATTGTATCAATCGCCTCATAGTCCGTAAAATCGCCTTGCGCCTTCATATCTTCAACTCTGACGAGCTGCTTTTCAAGGATAGCTCTGAATTTTTCGCATGCAGCGTCAAGGTCCGATTTATAGTTTTTCATATCCATTTTTATGTACCTCTTATTTGGAATTGTTTTTCGTGTAGTTCAAAAGTCCGCCTGCAAGAAGGATTCCTCGCTGGCGCTCTGTAAGACTTAAGTCAAGCTCTATTTCCTTGCCGCTTGAGAGCTTCATGATTGCCGTATCCTTATTCGCTATCGCACTTGCAAATCCTTCTATAAATGCGCTGTCACCCTCTGCTATAAGCTCATAGTCGTCGGGATTTTTGAGAGTAAACGGAACGATACCGAAGTTTATGAGATTTGCTACGTGTATTCTTGCGAAGCTCTTCGCAACTACCGCTTTAATTCCAAGATAAAGCGGAACGAGAGCCGCATGCTCACGAGATGAGCCTTGACCGTAGTTTACGCCTCCGAGGATAACTCCGCCGCCCTCTGCCTTTGCGCGCCTCGGGAAGTCGGGGTCGCAAACGGTGAAGCAGAACTCCGAGAGCTTCGGAACGTTGGAACGGAATGGAAGTATTTTCGTGCCCGCAGGCATTATGTGGTCGGTCGTAATATTGTCGCCAACCTTGAGTATGATTTTTGAATTGAGGTCGGCTTCGGGCTCCTTGCCCTTCGGAATAGGCTTTATATTAGGACCTCGCTCAACTGTAACGCTCTTTGCACTATCTTCGTCTGCAGGCATTTCTATGAGATTGTCGTTGATAAGGAATTTTGTAGGCATAGTAATGCTGACGGGAGAGGAAATCTTTGTCGGGTCGGTGAAAACTCCGGCAATTGCAGACGCTGCCGCGACCTCAGGCGAAACTAGATATACCTCGGCATCCTTAGTGCCGCTTCGCGCGAGGAAATTGCGGTTAAAGGTACGAAGACTGATGCCCTTTGTTCCGGGAGAGAAGCCCATACCTATACAAGGACCGCACGCACATTCAAGAACTCTCGCGCCCGACGCTATAATATCGGCAAGCGCTCCGCACTCAGCAAGCATGGTATATACCTGCTTTGAGCCGGGGGAAATAGAAAGGCTGACGTCGGGATGTACCGTCTTGCCCTTCAGCATCGCAGCGACCGTAAGAAGGTCAGCGAGGGAAGAGTTTGTGCAAGAGCCTATGCACACCTGATTTATCTTTGCGCCTTCGAGCTCTGCTACCGTCTTTATGTTATCGGGTGAGTGCGGGCATGCGGCAAGAGGCGAGAGCGTGTCAAGATTTACGGTATATTCCGCATCGTATTTTGCGTCAGCGTCGGACTCAAGAGGAACGAAGCATTCCGCGCGCCCTTGGGCTTCGAGAAATTTTTTTGTGGTTTCGTCTGAGGGAAAAATAGAGGTTGTCGCACCAAGCTCCGCACCCATGTTTGTAATCGTAGCTCTTTGAGGAACGGAGAGACTCTTAACACCCTCACCCGCATATTCAACGATTGCGCCGACTCCGCCCTTTACGGAAAGAAGGCGAAGCACCTCAAGAATAACGTCTTTGGCGCTGGCGTAGCTTCGTAAGCTTCCCTTAAGATTTATCCGTATCATTTTGGGCATTGTTATGTAATAAGTTCCGCCGCCCATTGCAACCGCAACGTCAAGGCCGCCTGCGCCCATTGCAAGCATGCCGATACCGCCGGCGGTAGGAGTATGGCTGTCGGAGCCGATAAGTGTTTTTCCGGGAATGGCGAATCTTTCAAGATGTACCTGGTGGCAAATACCGTTACCGGGGCGGGAAAATCTGATGCCGTGCTTTTTGGCGACCGTCTGAATATAGCGGTGGTCGTCTGCGTTTTCAAATCCCGCTTGCAGTGTATTGTGGTCTATGTATGCTACCGAAAGCTCTGTTTTTACTCTCTCGGTTCCCATTGCTTCAAGCTGAAGATAAGCCATAGTGCCCGTAGCGTCCTGCGTGAGCGTCTGGTCGATTCGGAGCCCGACCTCTTCGCCTGCAATCATGCTGCCGCATACGAGGTGAGATTTGATAATTTTTTGTGCTATTGTATATCCCATATTCTTTTATCTCCTAAAAAATGAGAATGTTTATTTACATTTTAACCTATTTTACTCTTTAAATTTTCAAGAGCAGCTGATAAATGTATCTGTGTGAGCCTTTCGGCTTCGTCTCCGTTGCTGTCTGAAATAGCCCGTGCTATCTCCTTGTGCTCCGATATTGAGCTTTTAGCCCTTGCCGAGCTTGAAAGAGAAAGCTTACGGTAAGCCTTTATATTTTTGTGAAGGTCGCAGAGTATTTTTGAGAGCATGCGGCTACCCGATGCCTTGAATATCATGCTGTGAAACTCGGTATCAAGCTCTCCGCACTTTTCCTCACTGTTTTTGTTGAGATAAAACTCCGCAAGCTCTACCGATGCGCATAGCTCGGCTTTTTCATCGGCGCTCATTCTCTCTGCGGCAAGCCTTGCGGCAAGACCTTCAAGCCTGATTCGGATAGCGTAGATATCCTCAATGTCTTCGTTTGCGATACCGACGACGCTTGCGCCCTTATTTGCGCAAAGCTCAACCAGCCCCTCCTCTGCCAGACGGTGAAGAGCGCTCCTTATGGGAGTTCTGCTAACCTCAAGTCTTGCGGCAAGGGCGGTCTCGCGAAGCTGCTCTCCGCGGCGGAGCTTTCCTGTGAGTATCTCTTCCTCAAGCCTTGCATAGACTCTTTCCTCAAGCGGCAAAGACAAATTGTCCTGTGGCATTTTACACATATCCTTTCTTGGCCTTGAAGACTCCGAGAGAGACTCTTTCTGCAATCTCTTCAAGCTCATAGCCTGCCATTATAGTCGTTCTTCCGTCTTCGTATGCGCGGTCAATCTCTTCCTTCATTGCCATAATTATCTTGTCGTGCTTGGTGAGCATATTGTCGCCTGTAAGCTTGTAATTGCTGTTCATCCAGTATGCAATTCCCGCAAGGCCTGAAGTGTTTGATATAGAAACCTCGGCAGGACGCGCGAGTATCTTTTCCGTGTCAAATATGTTGTAAATTTCAGCGTCCTTCATGAGCCCGTCAGCGTGTATTCCCGCGCGGGTCATATTGAAGCTTGAACCCACGAACGGAGTCATGGGAGGAATATCATACTTGAGCTCGTCTTTGTAATAATTTGCAATTTCCGTTATAACCGTGGGGTCCATGCCGTCAAGCGTGCCCTTTAATGAAGCGTATTCTATAACCATAGCCTCAAGAGGAACGTTTCCTGTCCTTTCGCCTATGCCGAGCAGCGAGCAGTTGACAGCTGCCGCACCGTAAAGCCAAGCAGAGGTTGCGTTTGCAACACCCTTGTAGAAGTCATTGTGTCCGTGCCATTCAAGCATATCGGAGGTAACGTCGGAATAGTGGTGAAGACCGTAAACGATACCGGGTACGCTTCGGGGAAGGGCAACGCCGGGATAGGGTACTCCGTAGCCCATAGTGTCGCACATTCTGATTTTGACAGGTATTTTCGCCTCGCGCGAGAGCTCGGTAAGCTCGTTTACAAACGGAACTACGAAGCCGTAGAAATCAGCCCGTGTGATATCCTCAAGGTGGCAGCGGGGGCGTATTCCGGCTTCAAAGGCAGACCTTACTACCGTCAAATAATGGTTAAGAGCCTCAGAGCGGGACATGCCGAGCTTTTTGAATATATGATAATCCGAGCAGCTGACGAGAATACCCGTTTCCTTTATACCTATATCCTTTACTAAAGCAAAGTCTTCTTTTTTTGCTCTTATCCAGGTGGTTATTTCGGGGAACTCGTATCCCAGAGTCATACATTCCTCAACCGCCTGGCGGTCCTTTTTTGTGTAAACAAAGAATTCGCTCTGACGGATAAGTCCGTTAGGACCCCCGAGCCTTGAGAGCATTTTATAAAGGTCAACTATCTGCTTTGGAGTATAAGGCGCACGAGATTGCTGACCGTCGCGGAAGGTCGTGTCCGTTATCCAGACGTTCTCAGGCATGTTGAGAGGAACGCGGCGGTGGTTGAACGCGATTTTCGGTATCTCCTCATACGGATATATATCGCGGTATAAATTGGGGTCTTGCACGTCCTGAAGCGAGTATTTATACTGCGACTGTTCGAGCAGGTTGCTGATTGGGCTCTTTAATATCATAGTGAGCTGTCCTTTCTTTTTTCGCGGGGTGTTGTTTGCTGTTCCGAAAGTAACTCGGTTAACGATCGGATTAAAATTGTATTCTTGTATACAATCTTAAAAATATGAAAATATTATATAACATAGAGAAGCGATTGTCAAGTACTTTATCAAAGTAAATTTAAAAATATCAAAAAAATATTTTATATTGGCAATGCGGTAATCCTTATTTAGCGGAATATAATACTAAAATGCTGTTATTGCCTTCGTTTTTTGAAAGTATATAAAATCGGCAAGTTTTCCACAATGTGGATAAAATTCCCTCCAAAAAGCAAAAAATCATGCCTTACCTCGCGCACGCGCGGTTATTGAATCTATGATTTAGTGTTTTTATATTCTCTTTACTATTACTCTACTTTAATATTATCCTCCAAATTTTACACACCCTTTTTTAGTTTTAAGAATTGAAAAAACTTAAGTTTTCAAAATTTACACGAAAATTATCCACAATGTGGAAAACTAAAGGATTACCCTTGCTTAAAAGGCAATTTATACTTGTTTGAGTTTTACAATGTTTTTTCATTTTGTTTTTATGAAATTTGCATAATAAAATTCTGTTTTAAGGGAAAAGTTTTGTATTTAACTTTACTTACAAAAGTAATTTTTTGAGTTATAATTGAATTAAGAAAAATCAGCGGAGCTTTGACGAATGAATAAAAACAAAAGAAAAACAATTATACTTGAGAATTTTATGGTAGAGAAGCTGAAGCTTACCGGAAATGATCTGATACTTTATGCCCTGATATACTCATTTTCAAAAGACGGTATAGGTGAATTTTTTGCATCGAAGGAATACGTTGCTAACAGACTTGGAATAAGCATTTCGTCGGTATACAAAATAATGGGCTCGTTACTTTCGCGGAGGTTGATAATAAGAAACGGCAGCAGTGAAAATAGAAAGCTCCCCAGCTACAGAGTTAATCTGAGCGTAATTGAGGGAAAAAAAGAAAAATCCGAAGAGCGCGAGGAGTTTGAGCATTGTTACGGAGCGTATGGGCGGTTTGAAAAGGTGAATCTGACATTTTCGCAATATGAGGACCTGATACAGAAGCTTGGATACAACGATACGGATTTTTATATACAACGGCTTGAATGCCTTATAATTTCACAGCAGGTTGAGTATAATCCAAATCACTATTCGGCAATTCTGAAAATGGCGAAAGAGCATGGGAAACTCTAAAAGTTTCTATTCGGGTAGCCTTTTTATCCAATTAAAGCGATTTATTTTTATAGCGGCGGGGATGCATTTCAGTATTTGGTCGGATTTCAGAGCGAGGAATATGAGCCATACGGGCGCGCCGAGATTAAGTGCTAAGAGGGATAGGGGAATTACCAGGCAGAATATGAAGAAGGCATCGTTTTTGAGTATAAAGCTTACGTCTCCGCCGCTTTTCACAAGTCCGAAAAGAGATGCCGCCTGATATGAGGTTCCTATTATAGTAACCGATAGAACGTTTATCAGCGAGCGAGCCGCGGCCGCCGCTTCTTCGGATATGTTGTAAAGCGATATGAAGGGCATTTTCAAGAGGTGAAGAATTATAGAGGTAATAATTCCGAGAATTATAAAAAGAATCTGAACCGTGTAAGAATACGGGCGTATTTTATCAAGCCGTCCTTCTCCTATGGTTTTGCCGATTATAATACCCGTAGCTCCCGATAGACCGTTCATTACGATATACGAAAGTGAATTTAAGGTGTTTGCTACTGCCAACCCCGCCATGAGCGCATCCGTGTCAAGTTTTCCGAAGATGAAGGAGGAGAAAAAAGTGTTTGCCATCCATACCAACTGACCCCCGACTATTGGTGCTGTATATTTTGTGAAGGATATCGTGGTCTGTCTGTCAAAGCAAAGAAATGAGGCGGGACGGAGCCGGAGCCTTTTATCAACGAAGAAAACGTATATAGATAGTATGATAGCTTCTGTGGCTCTTGCGGCTATTGTAGCTATCGCCGCACCGATAATGCCCATTTTTGTAAACCCGAATTTACCAAATATGAGCAAATAGTCTAAAACAAGATTGATTAAGAATGCTGCGGCGGAGGCGAACGTTCCGATTTTTGGTGACTCAACTGCGCGCATTGACGAGCTTAAAGCGCCTGAAAGGCAATAAAGAGGAAAAGAAAGGGAAAGGATGCGCAGATAAGAGCTGCCGTCTGTCAGTGCGCCACCTTTTAAGAAAAGTGATACTATTGCCCCGGGGAAGAAAAAGGAGACTGCTGTAACAGCGACTCCGAAGATTACAATAAAGAGTGTTCCTATGCTTATGATGCGGCGCACCTCGTCCTTATCACCCTTTCCCCAGCTGCGGCACGCGCCTACGGTTATGCCGCCCTCAATACCCGTGATGAACATGGAAAGAAGCGTCGCTACCGTTCCGCCGATATAAACGGCTGAGGTCGCGCTGTCACCGAGCCTGCCTATCATTATGCTGTCCGTAAGTGTGATTAAAAAGGTAACAAGATTTCCTAGTGCCATCGGAAGCGCGAGAGATAAAAGCTGCTTGTAGAACTTTTTTTCTCTTGTGAAAATCATGCTTTTTCTATTTCCTTTCTTTTTATTGTATTATTTTGAGAAACGCTTGAAAAAAAGAAATATGTGTGGTAAAATATTATCGTGGGAGTTTTTGAAAAATTCCTAAAAAACATAGTTGTTTTATTTTGCCGTAAGGGCAAGATTATTATGTAAGTTAAAAAATTAAAAGGGATAAGAAAATGCGTAAGACTAAAATCGTTTGTACTATCGGACCTGCGTGCAGCAGTGCCGAAATGATGGAAAAAATGCTTCGTTCGGGAATGAACGTTGCCAGATTCAATTTTTCTCACGGAACTCATGACTACCATAAGGAACTTATAGACAGATTTCGTTCGGTAAGAGATAAATTAAAAATGCCTGCCGCGGTCTTGCTTGATACAAAAGGACCGGAAATACGTTTTTGCGATTTTGACGGCGGACGCGTAAGAGTTACACGTGGCTCAAAATTTGCGCTTACGTCAAGAGACGTGCTGGGAAATTCAAGCGAAGGAAAAATAACATTTCCTCCTCTTATAGGTCAGATAGCTCCCGGAACGAGAATACTTGTTGATGACGGTAAGGTAGCTCTCGTTGCCGAAGATAGCACGGATACTGATATTATATGCCGCGTTGAGGTTGGCGGATATATCTCTGACCACAAGAGCATAAATATTCCCAATACCTCGATAGATATGCCGTATATAAGCAAGAAGGACGAAGAGGACCTTCTCTTTGGAATCCGCGAGGGCGTTGACTTTATAGCCGCGTCATTTGTCAGATGCAAGGATAACGTAACAGAGCTTCGCAGATTTCTTGATTATCACGGCGGTCACAGGATAAAAATAATAGCAAAAATCGAAAATATGGAGGGTGTCGAGAATTTTGAGGACATTCTCTCGGTGTCCGACGGAATCATGGTAGCGCGCGGAGATATGGGAGTTGAGATAGCGTTTGAAAAGCTTCCCGGTATACAGAAGCGCTTTATAAGAAGGTGCTACAGCTCGGGTAAAATGGTCATAACCGCGACGCAGATGCTTGAATCAATGATACATTCAACAACGCCTACCAGAGCCGAAATAACCGACGTTGCGAATGCTGTTTTTGACGGAACGAGCGCGGTAATGCTCTCGGGCGAGACCGCTGCGGGAGACAATCCCGACCTTGTTGTAAGAGTAATGGCTAGAATAGCGGAGCAGGCTGAGAGCGACGCCAACGTGCTCAAGGTTTATTCAAATCTCGTGTACGATAATGAAAAGCTCGATATAACGAATGCGGTTTGCGATGCGGCGGTTACCACCGCGAGGGATCTTAATGCGGACCTTATAGTAGCGGTAACAAAATCGGGACTTACTGCAAGACGTATGTCTAAATTCCGTCCCTCGCAGCCTATCATCGCGGCAACGCCCGAAGAGAAGACCTTCCATCAGCTCTCGCTCTCGTGGGGAGTGATTCCCGTGCTTTCTCTTATGCAGAAGGATACCGAGACGCTCTTTGTTCACGCGATAGACTGCGCAAAGCAGCTTGGACTTGCAAACCCCGGTGAAAAGGTAATTATAACAGCGGGTGCGCCGGTAAATCTTTCGGGAACTACAAATCTTCTCAAGGTGCAGATAGTGCCTTAATCAAGACTTATATTAAATTCATAATCGGCTTCGGGAGTGACTTTATTTGCATGGCTTCCGAAGCCGATTTTTATACTGTAATTTGACCTAAAAAGGAGGAGCTTGAATGCGTAAATTTTTAAGAGTACTGTTTTCGCGGTATGCGCTGTGCGCCCTTTTTATTCTTGCCGACCTTATACTGCTTGCGCTGATGGCGTTTTATGCTTATTCGTATTCGTGGATAATCGTTATAGCGTCGGGCTTTATAAATCTTTTGGTTTTCGTCAGCATTATAAACAGAGATACAAATCCCGAATTTAAAATTCCGTGGCTTGCGGCAGTGCTCCTGCTTCCGCTTTTTGGCGGAGCTCTTTATATAATTTTCTATCATAGACGCTTAAGGCGTGGTGAGGCGGAGTTCCTTTATCAAATGATAGAAAAAATGGAAGAGAACGAGCGCATATGCGGTGAGAGCGAGAGGTCTGTCAAGTGCCTCGGAGAGCTTTCGGAGCTGTCTAAAAGAGGCGGTGGAAGCGCGCTATCTCTCCTTTCTGACGATAGGCTTGCGGGGGTTTTCACCGGATGCGTGTCAACTTATTACAGTACCGGAGAGTCTATTTTTGCAGATATGCTCACAGAGCTTTCGAGAGCGGAGAGGTTTATATTCCTTGAATACTTCATAATTGAAGACGGGGTAATGTGGAGAAGTATTTTGAAAATACTTGAACAAAAGGTTAAAGCGGGCGTTACGGTAAGAATACTTTACGATGATATAGGATGTATGAGCACGCTTCCTTCTTCGTTTTGTAAGGAGCTTGCAGCAAAGGGAATCGAATGCCATCGCTTCGCAAAGGTAACACCTAAGCTTACCTCATCGCATAACAACCGAGATCACAGAAAAATATGCGTTATTGACGGTGTGGTAGCGTTTACCGGCGGAGTGAACATTGCGGATGAATACATCAACGAGCGCCGACGCTTCGGTCATTGGAAGGACGGCGGTATAAAGGTTAAAGGCGATGCGGCAAGAGGCTTTACGCGTTTGTTCCTTGTTCTTTATGATATGACATCGCGGAAAATCAGCGACTATTCCTTCTTTTTGCCGCCCGTCAGCAAAAAGAGCGAAAAGAGCCTAGAGTCGGGTTATCTTATTCCGTTCGGAAGCGGTCCTTATCCCGCATACCGAGCGCCCGTCGGCAAAAACGTACTTATGAACATAATAAACACCTCTGAACGTTATCTTTATATAACTACACCCTATCTTATCATTGATTACGACCTTACGGAAGCATTGCGTTCAGCGGCAAAACGAGGTGTAGACGTAAGGATAATTACCCCGAATACTGCCGATAAAAGGATAATCAAAATAATGACAAAAAGCTCTTATCCGTATCTTCTTGAGGGCGGAGTCAGAATATTTGAATACTCTCCTGGCTTTATTCACGAAAAGTTGGTCGTATGCGATGATTTGTATGCTATGGTCGGAACGATAAATTTCGATTACCGAAGCCTTGTTCATCATTTTGAGGACGGTGCTTGGATATTCCGAGATCCTGTTGTGCTTGACATAAGAGACAGCTTTATGGAAACCCAGCGAGTATGCGAGGAAATGCTTGCCTGCGATTGCAAGCTTACCTTCTCGCAAAAGGTTATACGCGATATGATAAGAATTTTCGCTCCCTTGCTTTGAAGGAGGGCGAAATATCGGTATCAAGAGGTGAAAAATAAATCACTTGGTCATTTTTTTGTTTAAATATTGTAATCTACGTAAATTTATGCTATAATTCTGGTAAATTACAATTTGCTTGCGCAGAATGTTTTTTATTGGAGTTCGGATGAGGAAAAAATCGTTATTGCTTTCTTTACTTTTATGTATCGTTTTCACATTCTTTGCATCGTGCGAGTCTGAGCGGGCGGAGTATGCCGTCGTTTTTATGGTTGACGGAAAATTTTACTGCGTCGCATATGCAGAAGAGGGAGACTGTGTAAGCTCTCCCGAAGACCCGCAAAAGGCAGGATATGTTTTTGATGGCTGGTACCGAGGTGAGGAGAAGTGGAATAGTAACGATTCGCTAAATGAAAATATTACAGTTTACGCAAAGTGGACTGCATATGATAATAATATCCACGAAGACAGCGTGGAAAATCCTGATATCCTGCAAAAACCCGACACGGATAGCACTGTCACTCCAAACATTTCACCGAATGAAGATAACTCGGGTAAAGACGGCTCGGACAGCGCAAAGCCTGATGACGGAGTTGGGGAGGAGCAAAACGAATCGGAAACCCCAAATGCGGATAACAACCTGCAGGGCGAACAGACGCAAGACGTCACGTCTCACACTCACGTATATTCGGGGTGGATAACCCATACGGAGGTATCCTGTTCTGCGAAGGGAGTGGAATACCGTGAATGCACGGTCTGCTCGGAGGTGCTGATTACAAAGCATATAGATAAGCTGCCTCATGATTATAATACGGAGAAAAAAGAGCCTGATTGCGAGAGCGCCGGTTATACGGTACATACCTGCGGTGTGTGCGGTGCGAATTATACCGAAATTCATGACGCGCTCGGCCATGATTTCGGAGAGTGGCATACGGAAGTCGAGCCTGCCTGCACCGAATCGGGATTTATGAAAAGAGAGTGCTCCCGGTGTGAAGCGTTTGAGGGTCTTGATACAGAGGCTCGCGGTCACTCCATGGGAGATTATGCATACTTAGGAAACGGTGAACACATCTCACGGTGTGAGCATTGCGATTATTCTTATACCGAAACGTGTGGCAGTGTCGAGACGGAAACCGAGCCTACCTGTACGGAAAACGGACATATTACTTATACATGTGCCATATGCGCTCATTCCTATACCGAGGACACAAATGAGGCAACCGGTCACTCCTATATCGGAGGGGAGTGCGTTCTGTGCGGCGATACCGAGTACAGCCTCGGACTTGAATACAAGCTTGCTTCTGACGGCTCTCATTATATTGTGACGGGAATAGGAAGCTGTATAGATTCGGACGTCATCATTCCCGGTGAGCATGGAGGTTTGCCTGTTGGTGCGATAGCTTACAGAGCCTTCGCGAATTGCGCAGAGATGCTCAGTGTGACGATACCTGAAAGCATAAAAAGCATTGGAAAATACGCTTTTGTCGGATGCGATGCTTTGTGCCGTGCCGAGTTTGAATCCGCTGAAGGCTGGAAACGTTCCGAGAGCGCTGACGGAGAGGGAAAAATAAGTATTCATATTTCTGACGCATCGGAAGCGGCAAAATATCTTACCTCTGTCGATTTATATTGCGAATATTATTGGAATAAAGATTAATAAGAAGGAGACTTTTATGTTAAAATCAGAGCTTAAAAGAAGAGAGCTTCCTCCGCTTAAGAGCCGTGAGGAAATGAAGAAAATTATGCAAAGGGAAGTATACGGCTTCTTGCCTCAGCCTGAATGCTATTCGGTGAGCGCGAGTGAGCCTGTGATTCTCGAGAGACGCTATTGCCGCGGTAAGGTACATCATTCGTACGTTGACCTTACGATAACTTTGCCGGGCGGAAGCCACACCTTCCGTGTAGACAGAATGCTTCACGTTGACGGAAAACGCCGTCCCATGTTGTTGCTTTGCAATACTCATCCTATGGAATCCTCTCAGTATTTTGCAAGAGAAGAGCTTGCCGAGTACGACGTTGACTACCTTGTGTATTGGTTTAAGTCTATTTCCAGCGATGATGCAGATTTCAGCACGGGTCTTGCTCCTCTGCTTCTTCCTGAAGGTCAGAGCACACCGGAGACCTGCGGAAAAATAGGTATTTGGGCGTGGGCATCTATGCGTGTGCTCGATTATGCTCTCACGCTCCCCGGAACTGATCCTGATAACGTTGCCATCTGCGGTCACTCAAGACTTGGAAAAACAGCTCTCTTTACGGGAATGTGCGACGATAGATTTAAATTTATATTCTCTAACGCTGCAGGTTGCGCGGGAGATTCTCTTGCTCACGGAAGCGCGGGACTTAATGCATCTAGCGCTCCCGGTACTCCCGGCAGAGGAGAGAATATTAATGACATATGGACGAATTTCTCTTATTGGTTTTGCAAAAATTACGAAAAATACACTGCGAAGAAGTTTTCGGATACCTTCGACCAGCATTATATACTTGCTTCGATAGCTCCGAGATTCGTTATGGTAGGCTCATGCTCGCTTGATGACTGGGCTGACCAACGCTCCCAGCAGCTTTGCGCGCTTGCTGCAGGTGAGATGTGGGAGAGGGAGGGCTATGACGGACTTTTAGGCTCGGACCATTACCTCGCTCCCGGAGAATCGCTTGACGATGGAAGAGTCGGATTCTTTATGATAGATTCCCATCACTTCCTTTCAAGACACGGCTGGCGCAATTTCCTTAATTTTGTGGAAAAACATAAAAACGACAAGGTTTAACAAAACAAAAATACATACAAATTTATGGAATCAATGATGATTTGTAAATGATTATTTGCAAAATTCATCTATAATAGCCTTTTTCCAAGACTTACATTTGACTTCTCTATCCACGATATGGTATCATATATACGGAAAGGAAAGCGAGCCTTTTCATTCCGATAGAAGAAACCTTAAGGAGGAGAAGATGAAGAAATTTCTTTTGACTGTTATTTCAACTCTTGTTACGGCTTCTTTGTTTATACTTCCCGTGTCTGCCGCTGTTACGTATACTGTCGTTAAGGGTGACACTATGTGGCGTATTGCCTCAAAGCATGAGGTTGGCGTAAGCGAGATGAAGCGCTCAAATCCTCATATAAAAAATCCCGATCTTATTTATCCGGGAGACGTGCTGAATATCCCTGTGCTTGACGATTCAATAACCGAATATGAGCAGCAGGTGATAAATCTTGTGAACGATATCCGTGTCAAAAACGGACTTTCAAAGCTTACTTATGATTGGCAGCTTGCAAGAGTTGCGCGATTCAAGTCGGAGGATATGAGAGATAATTCATATTTTTCTCATACCAGCCCCGTCTACGGTACGCCCTTCCAGATGATACGTAATTTCGGAATATCATATAAAAGCGCAGGCGAAAACATAGCAAGAGGTTACGCGACTCCCGAAGCGGTCGTAAATGGCTGGATGAACTCTTCGGGACATCGAGCAAACATCTTGAATCCGTCATATACGCATATCGGCATAGGTTATGTCTCTGACGGAAAATATTGGACTCAGATGTTCATTTCTAAATAAAAGATAAGCCCGCATGGGTAAGAACGGTAAATCGAACTTACTTTTATGCGGGCTCGCTTTTTATTTAAACGTATTAAGATCAAATCAGAGAGATTCTATTGCGAATACAACGTAATCAAGGGAATTGAGCTTATTTGTAACCTCTTCGAGGGTTGTTTGATGCTTTTCTCCCGTAAGGATGCTGGCTTCAATGCCGACGTTGCCCGAAACTCCACTTCGAGGAGAAGTTACCTGAACGTCGTGAGCATGATAAAGCTCTTTTAAAACG